>DASXTI010000214.1:0-7654 GCA_036505535.1 Thermoanaerobaculia bacterium
CGTGCCCCCCGAGGAGCTCATCGCGAAGGTGGAGGCCCTCAGCGAGGACGACGTCGGAGCGGAGGCCGAACGGCTGCTGGACGGCCGCGTTCTGTCCCTCTCGGTCGTCGGCAACGTCGGGAAGTTCTCGATCTCCGGACCAGATCTCGCCCTCGCCCTCTAGTGTTCTGTAACGGAAGTCTCGATAGCGGCACTGGTTATAGGGGCCTGGTCGTAGGGGCGGGGCTTGTCCCCGCCCGCGGGCGGCCGCAAGGGGCCGCCCCTACGGGACCGAACTACATCAAGACTTCGGTTACAGCACTCGCAGGCTGATCGCGCCATGTCGAGCGAGCCGCACTTCGACCCCGGCGGCTCGGAAGTCGTCGCGTCCTACGTCCGACGTCTTGCCGGAGCCGGCGGGGCGCCGTGCGTCCTGATCCATCCGGCCGACGAGATGTTTCTCTACAACCGGCACTCGCTCCGCGGGTCCGACGACGCCGCGGCGATCCTCTACTTCCTCAAGGGGCATCAGATCCTTCGGGCGGTTGAGGATATCGTCCGGTGGCGGTTCGGCGGGTTTTCGGGCGTGGGATCGCTTCTCGACTTTGCCTCGGGCTTCGGACGCTCGACGCGCTTTCTCGTGAGGGCCCTTGCCCCGGAGAGAATCGCGGTCGCCGAGATCGATCCCCGGGCGGTCCATTTCCAGGCGGCGAGCTTCGGCGTGGCCGGTATCGTCTCGACTCGCGACCCCGAGACCCTCCGGCTGCAAGGCCCTTTCGATGTCGTCGTCGCATCGTCGTTCTTCAGCCACCTTCCGGCCGATCGGTTCGCGGCGTGGCTCGCGCGCCTCTACGGCGAGCTCGCTCCCGGCGGCGTGCTGCTCTTCAGCGTCCACGGCGCGGCACTGCTTTCGGAGCCCGATGTCGACTGGTCGGCCGGAATCGTCTTTCGCGCCTCCAGCGAAACGGCGCGGCTGAACCCATCCGAGTACGGAACCTCCTACGTCACGGAGGACTTCGTGCGCGCCGCGACGGAGCGCGCGGCCGGCGCAGGAGCGCGTCTCGAAGCCGTGCCCTTCGGCTTCTGCGCCTATCAGGATCTCTACGTTCTCGTGCGCCCTCCCGTGCCCGACCTGCCGCCTCTCGACGTATCCCGGTTCCCCCGCGGCGAGCTCGACCGCTCGGCGATCCGCGACGACGGCGCCGTTCCGATCGAGGGTTGGGCCGAAGGAGCGCCGGACGAGCCGCCGCCCGCCGTGAGCCTCTGGCTGCGCGACACGCCGTCGGGGGTCTTGACGGGGGAAGGCGCTCCGGGCTCGAGGCGGCGCTGGAGCTTTTCGTTTCCGGCGGCGGCGGTCTCGCCCGACGACGTCGTGCGGGTGGAGGCGGAGAGTTCGCGCGGGCTGTCCAACATCCTCTCGATGGGAACGCTTCGGCCCTTCCTCCCGGGGGTCGCCGCCGGCAGGCGGTCGGACGAGAGGGTCAAGCATCGTGTTTAATAGCGCCTGTGACGGAGATCGCCGTCCCGATTCGCGTCCTGCCTCACGGAGAGGGACTCGAGCTGCCCGCATATGCGACTCCGGGCTCCGCGGGCTGTGATCTGCGTGCGGCGATCTCGGAGACGCTGACGCTGCTTCCGGGCGGCCGGACGCTCGTTCCGACCGGTCTCGCCGTCGCGATTCCCGAGGGGTACGAGGGGCAGGTGCGGATGCGGAGCGGGCTGGCGCTCGATAAGGGGCTGTCTCTCTTGAATGGCCCCGGGACGGTCGACAGCGACTACCGGGGCGAGATCCGCTTGATCCTCGCGAATCTCGGGGCGGAGCCCGTGACGATCGCACGCGGGGATCGCATGGCGCAACTCGTCATCGCCCCCGTCGCGCGCGCGCGCCTCCAGAAGGTCGATGAGCTGCCTGCGACTTCGCGCCACACCGGAGGATTCGGATCGACAGGCAAAAGCTGACATTCGACGTGAGGGTCGTGCATTTGCTAAATTACGTCGGTGCGCGTCACGGTCCTCGCGTCCGGCTCCGGCGGCAACAGTTGCGTCGTCGAGTCGGGAGGGACGAGGGTGCTCGTGGATGCAGGGTTGTCCGCGCGCGAGATCGAGAGGCGCATGGAGGCGAATCGGATGGCGCCGGACTCCATCGCGGCCCTCTTCCTCACGCACGAGCACCACGACCACTCCAGCGGCGCGCTCGTTTTCGCGGCTCGTTGGGAGTGTCCGATCTTCGCGACGGCGGGCACGGCGGCGGCCATCGGACTGGAGGGGGATCTGTTCACGCCGTTCGTTCGCGTCGGGCCGGCCCGCGACGGGCGCGTGGGGGAGATCGGATTCCGGGCGTTCGCCACGCCGCACGACGCCCTGGAGTCGGTGGCCTACGCCTTCGAGTCCGGCGACGCGCGCGTGGTCATCGCCTCGGACCTGGGACGCGCCGAGGCGGACTTCGTCGATTTTCTCCGAGACTCGACCACGCTCTTGATCGAGATGAATCACGACGAAGACATGCTGCGCGACGGCCCCTACACCTGGCCGCTGAAGAGACGCATTTCGGGGGGGCTGGGGCATCTCTCGAACTCGCAGTCGGCCGATGCGGTTCGCCGCGCCGCGGGTCCGAAGCTCCGGCGGGTCGTCGCGACCCACCTATCGCGCACCAACAACACGCCCGAGCTCGTCCGCGCCGTTCTCACGCGCGCCATCGAGCGGTGCGGCTGGCTCATCCCCTTCGATATCGCGGATCAGATCAAGGGACTGGAGGCCTTCGACGCATGAAGGTGGAGGTTCGGGTCTATCCGCGGGAAGACGTGCTCGATCCTCAGGGCAAGGCGATCGCGGCGGCGCTCGGACGCCTCGGGCACCGCGCGGTGCGCGACGTCCGCGCCGGGAAGGTCTTCTTCCTCGATGTCGCCGGGAGCGACCCGAAGGCGGTCGAGGCGGACGCTCGGAGAATGGCCGAGGAGCTCCTCGCCAACACCCTCATCGAGGGGTTCGACGTGAGGGTGCTGGCTTGAGATGAAGTTCGGAATTGTGGTTTTCCCCGGGTCCAACTGCGACGCCGACTGTTACCACGTCGCGAAGGACCTGCTCGGCTGCGAGGCCGAGTACATCTGGCACCACGACACGGACCTGAAGGGCGCGGACGCAGTCATCCTTCCGGGCGGTTTCGCCTACGGCGATTACCTTCGCGCCGGCGCGCTCGCGCGTTTCTCGCCGGTGATGGAAAGCGTCGCGGAGTTCGCGGGCAAAGGGGGCGCGGTCCTCGGAATCTGCAACGGATTCCAGGTCCTCCTCGAGGCGGGACTCCTGCCGGGAGCCGTGCGGATCAACCGTGGGCTGCGGTACGTCTGTCGCGACATCCATCTGCGAGTGGAAAACGATGCGACACCTTTCACGTCCCTCTACGGAAAGCGGAGCGTCGTCAAGATGCCGGTCGGGCACATGGAAGGCAACTACACGGCACCGCCCGAGACCCTCGAGGAGCTGAGGCGCGAAGGCCGGATCGTGTTCCGCTACTGCGATTCCGAAGGCCGCGTCGTGGACTCGGCCAACCCCAACGGCGCCGTCGACGGCATCGCGGGAATCTGCAATCGGGAGGGGAATGTCGTCGGGCTGATGCCGCATCCAGACCGCTGCTCGGAGAGCCTGCTCGGCAACGACGCCGGAATCAAGATGTTCGAGTCCGCGGTCGCCGCCCTGGCCGCGCGATGAGAGAGGGGTTCCAAGTTCCAAGTTTCAGGTTTCAGGAAGAGACAGATCCGCCCTCTTGGAACCTGGAATCTGGAACCTGGAATCCGTTCCCGTCGTCATGATTACCGAAGAGCTGATCAAGGAGCACAACCTCTCCGAAGAGGAATACTCCCGCATCCTCGAGATCCTCGGGAGGGAACCCAATCTCGTCGAGCTCGGCATCTTTTCGGCGATGTGGAGCGAGCACTGCTCCTACAAGTCCTCCCGCGTGCATCTGAAGAGGTTGCCGACGGCCGGCCCTCGCGTGATCCAGGGGCCGGGGGAAAACGCGGGGGTCGTGGACATCGGCGACGGCCTGGCGGTCGTCTTCAAGATGGAGTCGCACAATCATCCCTCCTTCATCGAGCCCTATCAGGGCGCGGCGACGGGCGTGGGCGGCATCCTGCGCGACATCTTCACCATGGGTGCGCGGCCGATCGCGTCACTGAACTCGCTGCGCTTCGGGAGGCTCGATGCCCCCCGCATGAAGCACTTGGTCGACGGGGTCGTGCGCGGAATCGCGGGCTACGGCAACTGCATCGGCATTCCGACCGTCGGCGGCGAGACGACCTTCCACCGCGGCTACGACGGCAACGTCCTCGTCAACGTCATGAACCTGGGGATCGTTCGAAGCGATCGGATCTTCCTCGGCCGCGCGGAGGGAGTGGGCAATCCGGTCGTCTACGTCGGCTCGAAGACGGGGCGCGATGGAATCCACGGCGCCACGATGGCCTCCGAAGAGTTCGCGGCCGACGAGGCGCACCAGAAGCGTCCGACGGTCCAGGTCGGCGATCCCTTCACCGAGAAGCTCCTGATGGAGGCATGCCTCGAGCTCTTCGAGACCGACGCCGTGACCGGCATCCAGGACATGGGCGCCGCAGGCCTGACCTCCTCTTCCTTCGAGATGGCGGGCCGCGCCGGCAGCGGCATAGAGCTGGACCTCTCGAAGGTGCCCGTGCGGGAGACCGGGATGACGCCGTACGAGATCATGCTCTCGGAATCCCAGGAACGCATGCTTCTGGTCGCGCGGCGCGACCGGCTCGAGGAGGTCCTCGGGATCTTCCGCAAGTGGGAGCTCGACGCGGTCGAGATCGGGCGGGTCACCGACTCGGAGCGCGTGGTCCTGTTCTTCGAGGGGAAGATCGTGGCGGATCTGCCGGCGGCGCCCCTCTCCGATCGGGCGCCGCGCTACGACCGGCCGCGATCCGCGCCGGCGGCCCCCGCCGGACCCATGCTCTGGCGCGATGAGCCCGAGCTGGTCGATTACGGCGATGTCTTGAGGCGGCTGCTCGCATCGCCCAACGTCGCCGAGAAATCCTGGATCTGGTCGCAGTACGACCACATGGTTCAGACGAACACCGTCGAGCGGCCGGGCGGTGACGCGGCGGTGATGCGGGTGAAGGGAACGAAGAAGGCGATCGCGATGAAGAGCGACGTCAATCCCTTCTTCTGCATGTTCGACCCCTACCGCGGCGCCGCCATCGCCGTGGCCGAGGCGGCGCGCTCGGTGGCGTGCACCGGCGCGCGCCCGCTCGCGATCACCGACTGCCTGAACTTCGGCAATCCCGAAAAGCCGGAGGTCATGGGCCAGTTCGAGGCGGCGGTGCGCGGCATCGCCGACGCGTGCCAAGCCCTCGCGGTTCCGGTCGTCTCCGGGAACGTCTCCTTCTACAACGAGACGGATGGCCGCGCGATCCCGCCGACTCCGACCGTCGGGATGGTCGGCCTGATGGAGGACGTCGCGAAGCACCTGCGCATGCCGTTCCGGAAGGCCGGAGATCTCGTCGCCCTTCTCGGAACGTCTCGCGATGAGCTGGGCGCGTCGGAATTCCTGCGTGTCATCCGGGGCCGCGACGAGGGGCCGTGCCCCGAAGTGGATCTGGATGCCGAGAGGAGGCTGATCGATCTGCTGGCGACTCTCGCAGAAGAGGGCCGCCTCGCCTCGGCCCATGACGTCTCCGACGGCGGTCTGGCCGTTGCGCTCGCGGAGTGCGCGATGGAGGGCAACCTGGGCGCGGCCATCGAGCTCGATTCGGGTCTGCGCCTCTCCTCGCTCCTCTTCGGCGAGACGACCGGCCGCGCCGTCATCTCCTTCGCGCCGGAGGCCGAGAGCGCCATACGCGCCGCCGCCGATTCGAGCCGCGTCCCCTTCTCGATCATCGGCCGTGTCGGCGGGGACCGACTCTCGATCTCCGTTCGCAACCGGACCCTCATCGACGATGACGTAACAGGGCTCACAAGCCTCTGGCGAGGCGCCTTCGTCCACGCCATCGAAGCCGCAGACGTCCTGTAGCCTTTCTCCCTCACTCGGCTTCTCGGCGCGCGCCGCGCGGGAACATCCGTTTGACGGACTTTCTCAAGAGCCGGAGGGACTCGAAGTCCGTTGAGGCGGCGGGGATGTCGAAGCCATCTTCCCGAACGCGGCGTACGCAGTCTTCCAGGAGAGGCACGCGGTCGAGCGAGGCCGCTCGTTCAACGGCCCACCGCGCGTCCTCGGGGGAGCAGCCGGTCTTGCGGCAGACTTTCTCGATGCGCTGCCCTCGGAATCCGATCACGCGCTCCGCGGCGCGCCGGGCCTGCATGAGAGCGAGGATGCGGCGATAGGCAAAGAGAAGATGTCTCGCTCGCACGAGCTCCGCTGGTGTCTCGCGCGCGCGGTTGGAAAGATAATCCGCGAGGCCCCGGAGCTCCTGCCGGGCCTCGGACGCCCACGTGGCAAGCGACTCCAACGAGAGTCGATGGATGCGAAGCCGCACGCGCCAGGAGTGCAGGAGTGAGTGGGGCAACACCCACAGCGCCTCGCGAAGCGACCAGGGGCAATCGAGCTCGCCCAGGTAGGACCGGAGCGTGCGTTCGGCCTGAATCTCCTCGAGCAGAATTCGAGTCCAGGGGATGCCGAGCTGCTCGGCCTCCGCGAGGACGCGACGCGACGAACGTTCGACGTCGCCAGCCGCCGTGATGGCCGGGGTGGTTGCAGAGACCGCCGGCGTTTCGAGGGCGCTGCTCATTTCCCGCACCGCGCGATGACCTGCGCCGTGATGACGCGGCTCTGGGGAGGGTTCTCGCCGAGACCCAGGGAGTGCAGCTCCTCGTGGATGATGAGGACGGCCGCCAGCCCGGGATCGCGGTGCTGGACGACGGCGAACTGCGGGGTGCAAACGAAAACGACTCGGCTCCCCGGCGTCGTCGACGCCAGGATCTTGCGGGAATCACAGACCGACTTGCCGTAGCCCTCGTAGAAGAGGGTCCACTGCAAGTAGCCGATTCCCGATCGTTCCAACAGGTCGAGGTTCTGCTGGAGCGTGTGCCCCGCCGCGTCGTAGAAATCGGAGAAGACCTCGCGGCAGGCGGGGTTGGAGAGCTTGATGGCCGCCAACCGTACGGCCTCGGCGACGACCGGGTTGGGGAAAATGCCCGGGGCAACGGCGGCGAGGCCGGCCGCGTCTCCCGCGAAGGACTCCTCGGCCTTCAGAATCAGAGCGAGCATGAGAACCGTTCCAAACCGACTGTGGCGAGCGTTTTCATCGCGGTCGACCATGGGCGTCTCCTTTTCGGAGCGCCGGGCCATCTGTGTTTGGAATGGCCGCCTTGCGCGATAATCAAGATCTCGCTCAAGACGCGCCCGAGTCGTTGCGGACGCGCGGGGATTTCCCGGCTTATTTCCGGGAGCGGCGATGAAAGTTCGGTTCGGAGAGTGTTTGCTCGACTCGGAGACGCGCGAGCTCTATGTCCGCGGTAAAGCGGTCCATCTGCAGCCCAAGGCCTTCCAGTTCCTGGAGCTCCTCCTCCAGAACCGTCCCAAGGCGGTCTCGAAAGACAGCATCCACGAGAAGCTCTGGCCGGGGACGTTCGTCTCGGACGGCACGCTGACGAGCCTGCTGGCGGAAGTCCGCGCTGCCATCGGAGACGACGCGCACGAATCCCGTTTTGTGCGTACCGTTCACCGCTTCGG
>DASXTI010000215.1:0-5348 GCA_036505535.1 Thermoanaerobaculia bacterium
ACGATTCCGGCCGCGTTTCCGGTCCTCCTCCACATCGAGCCGACGGCCGGGAGCGCGCTTTCGTTCTCGGGCGTTTACAAGATTTCTCTCTACACGCAGAACTTGACCTTCGCGCCGGGCTTTCGTCTCTTTCGCGGACCCTCCGGGGGACCGCTCTCGGACATGACCGGCTCGCTCGACATGGGCAGCGTGCGCGCGGGAGGCTCGGGACCCGGCTACTCCGACTTCTTAATCGTCGTCGACACTCGTCTCGTCGATGCCGTCATCGGGGCGAAGTTCGATGCGCTCCAGGCCGCGCTGACCGCCAATGCCGGGTCGATGCCGGCGAGCGTGCTCAACGACCTCCAGTCGCGGCTGAACAACGCCCGGAGTCTCTACAACGGAGGCTCGTTCACCGCTTCCATCGGCGCCGTGACCGCTTTCGCGGACACGGTCAAGAGTCAGAGCGGCAGCGCCATTCCGGACGTGTGGCAGGCCGGCGGCAGCGTCGTCAACGTGGCCGGTCTGCTGCGCACGGCGGCGGATACCCTGCGGTTCAGCCTGACCGTCAAAGCCAACCAGAGTTGATGCCGGATAGGTCCTCCGGGTGTCCGCCAAGCTAACGCTCTACCCGCCGCAGCGAACCTCCCGCTTTTTTCTGCTTGCGGAAGGGGAGAGCCGTCTCGCGGGACGGGAGACGGGAAGCGATGTCGTTCTGGAGGATCCGCGGGTCTCCGCGCGACATGCGCGGTTCGAGTGGAGCGGTCCCGGCTGGAATCTCGTGGACCTCGGCAGCAAGAATGGGACGTTCGTCAACGGATTCCCCGTAACGTCGGTCCCGCTGGTCGACGAAGATTGGATCAGCTTTGGAGGCCTTCTTTCGCAGTTCGAGGTGCTTTCGGAGCGCGAAGTACAAGCGCTCGACGCCGAACGAAACGAGCGTCTCCAGACGACGGCCGAGCTCCGGCGGGAACTGAGCACCCTGCAGGATCCCCGCAGTCTCCTGCGGAGGCTGCTGGACTCCGTGCTGGACGTGGCCGGCGCCGAGCGAGGGTTTGTCCTCTTGCTCGATCCTGCCGGAACGCTCCGCGCCGAGATCGCATCCGGCTTCGCATCCCTCGATCCCATCGATGAACGGTTCTCGGGAAGTCTCGGCGCGATCGAGGCCGCCTTGCGGGTGGGGCGCTCGGTCGTCGCATCGGACGCGAGGTCCGACGCTTTCCTGGGCAAGCGCCCCAGCGTCGTCGAGCGGGGAATCGCGGCGCTGGCCTGCGTCCCGTTGCGGAGCGATGATCGGGTGATCGGACTGATCTACGTCGACGGGCGGAAACGCGGCGGCGGCTTCACCGATCTCGACCTCGAGATCCTCGAAGCGCTGGCCGATCAGGCGGCCCTCGTCGTGGCGACGGCGAAGATCGAACGTCAAATCCGCGAGCTGCTGGGCGAGCCGTCGCTGGATGGTCAGCGCTTCTTCGAGGCCCTCGAGCGGCAGGTCGGCGAGATTGCGCGAAAGTTGAAGGACGAGCGGGAAATGGCGGACCAGATCGCTCCGTCCGCGTGAACGGCTCTTCCGGGAGGGTGGGCGGTGCCCGCTGACCCGACGGCGAGGCCAACCGGAGAGCCGGGGGCGAATCGCGAGACCCCGGCGACGGCGCTGCCCGCCACACAGACAAACGTCGACCTGACTCAACGCCTCGCGCCCGGGACCCTCATCGCCGGCCGTTACCGCATTCGTCAGCTCGTCGGCTTGGGAGGCATGGGAGTCGTCTATCGCGCCCACGACGAGGAGCTCGGCGTGGAGATCGCTCTCAAGGTGCTGCGTCCCGATCTAGGCTCGGACCCCCGCATCATGGAGCGGTTTCGCAGCGAGTTGATCCTGGCGCGGCAGGTCACCCACCGCAACGTCGTCCGGATCCACGACATCGGAGAGCACGAAGGTCTGCGCTTCCTGACGATGCGGTACGTGGAGGGCCGCTCGCTTCGCGAGATTCTCGAGCGCGACGGGCGTTTGGAAGTCGAGCGCGCAGTCCGGATCGTCCGACAGGTCGCCGAAGGACTCGCCCAGGCACACGAGGCGGGAGTGGTCCATCGTGATCTGAAACCCGCCAATCTCTTGATCGACGCCCAGGGCGACGCGTTCATCACCGACTTCGGCGTGGCCCGATCCGTCACACAAGCCGGCGTCACGCGGGAAGGCGCGGTCGTCGGCACACCCGACTATCTCTCCCCCGAGCAAATCACGGGCGAGCCGCTGGATGGCCGGAGCGATCTCTATGCTCTTGGCATCCTCCTCTTCGAGATGCTCTCGGGCGAGCTTCCCTTCCGCGCGGGGTCCTCTTCCGAGATGCTCGCGCAACGCCTCTCGGGCCGTCCGCGAGACCTCTCCGAGACCGGAGTCCGCGTTGCTCCCGGAATCCGCGCCGTGATTCGCCGCTGCCTCGAGCGAAATCCGTCACGTCGGTATCCGTCGGCCTCGGCCCTGATCGCCGACCTCGATCGCGGCGCGGCGTCGCCCCGACTTCGGGCCCGGAGATGGGTGCCGCTGCTTGCAGCGGTCCTGCTTCTTGCGGCGGGAGGGGGATGGCTCGCGCTGCACCGGCCGGCGAACACGCGCGCTCCGGCTGCGGCGGCTCGCGCGTCGAGCCCGGCCGCCGCCCGCCACGCGGTGGCCGTCCTGCCCCTCCAGGACGAGACGGCGGATCCTGCGCTCGGCTGGACGAGCAACGGAATCCCCGAGATTCTCGCGGCAAGCCTCGGCGATGCGCCCGATCTCCGTGTGATCGAATCTCTGCGCGTGCGGCGGACCCTGCGCGACCTGCGGCTGGGCCAGGCGCCCTACGACGACCGAACGCTGCGGCAGCTGGCGGAGCTCTGGGGCGTCGATCGGCTCGTGACCGGAACGGTGCGGCGCTCGGGCCAAAGGATCCGTGTGGATTTGAGCCTCACGCGCATCGAGCAGGCCGGTCCGACGGCCCGTGCCTTCGGTGTCGAGAGCGACGGGCCGGACGGACTCTTTCGCGCCGCCGAGAATCTCGGAGGAGAGCTGCGTCGCGAGCTGGGGCTCGAGCGCCCGCTCGGTTCCGGGAACCGCGAGCCCGAGACGAGGTCCCTCGAGGCCGCGAGGGCCTACGAGGAGGGCCGGAGTCAGCTTCTCGTCGGCAACGACGTCGCCGCCGCTCCCGCGCTGGAGCGCGCCGTCGGCGCGGACCCGAAGTTCGCGGCGGCGCTCGAGGCGCTTTCGCAGACCTACCAGAGTCTCGGCTACCACGAGAGAGCCGTCCGCGCGGCCGATCAGGCGCTTCGAGCCGTGGGCACGGGCGATTCGCGGCTCGGATACCGGATTCGCGCGCGGGCGGCGCTGCTCGCGGGCAGCCCCGCCGAGGCCGAGAAGAATTATCGGGAGCTCGCCGAGCGGTATCCCTACGACACCGAAGCGCGCCTCGATCTGGCGGTCGCTCAGGCCGCGCAGGGCCACCATGCCCAGGCCGTCGAGACCCTAAAACGCGTCGTGGCCTTGGACCCGGCCGACCCGCGCGGCTGGTTTCTTCTGGGCAAGAGCGCGAACTTCACCGGAGAGACCTCACGCGCCGTCGGCGACTATCTGGTTCGCGCCCTCGCGCTGCAGAGCCGGCTCGGCAACGAAAAGGGGAAGGCCGATGTCTTGAACGCGATCGGCGTCGGTTATCAGCAGCTCGGCGATTATCCGAAGGCGCTCGAGAATTACACGGCTGCCTCGGCGCTGCGGAAGCGGCTCGGCGACGAGCGGGGAATGGCCGCCACGCTGCGAAATCGCGCGCTCGTCTTCAACGCGATGGGCAAGCCGCGCAACGCGGAATCCGATCTGCGCGCCGCGCGCGAGGGCTTCGAGAAGATCGGCGACCGCCAGGGACTCTCGGACGTCCTGAACGACTTCGGTTTCGTCGAGGAGGGTCGCGCCGATTACGCGCGCGCTCTCGAGGCGTATCAGCAGGCGCTTAAGATCCGCCGCGAGCTGGGGGACGAACGGCTGCTTTCGCAGAGCTACGACAACGTCGGATACATCTTCTTTCTGCTCGGCGAGTACGACAACGCGCTGGTCTACTGGCAACAGGCTCTCGACCTGCGGCGGAAGATCGGCGAAAAGAACGGGGTCGTTCTCTCGGTTCAAAACCTGGGGTTCCTGCAGCTCGCGCAGGGGAAATGGGACGAGGCGCTCAGGTCCTTCGCCGAGGCGCTCGAAGAGAGCCGCGAGATCGACTTCAAGAACGGGGTGGCCATCTCTCTCGGCAACCTCGGAAATGTCCACCACTACCAGGGGCGCTACAAGGCCGCTCTGGCGTCGTACGAGGAAGCCCTCTCGGTCTCGCGCGGTGTGGACTTCAAACCGGCGCTTGCCGAGTTCACGCTCGCGGAAGCGGAGACCTTCCTCGAGCTCGGCGGCACGGAGGCGGCCAGGGCGAAGCTCGACGCGGCCGAGTCCTGGATCCGCGAGACCGACAACCGGGAGCAGGGCGCGGATCTCGAGGTGCTACGCGGAGAGTGGCTCTTTGCGGGCGGCGAGACGGAGTCGGCCCGGCGTTCCTTCGCTCGGGCGATCGATCTCGCCCGGCAGAGCAAGAGCAAGGTCGCGTTTCTGCGCGCGCGAATCGCTTCCGCGAGGCGGCAGGGGAGGAGCGCGACGGCGAATCTGGAGGCGGCTCTACGCGAGGCCGAGTCGCTCGGCCACACGCTGCTGACCATCCAGGCTGCGGAGGGTCTTTCGCGCGCCGAGCTCGCCGGCGGGCAAACGGCGCGCGCGGAAAAAGCCGCGCGGCGCGCGCTGGACATCGCGGAGCGGGCGGGATGGTCCGCCGGCTTGTATCGTCTGTACGCCCTGCTCGGGCGGATCCTGGACGCGAAGGGTGACCGGTCGGCCGCCGCGGGCGCCTACGCCCGGAGCGCCGGCGAGATCATCCGAGTGCGCGGCGCCCTCGAGGGGGATCTTCTCGCCCGCTTCAACGCGCTTGAGACCGTCCGCGAAGTGGAGGCGCGGCGGCCGCGCAACGGAGCCGCCTGAATGAGCGACCGGGTGCGCGAGATTGCCGAGCAAGTCGTCCAGATCCGCTCGGAGAACGTCCGCCTCCTCGAGCGGCTGGCCGAGTCGGAGAGACGCTTCCGGCGCATCTCTCGCGGAGTGTTGCGGCTGCAGGAGGAGGAGCGAAGGCGGATCTCGAGGGACCTCCACGATGGCATCGGCCAGTCGCTGACGGCTCTGAAGATCGCCCTGCAGCTGCTCGAGCGGGATACGGCTCTCGGAGATCCCAAGCATTCGGCCCGCGTCGTGTCGGCGCGAGAGCTCGCCGAGGTCTGTCTGGCCGAGGTCCGTCAGCTCTCGCACCTGCTCCGGCCGC
>DASXTI010000216.1:0-45708 GCA_036505535.1 Thermoanaerobaculia bacterium
GAGCTCTTCTTCAAGGCCAAGGAACAATTCAAGCTCGGCAACTACACACAGGCCCTCTCGACCGTCGAAACGCTCGACGCCGAGAGTGGTAAGGCCGGCCTCGAGCAGGAGCGAGAAAAGCTCCTGCCGGGCCTTCTCTTCTACAAGGCGGCCTCGCTCGCGGCCCTCGGCCGCTCGGAGGAGGCGGAGGAGATCTTCCAGGCCTTCCTCGCTTATCAGCCGAACGCTCGGCTCGATCCTTCGCTGTATCCGCCTAAGGTGATTGCGGCGCTCGAATCGGCACGCAAGTCGTCCGCGCAGCGAGCGAATGCGCCCGAGGAGACCGGTATTCTGTCGACGGACTACCGGGCGTTTCGGTCACCCGAGTCCAAGCCCTTGGAGGAGGCCGGCGAGGAGTGGGCCGACGGTCCGGCGAAGTACCTGCTGACTTCGGAGGAGCGAAAGAGTTTTCAGAACCTGGCCGATCCGCTCTCGCGCTCCGAGTTCATCAGCGGTTTCTGGAAGGCGCGCGACTCAAAGCCCGAGACTCCCGAGAACGAGTTTCGGGAGGAGTTCGAGAAGCGTGTCACGTTCTGCGACTCACGATTCACGCAGGACGAGGTGCGTGGGAGCCTGACCGACCGCGGAATGGTGTTCATCCTCGTCGGGCCGCCCAGCTACAGCGGGCGCAAGCCGCTGACCCTGAAAGACGAGGGCGGCGCCGCCGACGTCTCCGGCCAGTCCCGCTACACCCGCGCCGAGGTCAGGGGAGCGTACCAGATGGGAGGCTCGGGCACGGCTCGGTTGGCCCGGATCGATAAGGTCACCGGTCCCGACGCCACGGTGAGCCGGTCGGCATCCAACTGGATCGAGGTCTGGCACTACCTGCGAGCGAACCTTCCGAAGAGCGTCCCCTACCAGGAGCTCGTGCTGCAGTTCTTGACCAAGGAGGGGTACGGCAAGAATGTCCTCCAGCGCGAGGACACCGTCCTCGCGGCGCTCGAGCGGGCGAAGCAAGTCTTGCGTCGGGGCGACATGATCGCCGGGCGCGGAGGTTCGTAGTCCGTTTCGAAGGCGGATGCTCTCGGGCCACGAGCCCGAGGAGGAGGAAATCCGCACGCCTGGCCGCGTGTTAAGGTTCGCGGCATGCGCAATGCCCTCATTCTGGCGGCGTTTCTCGCACTGACGCGCGCTCCTCTTCGGGCCGATCAGGCCTCCCGGGACCACCTCTCGCGCTACTTCTCGAGCTGGTTCTCCGTCTGCCCGGGAACGAAAGTCTCCGTCGCCGAGGCCGCGGAAATCGCCATCCCCGGCTACGAGGCATACCGCGTGCAGCGCCAGTGCGACTCGAAGAACCGCAACGAGCTCTCGATCACCCTTCTCGACCGCGGGCGCGACGAGGTCTTCGTCGGCGAGGTTCTCCACTCCGAGGCGCGGCACGATCAGCCCTTCTCCGCGACGGAGGACATTGCGGTGCTCGAAGCGGCTCTGCGGGACGTGTATGGCCTGCCGTCTTCGATCCTGCTCGGCGAGGGGACGCGGGGCGCGCTAATCCCGCTTCGCGTCTCGATCCGTCAGGCGGAGAAGGCGTCGGCGTCGCTGCCCGGATTCGTCTCTCAGGACGGCGCCACGCTCCTCTTGGGGGAGTTCCGGCCGTTCGGCTTCGACCCGGGCGCCTGGCGCGACCGGCTGCTCTCCGAATCGCCGGGGGTGCGGCCGCAAAAGGGAAGCTTCATCGTCACCGCCTTCATCGACTTTCAGTGCGAGAGGTGCCGTCGGCGCACGCCACAGCTCCGCGACTTCGTCTGGACGCACGGAGGTGCGCTCGAGATTCGGTTTCTTCCGCTGGTCAAGGTCCACGACTGGGCCTTCGCGGCGGCCGAGAGTGCGGCCGCGCTCGCCTTGATCTCCCCGGCCCTCTACGCGAGGTACGAGGAGACGCTCTTTCCGAAAGCCCCGACGATGACCGAGAAGGGCGCGCGTGAGCTCGGCGCCGACGTCGCCGAGGCGGCCGGCGTCCGGGACGCTTACGAGACCGAGCTCTCGAGCGGTCGCGCAAGCGCGCGGGTACTCCGCGACGTCGAGCTGGCGCTCAAGCTCGGATTGAACAGCACACCCGTCTTCTTCTACCGCGGCGCCTTGCTGATGGGCGAGCCACGACTGGCCGAGGACTACATCCAGTCCAAGCTCAACGCTCCGACCGCCTCCGACAAGGGCGCCCCGCGATAATGCCTCATGGTCCGCAGCGGGGCGGTGCGTGCGCCGTCCTGGTCCTTTTGGCGGCCTGCGAGCTCTCCTGCGGGAAAAGCTCCGAACGAGCAGCGAGCGCCGCCCCGGCGGTGCCGCAGAAGCCGGCAGCACCGGCCGTGGAGACCGCGGACCCTGCGCGCAGCCGCCGTCCGCCGGGCGGGCGATCGCCGGTGATCTGGTTGGGCCTCGACGGTCTCGACTGGGACCTCCTCGACCGGCTCGCGACGGAAGGGAAGATGCCGAATTGGTCCCGTCTGGTGACGCACGGTTATGGGGCGAAGCTGACGAGCTTCATGCCCATTCTGTCGCCGGTGGTTTGGACGACGATTGCAACGGGCGTGGGGCCCGACGTTCACCGCGTTCTCGACTTTCAGGAGGTCGACCCCACAACGGGACAGAAGGTTCCCATTTCGGGCCGGTCTCGGGCGGTGCCGGCGATCTGGAACGTGGCGTCCGCTTCGGGCCGCTCCGTGGGTGTCGTCGGCTGGTGGGCGACCCATCCCGCCGAGGAAGTCGCGGGGTTCTTCATCTCCGACCACGCGAGCCCCATCCTCTTCGAGGGCCTCCCGCGCTCCGGGGTCGCGTATCCCGCGTCACTCTCGGCCGGTGTGGAGCAGATCGTGGCTCGAGAAGCCGTGGTCGCAGACTCGGAGCTCGCTCGCTTCGTCGATGCCCCACTCGACGAGATCGCCCGCGCGCGCGCGAGCGGAGCCGGGCTGGAGAATCCGATCGTGGCGCTGGCTCGCATCGTCGGCGCGACGCGCACGCAGCAGCGAATCGCGCGCGAGCTCTACGACAAGAACCTTCCGGATCTGATGCTGCTCTATCTGGAAGGCACCGATGCCATCGGCCATGTCTTCGCCCCGTACGTACCGCCGAAGATGGCCTGCGTCTCGGACTCCGACTTCAACCGCTACCGTCGGGCCGTCGACGAGTATTACGGGCTCGTCGATTCGGTCCTGGGCCAGTGGATGCGCCGCGCCGACGAAGACCACGCCACCCTGATCGTCAACTCGGATCACGGTTTCAAATGGGGAGAGGACCGCCCGTGCGAGCGTTCCTCGCTGAATCCGTCGACCGCCGCCTACTGGCACCGGCTGGATGGCGTCTTCGTGGCCTACGGTGCGCGTGTGAGCCCGAACCGGGAACGAGGGAGGGCGTCGGTCTTCGACGTCGCTCCGACGGCGGCGGCCCTGCTGGACCTTCCGATCGACCGCCGCTCGAGCGGAAACGTTATCCGGTCGGCGTTTCACGAGATCGGGACGCCGCCGCGTAAAGACCTGTTCGGAACAGTCGCGATCCGGCGTTTGGCCGCCGGCGAAATGTCGGAAAAAGAGGCCAACGAATACGCCCAGAGGCTTCGCTCGCTCGGGTATCTGGCGGGCGGCGAGCCCCCAAAGCTCGAGCCGACCGGCGGCGACCGGCCGGGCATGACGGAAGGCGCCTGGAACAACCTGGGACTCTATCTGCGCGAGAGCACGAAGGATCTCGGGGCGGCCGAAGCGGCCTTCCGGAAGGCGCTCGCATTGCGGCCCACCTACGCCTCTCCGCAGTTCAATCTCGCCGTGCTCTACCGGACCCGTGGAGACGACCGGGCCGCGGTCGATTGGCTCTTTCGCTCGCTCCAGGCCGGTCATGCGGATCCCGAGGGGACGATTCTTCGCTGGTTTGCGGAGTATCAGGACCAGGGAAAGAAGGGGGCGGCCCGGGAGGTGCTCGAGCGGGGAGCGCGGCTCTATCCGGCGAGCGAGCCCGTCAGCCGGGAGCTCGCTATCCTGCGGTTCAAGAGCCGGGACTGCCCCGGAGCCTACGACGCCGTCGCCCGATTCGAAGCCGAGACCCGAAGCCCCGATACCTTGAACAGCATCGCGCTCTTGAAGACCTGTCTCGGCCGAAGAGACGAGGCCGTGGCGCTCTTTGAGAAGTCGCTCTCGATCAAGCCCGACCAGCCCGCCGTCGTTCAATCCCTGAATCTGCTCCAGAAGGGGTTGCCCCCGGGGAAATGAGCTCATCACGAAAGGGTACATAAGGATGAAGGTTAGTGTGTTCGGACTGTGCCTCATCGGAATGTTTTCGAGCCTCAACGCCTTTTCCGCCGCCGCAAAAGCGAAGGTCGCAGCAGGCGGGATCGAAGCGCGCCTCCCCGGATACCTGGCAAATTTCCTTTCGTACGACCCCGGCTCGAAGGTGACCGTCGAGAGAACCCCGGAACGTCTTCCCGGCTTTCAGGCCTACAAGGTCAAGCGCTCGGGCAAGTACCCCAAGCTGGCCGTCGACGCGACGGTGTACGTATCGGACGACGGGAAGTGGTTTTTCGACGGGGACACCATCGCCAATCCCAATCCCCGGCCGGTCCAGAGCGCGGCGGATCTCGCCTGGCTCGAGGCCCGGACATCGGCCTTGTACCGCACGCGCGCGAAGGCGATCCTGGTTCCTCCGGCCGATGCGGCGGGTCTCAAGGCGCTGGTCACGGCGGTGGAATCCGGCTACGGGCCCGTGCGGCTGCCGGGATTCGTTTCGCCGGATGGATCGCGCTTTCTCAACGGCATGCTCTGGGACTTCCAGATGGATCCCCGCGAGGAGCGCAGGCGGCGCATCGATCTATCCGTGCCGCGTTTCCAGGGGAAGCCGGACGGCGCGGTGACGATCGTCGAGTACGCCGACATGGAATGCGGATACTGCCGTTTCCGAGGCACGCAGATGGACGTGTTGCTCGAGGCCAACTCTCAAACTCTCTCCTACAAGCGCTACACCAAGTTCTTCCCACTCTGGTTCTCGCATGCCTGGTCCATGAAGGCGGCCTCCGCCGCGGAGTGCATCTTCCGATTCGCGGGGCAGGCGATGTTCGCCTTCAAGAAGCAGGTCTACAGCCAGCAACCCACCATCACCGTCTCGGGGATCGATGAGCTCGCGATCACTTTCGCCGAGGGATCGGGCATTCCACGCACCGACTTTCTCAACTGCTATCTGAGGGAGGAAAGCCTCGCGGGTGTGCGCAAGGACCTCGAAGAGGGGCAGCGCCTCGGTGTGAAATCGACGCCGACCTATTTCGTCGATGGAACCGAGATCACCTGGGTCGAAGACAAAGTCATGGAAGACTTCCTCCGCGCCAGGGCTCCGAACTTGAAGTCGATCAGCTACGAGACGAAACCGTAGAAGAGGTTTCTGGTTTCTGGTCTCTGGTTTCTGGTTGGAGGTCGGCGCGAACCAGGAACTAGAAACCCAGAAACCAGGAACCCTGGAACCCGGTTTAGGGCTCGAACGGGATCGGCACCACCATCCAGGTTCGGACCGCGACTCCGGCCTTCGTGGCTGGCTGGAAGATCCAGCGATGCACGGCCTCGACCGCCGCTTCCGTGAGCCCGGCGCGAGCCGGCCGGAGAACTTCGACTTCCAGCGGCGCGCCTTTTTCGGACACGAGCACGCGGAGCACCACGATGCCGCCGATCCGCGCCTGGAGAGCAATCGCGGGATAGGAGGGTTTCACGATCCGAGCGATCTTCGGCGGCGAATCGACTTCCTCGAACGGAACCAGCGCGCCTTCCCGAACGACGGCGCGCGTCGGATCAGGAGCGACGGTTGCGGGCGGGGCCTCGGCGGGAGCAACCGTTGGCGCGGCGGTCGGCTCGGCGCGAACCGGCGAAGGTTCGACGGGAGCGACCTCGATAGCCGCAGGAGCGGGCGCCGGAGGGGGGGGCTTCTTGGAGCGGATTTCCGCCTCGAGCTTCCGGACCTCGAGGGCCAGACGCTTGGAGACTTCGTCGCGGAACTGCGCCTCCGACATCGCGTTCGTCGGCCCGGAGGGGGTCGCCTCAAGCTCGGGCAAGAGCGTCGGCGTCAAGATCGACGCGAGGGGGGTGGCCGCGGGCGTCGGAAGAGCCGGAGCACTCGCGTCCCGCGGCCGTCGTGAGATCACGAAGATACCGCCGACGATAGCCGCCGTGACGACCAGACTCCCGATGAGAGGGATCGCGCTGCGGCGGGAGGCATGGGAACGCGGCAGGAGGAGGGGCGCCGAGCTCTGGCCGGGTTCCGCGCGCATCGGGATCGGAGGCGCCGTCGGGGGCCGAGACGGGGCGGCCGGACGTCCCG
The DNA here is from genome assembly GCA_036505535.1 of Thermoanaerobaculia bacterium. GTDB lineage: Bacteria > Acidobacteriota > Thermoanaerobaculia > UBA5066 > Gp7-AA6 > DAHUXD01. The sequence goes on from DASXTI010000216.1 coordinate 6,322, forward strand.
CCTCACTCGCCGGCCCGGCCTCGAGAGCTGCTTCTCTTGCGCGCGCGCGGCCCTCCACCTCGATTTCTTCGCGGAAGAGGTCGTTCAAGAAGAACGCGAGGTTGAACGTGGAAGGGGAATACGGACCGGAAAACAGAAGCTTCCCGAGCTCCCGCCGCAAGTCGCCGCTCGATTTGTAGCGGCTTTCGGCGGGGCCCAGAGTCATTCGGAGAACCGCCATGATCTCGGGCAGGATCGGCGGGGGCAGAACCCCGCCGGCCCCCTTCAGCGTCGCCAGCGGGTTGGCGGTGGGCGGAAGGCCCGTCAAGAGCTCGAGCAGGATGACCCCAGCGGAGAAGACGTCAGAGCTCTTGCCGATTGCCGCCGTCCCCCTTTCCTCCGGTGCCAGGTATGGGGCGATCTCGCGCGCCAGGCGCGGCCGGTCGAGCGAAGGAAGGATCCCGGGCGCTAAGCCGAAGCCCGCAAGGCGAATCTCTCCATCATCGGAAATGGCGACGAAGCCCGGCCAGACCAGGCCGTGGAGGGTCCGGTCGCCGTCGATCGTGGTGTTGTAGGCATGGTCGAGAGCGGTGGCAATCTTTTCGGCGATGAGCAAAGCGTGCTCGACCGGGATCTTGCGCGAGAGAGCGCGCGTTTTTTCAAGCAGGGCCTCCAGCGTCCGGCCGCTCGACTCGTTCCACGCGATGTATGGCGTTCCCTCCACGGCGTCCATGTCAACGCCGCGGGCGATGGCGGGGTTCTTCAGGAATCCATGGATCTCGCCGTTTTCCTCGATGGCGTCGAGCAGCGCGTCGTTGGCAATCTCGGGTGAGTCGAGGATGCGCAGCCGGACGAAGACCCTCTCCTCCGATAAGCGGATGGCCCTGTAAACGCGGCCGAGCGCGTCCTCACCGAGCGCCGCCGTCAAAAGGTAGTTGCCGAACGGACGGGGAAGCGGTTCGTAGGGCATCTGGGTTGGGACTCGAACGATTGTGGCGCGCCGTTGTCAGCCGGTCAAGGCAGGCGTTCGGGGGCTTCGCGGCGCTGGCGCATCGATCCGTGACCGTGCGGCTCGGATGCTTCCGGAGGCGCTCCGCCTCGCTGCCGCTGGGACGTTGCGATCGCGTCGAGATGCTCCTGAAAGGTACGGGAAAATGTGTGTCCGCCGGAACGATCGGCCACGAAATAGAGAAACTCGGTCGGGGCCGGAGACACGGCGGCCTTGAGCGCCGCCATCCCCGGATTGCAGATCGGCCCGGGAGGCAGACCGTCATAGAGGTAGGTGTTGAAGGGGGATTCGTAACCGTAGTCGGATCGGTAGAGCGTTCCCGTCCACTTGCCGTCGCGCTTCAAGGCATACGTCACGGTCGGATCGGCCTGTAGCCGCATTCCGCGCCGGAGGCGGTTCCAGTAGACGCCGGCGATGATCGTCTCCTCGCGATAGACAGCCGCCTCCTTCTGGACGATCGAGGCGAGCGTGACCGCCTGCCGCAGCGTCAGACCCATGGCCTGCGCGCGGTCTCGGGACTCGGGCGTGAAGTGTCGCCGGAAATTGGCGAGCATCGCCTCCACGATCTGACGCGCCGAGGTCGACCGGGTCACGATGTAGGTGTCGGGAAAGAGAAAGCCTTCCAGATCCGGGGCATCGCGAGAGATCGACGAGACGAGTTGAGGGTTTCTCACGGCATTGCGAAATGCCTGCGGTCGGCTGATGCCGCGGCTCCAGAAAAGCTCGAAAGTCTCTTCGGCCGTCAGTCCCTCCGGAACGACGATCGTGTGGCGGACAACATCCCCTCGGCTCATGCGGGCGATCACCTCGGAGACGCGCGTCGGCTGAGTGAAGCGATACTCGCCCGCCTGGAGCGGGGTCGCGCTCCGGGCCACCAAGTAGTACGCCTCGGCAAGCCAGGCGTTGGACACGACACGCTCGCTCGCGAGCTTCCGGAAGATCTCCGAGGTCGAGGTACCAAAAGGGAAAAAGATCGTGACTTCCCCCGGCCGGGCCGGCAGGCGCGGATACTCGAGGTTTCGAAAGAGGTAGAGTGCGGCCGCCAGGGCGAGGAGGCTCGCCAGAAGCCCGAGGCGGAGCAGCCGCCGGGTGGCGCTCATCGAGCGCTCCGGCCAACGCTCTGCAGATAGTCCTCCAGCAGGACCGCGGCGGCCATCCGGTCGATCTCCTCGCGCGGAGAAGGCCGCGAAAGCCGGCGCGCCGCTTCATCGGAGGTCAAGGTCTCCTCGTGGAAGCGAACCGGCAGCCCGGTCGTTGCCTCGAACTTGGCCGCGAACGACCGAATACGCCCCGCAAAAGGGCTTTCAAAGCCGGCGGGCGACCGCGGAATGCCGAAGACCGCAAGGCCGATCTCCTCCTCGCGGCAGAAACGCACGAGCTCCTCGAGGAGCGCCCTGTCGCTCTTCCGGGTCAGCGTCAGCCGAGGAGTGGCGAGGGAAGCCGAGACGTCGGAGGTCGCCAGACCGATCCGCTTTTCGCCGAAGTCGACTGCGAGAATCCGAGCCATGAGGAAAAGAGTAGCAGGCCTCCGGCGGCGAAGCCGGCCCGAGGCGCGGAGCCGCATGGGACCCTCAGCCCGGGCGCCGCGATAGAATCGGCGTGCTATGAAAAACCTCGTCGTTCTCTCCGCCGCCCGAACCCCGGTGGGGTCGTTTCTGGGCAAGCTGTCCCCTCTTCCGGCTCCGGCGCTCGGCTCCGTCGCGATTAAGACGGCCCTCGAGCGGGCCGGTGTGAAGCCCGAGGAGGTCGAGCAGGTCGTCTTCGGCAACGTGTTGCAGGCAGGGGAAGGACAGGCGCCGGCGCGCCAGGCCTCGCTGGCGGCCGGCATTCCCGATACGGTTCCGTGCATCACCGTCCACAAGGTCTGTGGCTCGGGGATGCGGGCGGTCATGGACGTCGGCAACGCCATCCAGGCCGGCGAATACGAGGTCGCCGTGGCGGGCGGCATGGAGTCGATGTCGAACGCGCCGTACTTGCTGGAGCGCGCGCGCACGGGCTTGCGAATGGGAAACGGAACGCTCGTCGACTCGATGATCAAAGACGGCCTCTGGGATCCGTACAAGGACGTGCACATGGGCCAATGCGCCGAGATGTGCGCGGCGAAGTACCACTTCACGCGCGAGGAGCAGGATGCATTCAGTCTCGAGTCGTACCGCCGCGCTCAGAACGCCGTTAAGACCTGTCTGTTTTCCGAGGAGATCGCGCCGGTCGAGGTGCCACAGAAGAAGGGAGAGCCGCTCAAGATCGACGCCGACGAGGAGCCCTTCGCCGCGCCGCTGGAGAAGATCGCGGGATTGAAGCCGGTCTTCCAGAAGGAGGGCACGGTCACGGCCGCGAATTCCTCGAAGATCAACGACGGCGCCGCGGCGCTCGTTGTCACGACCGATGAGAAGGCGAAGGCAAAAGGTTGGAAGGCGATTGCCCGCATCGTCGCCTATGCGGGTGTGGCGCAGGCGCCCGAATGGTTCACGACGGCGCCCGTGGGCGCCATTCGGAAACTGTTGGAGAAGACGGGCCTCTCCACATCCGATATCGACCTTTTCGAGATCAACGAGGCTTTCGCCGCAGTGGCGATGGCGGCGATCAAAGACCTCGACCTCGATCCCGCGAAAGTAAACGTGCGGGGGGGCGCCGTGGCGCTCGGCCATCCCATCGGGGCCTCAGGCGCGCGCATCCTGACGACTCTGATTCACGCGCTTCGCAAGGAAGGGAAGAAGCGCGGCGTGGCGGCCATCTGCATCGGCGGAGGCGAGGCCACGGCGATGCTGATCGAGACGGCCTGAACCCGCCCGAATTCGATCTGGTGGTCGGCGGCGTGCCCCGCTTCGCGGCGGAGGCGCCGTGGGCCTGGCGGCTGCTCTCCCGCTACGTTCGGCAACTCCCGGCAATCCGTCGGACGGAGATGCCCGGGAGAATGCCCGCCATCTTGGACGCGGCGGGGGAGGCGGCCATCGTCCTCGTCCAGACGGACGCCGAAGCCTACATGCTGCCGGAAGTCGGCCTCAGGCTGGTCAAAAACCTCGCCGGCCGGCCCGATCTCGACCTGGTGCTACCCGTGTCGAACGAACCGTGGACCGACGAGGCGCGACTCGCTCCTCCCTTTGCGTATCCGACGCCCACTCTGCTCTCCGAAGCGGCAGCATTCATCGCCGCTTCCGCCGGCGCCCTGCGGCCGGCGCAAACGCCCGCTTCGCCCGTTTTCGCGGTTCGGCGCGAGGTCCTTCGCGCGCTCCCATTGGACCTGCCCCTCGAACGCGTTCCGCGGGAGGCGCACGCGCGCGGATTCCGGGCCGGGATCGATCCCGGCGCCTACGTCCATCGCTACGGCGCCATGGACGCTTCACCTCGGATCGATCTGGCGGCGAAGGTGCCCCTCGGGGCGCAGGCCGTTCTGGACGTCGGCTGCTCGCGGGGCGCGACGGCATCCGCGCTGCGTTCCCGGGGTGTTCAGCGCATCATGGGGATCGAGCCGGACGAGGAGGACGCCGCCGCGGCGGCCCGGCTCTACGACCGGGTCATTGCGGGCCGACTCGAAGAGGTCGCGGAGGATCTTCGCAGACAATTCGACGCCGTCCTCTTCGGCGACGTCCTCGAGCACTTCGCGGATCCTTCGGATGCGCTCGTGCGTGTCCGGCCGTGGCTGAAGTATGGCGGTGTCGTCATCGCATCGGTTCCCAACGTCGGCCACTGGTCGATCCTCGACGATCTCTTGCGCGGCCGGTTCGACTACGTTCCCTACTCGCTGCTCTCGGGAACGCACATCCGTCTCTTCACGCGCCGAACGCTCGAGGACCTCTTCGAAGCCTCGGGGTATCGCGTTTCGGAGATCGAGACCGTCGTGTTGGCCCCTTCTCCCGATGGGCGCGCTCGTCTGGCTCGGTTCCAGGCGTTTTGCGGCGCGTCGAGGGACCTCGATGTCGCCGAGTTTGTAGCCGTCGCTCGGAGCGTCGAGTCCGCTCGAGACTGACCGCTTCGTCGGTTATCATCGCCAGCGATGATCGACAAGGTCGTCGCCTCGGCCGACGAGGCCGTCGCCGACGTGCCCAACGGCGCTACGCTCGTCGTCGGGGGCTTCGGCCTCTGCGGCATCCCCGAAAACCTGATCGCGGCCCTCGTCCGGCGCGGCGTGAAGGACTTGACGGTCGTCTCCAATAACTGCGGCGTGGATGACTGGGGCCTCGGTCTGCTTCTGCGGACCCGGCAGATCAAGAAGATGGTCTCCTCTTATGTCGGTGAGAACGCGGAGTTCGAGCGCCAGTTCTTGAGCGGCGAGCTCGAAGTCGAGCTCGTGCCGCAGGGAACGCTCGCCGAGCGGATGAGGGCAGGAGGCGCGGGAATCCCGGCTTTCTATACGCCGGCCGGCGCCGGTACGCTCGTGGCGGAAGGGAAGGAGACCCGCAGCTTCGACGGTCGCGACTATCTGCTGGAGCGCGGGATCGTCGGCGACTTCTCGATTGTCGCCGCGCAGAAAGGGGACCGCCTTGGCAACCTCGTCTACCGCAAGTCCGCCCGCAACTTCAACCCGATGGCGGTGACCGCCGGGAAGATCGCGATCGCGGAGGTCGAGGAGCTCGTCGAGGTCGGGCAGCTCGATCCCGAGTGCGTCCAGACACCGGCCGTCTTCGTGAATCGGATGATCATCGCGCCGCGCGAGAAGCGCATCGAGCGCCGAACGGTGCGGCAGGCTTGATGATCCGCACGTCCCGATCCTCCCGCTCCTTCCCGAAATCATGCTGAACCGCGAGGGGATCATTCGCCGCGCCCTCCAAGAGCTTCGGGACGGCTATACGGTCAACCTCGGGATCGGCATGCCGACTCTGATCGCCAATCACATTCCCCCCGACATGGAAGTGATCCTCCAGTCGGAGAACGGAATCCTGGGTCTGGGGCCCTACCCGACCGCCGACGAGGTCGATCCCGACTTGATCAACGCCGGCAAGGAAACCGTAACGGTCAAGCCCGGAGCTTCGTACTTCTCCTCGGCGGATTCCTTCGCCATGATCCGAGGCGGACACATCGACCTTTCGGTTCTGGGCGCGATGCAGGTGGACGAGGAAGGCTCAATCGCCAACTACATGATCCCCGGCAAGATGGTGAAGGGCATGGGAGGGGCGATGGACCTCGTGGCCGGCGCGCGCCGCCTCGTCGTCACGATGGAGCATACGGCCCGATCCGGCGAGAAGAAGATTCTGAAGCGTTGCACTCTGCCGCTGACCGGCCAGCGCTGCGTTCACCGGATCATCACGGATGTCTGCGTCTTCGACGTGCTGCCCGAGGGCGCCGGCCTGCAACTGACGGAGCTGGCTCCCGGCGTCGGCCTCGACGAAGTCCGGGCGAAGACGGAGGCGGCCTTTCGCGTCGCGTCCGCGGTCCGTTCCATGGACGCGTGAAGGTCCTCTCCGCCGCCGGCGTCCTCCTCCTCTTCACGCTCTCGGCGCTCGCGCAGGATCCCTTCAGTCAGGCGGACCCCTTCGAATCGCGCTTCAAAACGAAGGCCAACTTCCAGATCAAGTTCAAGACGCCGGCAAAGGGGGGGGAGGTTCGGCTCTACACCAAGAAGCCCGTGCGGTTCGAGAAGGACCAATTCTGGGAGGGGAGCGAGGAAGTCGTCATCGAGTACCAGGACATCAAGATCACCGCCGATCACGCGCGCTACGATTTTCCGACGAGGATCGCGACGCTCACGGGACACGTCGTCATCGATCAGGGGCCCACACGCTTATCCGGCAGCCGCGGGACTTTTCACATGGACACGAAGACCGGCGTTCTCGAGGAGGCCACGGCGGACCTGCCGCCGAGCTACCACATCGTCGCACGGTCGATCGAGAAGATCGCAGAGGCCACCTACAAGGTGGATCACGGCATCTTCACCGCCTGCTCGATGCCGAAGCCGGAATGGTCGTTCTCGCTCTCCGAGGCGACGGTGACGCTGGACGACTATGCGCGAATGAAGAACGTCGCCTTTCGCACCGGGCCCGTGCCGATCCTCTACACGCCGTACCTGATCTGGCCCACCAAGGAGGATCGCGCGTCCGGCTTGCTCGTGCCGGGAATCGGCTTCGGGAACCGGAGGGGCGGCTACCTCGGTCTCTCCTATTACTGGGTCACCGGCCGGCCCACGGACGTCACGACCCACATCGATGCCTACACCGACGGGACGATCGGCCTGGCGGAAGAAGTTCGCTGGCGACCAACCGACGAGTCCGCCGGTATCTTCCAGGGCTATCTCACCCGGGACCAGGAGGCGACGGTGTGCGTTCCGGCGGCGCAGGCACCCGACGGCGGAAACGGGTTCTGCACGCTCCCCAACGGCTCTCCGGGCGCCTTCGTGTTTCGCCCCGAGACGCGCTGGAAGGTGCGCCTCGACCACGTCTCGGACGACTTGCCCTACGGGTTCCGGGGCGTGCTGTCGATTCGCGACTACTCCGACCAGCAGTTCCTCCAGGACTTCGAGCGGAGTTTCGTCCTGAATTCCGCCCGACAGATCCTTTCCCAGGGATTCCTGACGAAGAACGTCGGGTCCGACTCCTTGAACCTCCGATTCGAGCGGAGCGAGACCTTCTACTCCTCCACCGTGCTGCAGGAGCGTTTTCCTTCCATCGAGTTCTCCCACCGAACCGCTCCCATCGGCCAGAGTCCTTTCTATCTCGCGCTCCAGTCGTCGCTCTCGGAGCTCTTCATCAACCGGGGGGAGGACTTGCCGCACGGCACGTACGGTCGGTTCGATCTCCATCCGGTCTTCTCTTTTCCCTGGAAGAGCATTCCCTGGCTGTCGGTGACGGCGAGCGCGGGTGGCCGTTTCACGGGCTACACGAACTCGACGGACGATCAACAGACGCGCTTCATGGATCGATCGCTGACGCGCTCCTACGGCGAGCTCGGCGTTTCGCTCGTCGGGCCCTCGTTCTCCCGAATCTACGATGCCCGGATCGGGCCCTGGGATCGCTTCAAACACGTGATCGAGCCGCGCGTGGAGTACAACTACGTCTCGGACGTCGGTGACCCCGCGCGCATTCCCGCCTTCGACGACATCGACACGGCCCTCGGGCAAAACCAGATCCGCTATGCGGTCGTCAACCGGTTTCTCGCGCGGCCGGCCGGAAGCGCGGCGGGTTCCGCGCAGGAGATCGCATCGCTCGAGGTCGCGCAGACCTACGCCTTCTCGCTGCCTCAGACGACGTTGCCCACGACCGCCGTCGGGACCCCGACGACGCGGAAGCAAGGGCCGATCGAGGCGATTCTTCGCGTCGCCTCGGGGGGCCTTTTCCACATGGATGGCCGAGTCGCCTACGATACGCTGGCCTCACAAGTGACGTCGACGTCGTTGACGGCAGGCGCCAACTGGGGCTTGAACTACATCAATGCGAGCTGGTTCGGTGGCCGTCCGGTGTTGACCACGCCGTTGCCCCCGGGCTCTCCGTCGCCCAACTCGGACCAGGTTCAGCTCAGCGCGGGCATCGATCTCGGCCGTTGGCTCCGGATCGACACGAACGTCAGCTACGATGCGCGGCATAACCTGTTTCAGGAGGACCGCTCTCTTCTGACGTACAAGGGCTCCTGCTACACGGTATTTCTGGAGGTCCGCGAGCTGCGTCTGCCGCCGGCGCCGCGCCGCGACTACCGCTTGGTCGTCAATCTCAAGGACATCGGGACGCTGCTGGACGTGAACGGATCGCTGGACGCTCTGCTCGGGCGCTAATCCGCTTTTCGGTATGATCTTCCGACAGTGAAAGGTCTCATTCTCTCGGGGGGCAAGGGGACGCGTCTGCGCCCCCTCACTTACACGCGGGCCAAGCAGCTCGTGCCGGTCGCCAACAAACCGGTTCTCTTCTACGGTGTGGAGGCGATCGTGTCCGCGGGCATCCGGGAGATCGGCGTCGTCGTAGGCGACACGCGCGAGGAGATCGAAGCGGCTCTGGGAGACGGCTCGCGCTTCGGCGCGCGGATCACTTACATCGAGCAGGACGCACCCCGCGGTCTCGCGCACGCCGTGCTCATCGCGGAGCCTTTCCTGCGAGGCGGCTCGTTCGTGATGTATCTCGGCGATAACGTCATCGCCGATGGCATCACGGCGCTCGTCGACGACTTTCGGAAGCTCGGCTGCAATTCGCAGATCCTGCTCGCCCGAGTGCCCAATCCCGAGCAGTTCGGCGTGGCCGAGCTGGAGAACGGACGGGTCATCCGGCTGACCGAGAAGCCGAGGCACCCCAAGTCGGACCTCGCGCTGGTCGGCGTCTACATGTTCGACGATTCGATCTGGGAAGCGGTCAAGGCCATCCGTCCCAGCGCGCGAAACGAGCTCGAGATCACCGACGCGATCCAATGGCTGGTCGACCATGGCAAGAGCGTCCATCCCCACCTGGTGTCCGGGTGGTGGAAGGATACGGGCAAGATCGAAGACATGCTCGAGGCCAACCGCATCATCCTCGACACGTTTGACGCACGCGGCCTCGAGAACGCGGACGGCGATTGCCGGGTGGAAGGGAAAGTCGTCGTCGAGCCGGGGGCGCGGCTGACGCGCTGCACGGTGCGCGGTCCCGCCATCGTCGGGCCGGGCGCCGAGATCCGAGATGCCTTCGTCGGGCCGTATACGGCCGTCGGTCCGGGCTGCTTGATCGACCGTTGCGAGATCGAGAACTCGATCGTGCTCGAAGGCTCGCGGCTCGAACGGATTCCGGTTCGGATCGCGGACTCGCTGATCGGAAAGAACGTGCATATCCATCCGGGCCTCGAACGGCCCCGAGTCCACCGGTTCCTCGTCGGCGACAACGCGGAGATCGGGATCGTATGAAGCTGCTGGTGACGGGAGGCTGCGGCTTCATCGGATCGAACTTCATCCGTCACGTGCTCGAAGCGCGCGGGGAAGGTGTTTCGATCGTCAATCTCGACAAGCTCACCTACGCGGCCAATCCCGCAAATCTCGCCGACGTCGCGCACCGGCCGAACTACCGTTTCATGCGGGGAGACATCACCGACTCGGATGTCGTGGGTCTGGCGATGGAGGGCTGCGACGCGGTCGTCAACTTCGCCGCCGAAACGCACGTCGACCGGTCGCTTCTGGGTGATTCCTCGTTCATCGAGACCGACGTGCGCGGCGTTTTCGTCCTCCTCGAGGAGGCCCGGCGCCGCGGCGTCCGCAAGTTCATCCAGATCTCGACCGACGAGGTCTATGGATCGATCGCGCGGGGCTCGTTCACCGAGGAGTCGATGCTGAACCCGCGCAACCCGTACGCCGCCTCGAAGGCCGGCGGCGACCGGCTGGCGTACTCCTACTGGGCCTCCTACGGGATACCGGTCGTCATCACGCGCGCCTCGAACAACTATGGGCCTTACCAGTATCCGGAGAAGCTCATCCCGCTGTTCGTCACCAACGCCTTAGACGATCTTCCCCTGCCGCTCTATGGCGACGGCCGCAACGTGCGCGACTGGCTCTTCGTGCGGGACCACGCCGCGGCGATCGACTTCCTACTCGATGCCGGCGAGTCGGGGGAAACCTACAACATCGCGGGGGGCAACGAGGCCGAGAACATCGAGATTACGCGCCGCGTGCTCCGGGAGCTTGGGAAACCCGAGGCCCTCATCCGCTTCGTGGACGACCGGCCCGGGCACGACCGCCGTTATGCGCTGGACGGCTCGAAATTGAAGCGGCTGGGCTTCTCGGCCGCAACCCCGTTCGAGGAGGGCTTGTCCGAAACGATCCGCTGGTACCGGGACCACGAGGAGTGGTGGCGTCCGATCAAGGAGCGCGACGCCGCCTACCGCGAGTTCTACCGTTCGCAGTACGAGCAGCGCCTGGCGACCTCTTCAGCCACGGCGAAGGAGCCTGGATGAAGGCCGAAAGGCGGTAGGGAGCAGGCGGCAGAAAATGCTTTAGTTGATGTATCTCCAGTCCGTTTGCCTTTCGTCTCCCGCCTTCCGTGATGATGCCTGACTCGGGCGGCGCCTCGCTGGACTCTCACACGGCCGTTCTCGCGGCGCCCCGACCCGTGCCGCGACTCCGGCGCCGCATCCTCGTTACCGGAGCCGCCGGGATGCTCGGCTCCGACCTCTCGATGCTGCTTTCGTCGGTTGGTTACGAGGTTCTGGCGCGGCCGAAGTCGGACCTCGACATCGTGGACGAGAAGCAGGTTGCCCGCGCATTGCGCGAGCTGCGGCCGGACATCGTCGTCAACTGTGCGGCCTTCACCAAGGTTGACGCCTGCGAGACCGACCCGCGCGCTTTCGAGGTCAACGCGAAGGCCGTGGGGACCCTCGCGGACGCCTGCGGCCACGTCTCCGCGCAGCTCGTTCAGATCTCGACGGACTTCGTTTTCGACGGCGCGAAGCGCGAGCCCTATCGAGAGGAAGATCCCGTAAATCCGCTTTCCGCCTACGGTCGAGGCAAGCGCGCCGGGGAGGAGGAGGCTCTCAGACTTCCCGGAAGCCTCGTCGTGCGATCCTCGTGGCTCTTCGGCCGCTCGGGATGGAACTTCATCGAGGCGATCCTCAAACAGGTCGAGAGCGGGAAGGATCGGCTCGCCGTCGTCTCCGACCAGATTGGCAGGCCGACGGCCACGACGGATCTCTCGGAGGCCCTCGTCGCCTTGGTCGAAGCGGGGGCAACGGGTGTCTATCACTTCGCCAATCGGGGCGAGGTCTCCTGGTACGAGCTCTCCCGGGAAATCCTCTGGCTGGCCGGCCACGCGGGCGTCTCGGTCGATCCGATCACGTCGGAGGAGCTGGCACGCCCGGCGCGGCGGCCACCCTACTCGGTCCTCGACACGGGCAAATACGAGCGTTTGACCGGACGCCCGATTCGTCACTTTCGCGACCCACTCGCGGAGTACGTTGCGCGCCGCGCCCGGCCAGAGGCGTGACCCTCCGGCGCAAGGGGAGCGAAGTGGGCTCGGAGAGAACGGGAAAGATCGATTCTGTGACGCCGGCCGAGTGGAAGCGCAAGGCCGTTCATGCGGGCATGGGCCTCTTTGCGTTCACGCTGCGCTTTCTCGACTGGAAGATCGCCGCGGCGTTCGCCCTGGCGGCTCTTCTCTTCAACGTGATCGTCATGCCGCGGATCGGCCGCGCCATCTACCGCGACGCGGGGCGCATCCGCGATCCCGGCATCGTTGCGTATCCGGCGATGGTGCTCCTTTTGATCCTGGTCTTCCGGGGACAGTACCTGCCGATCGCCGCGGCGGTCTGGGCCATGATGGCTTTCGGCGACCCCGCGGCGGCCATTGCCGGAAGAATCGTCGGCGGACCATCGCTGCCGTGGAACCCCGAGAAGACCTGGGTCGGCCTCCTGTCGAACTGGGCCGTGGCCGGCTCGACATCGATCCTCGTGTTCCTATTCGTCAGCCGCCGCTCTCCGGAGCCCGCCGCCGTGGCGATCCTGATGATCGGCGCCGGGATCTACGCCTTTCTCGAGTCGGTTCGGTCCGGCCTCGACGACAACATCGTGGCCGCCTTGCCGACCGCGCTCGCGATCTATCAGATGGGGATCGAATGGACCCGCTTTCCGCTGGGCGCGGTCCCGTGGCGTGGGATCGCCGTCGCTCTGGCGGTGAACGCCCTCCTCGCAATTCTCATGGGGGCGCTGCGCGTCGTGCGTCTCTCCGGAGCGGTCGCCGGAGGGATTCTCGGCTTTCTGATCCTCGCCTTCGGGGGCTGGACCCACTATGCGCTGCTCTGGGTGTTCTTCCTCGTTGGCACCGCCGCCACGCGGATCGGGTACCGACGGAAGGAGAAGGCCGGCGTGGCTCAATCCCACCGGGGAAAGCGCGGCGCGGCCAACGTCCTGGCGAACGGCGCGGTTCCGGCGGCGCTTCTGCTGTTGCGGGTTCCTCCGATCGCATTCGTCGCGAGCCTCGGAGCGGCCCTGGCCGATACCCTCGGGACGGAGGTCGGGACGCTGTACGGCCGGCGGGCGTTCTCGCCGGTGACGCTTCGTCCGCTTCCCCCCGGCACTCCGGGAGCGATCTCGTGGCCCGGCACGGCCGCGAGCCTCGGAGGCGCGGCTCTCATCGCCCTGGCCGGCGGGCTGCTGGGATTGATCGCCGTGCCGCTCGTTTGGGTCGCCGGCCTCGCCGGATTCGTCGGGGCGCTCGCCGAAAGCCTGCTCAATCGGCTCGGCCCGCGCGCAGGCTTCCGCCTGGATCATGAGTTCGCCAACGCGCTGAACACCTTCGTTTCCGCGATGATCGCGCTGCGACTCTCCCCGGGCATAGCGCCTTGAAACGCTATCTCCGCCTCGCGCGTCCGTTCACGCTTCTGCCGCCTTTGGTCGGGATCATCTCGGGCGCCGTCTGCGCGTTCGGGTCGGCGCACAATCCCGATCCGGCGCGGCGGGTGACCTGGGCGGTAGTCCTGACGGTTGCGCTGGGCTCCCTCTGCGCCTCCGCGATGAACGCCGCGTCGAACATCGTCAACCAGATCGCGGATCTCGAGATCGACCGCGAGAACAAGCCGGGCCGGCCGCTGGTGACCGGCGAGGTATCGACGCGGCGCGCCTGGTGCCTCGCCGCCGTCCTCTATGTCCTCTGCATACTGCCGACGTGGATCGTCGTCCCGTATCCGTACCAGAGCCTCTCGCAGCGTGTGAGCGCGCCGACCCGTCTCCATGCCGCGTTCTTCATCTATTGCGTCGGCGCCGTGGCGACCTTCGTCTACTCGTTTCCCGCCTTCGGACGAACCAAGCGCCACTGGCTCTGGGCCAACGTCACGATCGCGGTGACGCGGGGAGGGCTTCTGAAGGTCGCGGGCTGGGCGTTCATCGCCTCGGTGGCGCACTGGGAGGCCTGGGCGATCGGCGGCATCTTCGCGTTGTTTCTGCTGGGTGCGACCTCGACCAAAGACTTTTCCGACATGGAAGGGGATCGCGCCCATGGCTGCATCACGCTGCCGATCCGCTTCGGCGTTCGGCGGGCGGCCGCGATGATGGCGCCTTTCTTCGTCGCTCCCTGGCTGCTGATACCCGTCTTCACGCTGCTGCCCGACCCGGAGCATCAGAGCGAGGCGCTTCTGACTGGAAACCGGCCCTTCCTGATGGTCCTCGGGCTCGTCCTCGCCGCCTGGGGGGCCTATGCCGCGCGCCTGCTCCTCCGGAATCCGGAGGAGCTCGCCTCGACCGAGAACCATCCCGCTTGGACGCACATGTACATGATTCTGATGTGCGCCCAGATGGGCTTCGCCCTGGGATACGTTCTGTAGCGCGCTGGAGCGCCGCGTTACAATGAGAAAGATGGACGACAAGGCGGCGGTACGGAAGGTCCCGCCGCCGGGAGAGGACCAGGGCCTCAAGGTCGGTTGGAGCGGACTCTCCCTGATCTTCGACGAACAGACTCTAAACGCCATCGTCCGCCGGCTGGTGGATCGAATTCCGGACCTTCAGGACCTGAAGCTTCGGGTTTCGCCGGGCGAGCTCGCGGCCACCCTCGTGGTCCACCGCTTCGGCGTGCCCCTGTCGGCCAAGGCCTCGCTCTCGCAGTTGCGCCTGAAGGACGGGTTCCTCGCTTTCGTGCTCGACAAGGTGCAGGCGCTCTCCTTCATCCCGATTCCGGATCAGTTGATCGTCTACCTCGTTCAGAAGGCGCCGGCGGGGCTGCTGACCTACTATCGGGACGACCGCATCATCGTCGTGAATCTGAACGACTGGATGCCGCCCGGCGTCGACCTGTCGCTCGAGCGCACGGTCTTCGAGGAGGGCGCCCTCACCCTGCACCTCGCGCCCGGCTCGTGCGATCTGACGGAGATCCTGGGAGACAGTCTCGCGGAAAAGGAAGACTGACTGCCGGATCGCCCGGTGCCTGCGCCGGCTCGCCGCGAGCCATTCGCCCTCTTCGTGCTCGGCCTCGCGGCTCTCATCGTGTCGGGGATCCATCCGCGTGACCGCTTCACCTGGTTTCTCGAGGTCGCACCGATCCTCGTGGCGGCGCCGATCCTCATCGCGACCTCGCGCCGGTTCCCGCTCACGCCGCTGGCATACCGTCTGATCTTTCTCCACGCGCTGATCCTGATGCTCGGCGGTCATTACACTTACGCCGAGGTTCCGCTCGGCTACTGGATGCGAGACCTCTTCGGCTTCGCCCGCAACCATTACGACCGGATCGGCCACCTGACTCAGGGATTCGTTCCCGCGATTCTCGCCCGCGAAATCCTGTTGCGAAAGACGCCGCTCCGCTCTCGAGCCTGGGTCTTCTTCCTGGTTACCTGCGTGTGTCTCGCCGTCAGCGCATGCTACGAGTTCGTCGAGTGGGGAACGGCCGTGGCCACGGGCTCTGCGGCGGACGCGTTCCTCGGCTCCCAGGGGGATCCCTGGGACACCCAGTGGGACATGCTGCTCGCTCTCATCGGCGCCGTGACGGCGCAAGCGACGCTCTCGCGACTCCACGACCGCCAGATCGCTGCGCTGCCGTCTTGAGAAGGGCACTGTGGGCTCTTGCGGTTCTCCTGCTGCTCGTCGTGCTCTCTTCCTCTTTCCTCGTTGGGAGGACGTTCCCGCAGGAAAGCGGTTCGGCGCGCGTCGCCGGTCTTTCGGCGCCGGTCTCGATCGAGCTCGACGGGAACGGCGTCCCGACGATCCGCGCGCGGTCGATTCCGGACGCGATGTTCGGCCTCGGCTACGTGCACGCGCGGGATCGGCTCTGGCAGATGGAGTACCAGCGCCGCGTGGGCTCGGGACGGCTCGCTGAAATCCTCGGCTCCGAGGCCATTGCCGCGGATCGATTCCTCCGCACCATCGGGTTCCGTCGAGCGGCGGAGTCGGCGTGGAAGAGCCTCACGCCCCAAACGCAGACGCTCGTCGAGGCGTACGCCCGTGGCGTCAACGCGTACCTGGCGACCTCCTCCGCGCGGCCGATCGAGTTCCGCATCCTGCGCGTCGATCCGGATCCCTGGCAGCCGGTGGACAGCATTGTCTGGGCGAAGATGATGGCCTGGGATCTGGCGGGAAACGCGCGAGATGAGATCCGGCGCGCCGGATTTGCGGCGGTCGTCGGCTCCGAACGGGCGGCGGAACTGCTGCCGACGGCGCCGTCGGACCCCACGATCCTGGCCGACGCGGAGTGGATGCCGACTCTCGACGCGGTTCCGTCTCCCATCCCGAGTCTGGCGTCTCGCGGGCCGAACGGGAACGCAGCCCTCTGGTCGTGTCTCGATGGCGCGTTCGAGGCGTCCGACCGGCTCGGCTTCGGCGGAGACGCTCTGGGCAGCAACTCCTGGGTCATCGCCGGATCGCGCACGAGAAGCGGGCGGCCCATCCTCGCCAACGACCCTCACCTCGGCCTTCGCACCCCGTCCGTCTGGTACCTGGCAGCGCTCGACGCGGCGGGCGAGATCGTCACGGGGGCCACACTGCCGGGAGTGCCCGGCGTCATCATCGGACACAACGACCGCATCGCCTGGGGTCTGACGAGCCTCGAGCCCGACGTGCAGGACCTGTTCGTCGAAGAGGTCGATCCGAAGGACCCGTCGCGATACCGGCATCGTGGCGAGTGGAAGCCCTTTGCGACCCGCACCGAAACGATCCGCGTGCGCGGCGGGAGAGACATTGCGCTCGCCGTCCGAAGCTCCGTGCACGGGCCGATCGTCACCGATGTGCTCGGCGGCGCCGAGAGGCTCGGATCCGCCGTGGCGCTGCGCTGGACGGGCTTGGACGAGGAGGATCGCACGGCGGAGGCGATCTTCCGAATCAACGTCGCGCGCAACTGGCGCGAGTTTCTGGAAGGAGCCCGGCTGTTTCGCGCTCCGGCGCAGAACTTCGTGTACGCGGACGTGGAAGGACACATCGGCTACACGGCGTCCGGCGCGATCCCCATCCGACCTCGCTCGGACGGCCTTCTTCCGGTCTCCGGCGCCGGCGAGGACGACTGGAGCGGAACGATTCCGCTCGAAAAGCTCCCGCGCATCCTCGACCCGCCGCGTGGATTCATCGCGGCCGCGAACAACCGCGTCGTCTCGGACGCGTACCCCTATTCTTTCGGACTCAACTGGGCCGAGCCGTACCGCGCGCGTCGGATCACCGCGATGATCGAGTCGAAGCCGAGGATCGCGCCGACCGACGTCCAGATGATGCAGCTCGACCGGCATTCCCTCCAGGTCGAAGAGCTCCTGCCGCTGCTTCTCGACACGATCCCCGCCGATGCGGCTTCCCGGGAGGCGCTGGAGAAGCTTCGGGTCTGGAACCGGGAGATGAGTCCCGGGTCCATACCGGCGTCGATCTATGCGGCCTGGTTCGTCGAGCTCGCGAAGATCCCCGAGCCACGGCTCTCGGACATTCCCCGCGGGCGCACCCGGGGTCGCTTTCTCATCAACGTCCTGCGCTCGGGCGCCTTCTGGTGCGACGACCCCCGCACGCCGAGGGTCGAGACGTGCGGGGACGTGAAGACCGCCGCGCTCCGGGCCGCCGCCGCTTCCCTTCGGCGCCGCTTGGGCTCCGATCCCTCCGGGTGGCGCTGGGAACGGCTGCACCGCGCCCTCTTCCCGCACGCCGTCTTCGACAAGGTTCGTCTCTTGCGGCGATGGTTCGATCTCGAGTCGGGCCAGGGGGGCGATTCCTCGACGGTCAACGTCGGCGCGTTCAGCCAGGACGGTTCTTTCGATATGTCCGATGGCCCGAGCTACCGCCAGATCATCGATCTCTCGGACCTGCCGCACAGCCGTTTCATGCATACGACGGGACAGTCCGGCAACGTCTTCGACCGCAGATACCGGGATCTGCTCCCGCAGTGGCGGGCCGGAACCTACTTCGAGATCGGAGGGGAGGCGCCGGTCAAGGTCCTGCGGCTGGAGCCGGAAGGCCGGTGACCGCGCGGCAGATATATAAGTCAATGCTTATATAAAGCGTCCTCGCCGGCATTCGCCGTCCGCCCCGACGGTCGCAATTGACCCACGCACAAGGTCCCGTCGGTCCGGTACCAGTCCCCGCCGCCGTTGCGGCTCTCTCCCGGGGGGAGAAAAGCCTCGATGCAGTCGCGGCGTTCGAGCCGCCCGGCCGCATCCAGATCCGCAAAGAGCTTCTCCCGCTCGGCGTCCACGTTCGGGTCGATGTGGTGCATGACTTCGCCCGTGTAGCGCGAGAGACCGAGGCCGCGGTCGAATGTCGCCGCTCCGAGCCAGGTCGGCGGACCTCCCGCCTCTGGGTCGCTCATCCGCCAGAGGCGCACGTGGTGCCGGATCCGTGGGCTGCGGCCGGCGACCCGCTCGAAGGCCAGGTCCTGCGGCCGGTTCTGCAGAAAATGGGTGCTCATCGGGGCGCTGGGATACGGGCGGTCGAGCAGAACGCTTGCGGCGTCCCGAAGGCCGGAACGAACGGTGATCCGATCGGCCAACACCCAGCTCGCCGCTCGCATCGCCGCGATGACCTCGTCCTGGTTGCCGACCAGGGCGACGTTGAGAGGGTCCCCGGGAATCCCCTCGGCCGTGCGGGTGATTCCGGCGGCGTCGCGCCCGACGGACGACCGCTCGTACCGTCGCCACGAAACGGGCAGAACCACATAGGCGAGCAGAGCGTAGGCGGGGAGCGGCAGGACGGCGGCGGCGATCGTCCGCGCCGCGAAACGCAGCGCCGAGCGCGGGGCCTCAGACACCACGGTGCTCATCGAGGATCAATGTACGGAGATTCCGATGAACGGGGGATGAACCGGGTCGGGCGGACGATGGCCTAGATTCCCGGCCAGAAGGGGCGCTGCACTCGAAGGACCGCGTCGAGGATCCGTTCCGAGAGCGGCGCCGGTTCTCCCCAATCGCTCGAGGGCAGCGACTCGCCGAGGAGAACGCGCAGGCACGCCGCGGCCGAGCGCCCGATCGCCTCGAGGTTGTAGCCCCCCTCGAGTGCCAGCACGATGCGGCCGCGGGCGAGTGAGAGGAGCTCTTCCGTCAGGCGCGCGTACCCGCCAGGAGAGATGCGCATGGACCCGAGCGGATCCCCTTCGGCGGCGTCGAAGCCGGCCGAAACGAGAAGGAGAGCCGGTGCAAACTGCCGGGCAATCGGCAGGAGCACCCGGCGAAACGCCGCGAGGTATTCCGCATCGCTCATCCCCCCGGGCCAGGGGACGTTCACGGTCCGGCCTTCGGCGCCCCGGCCGCCGACCTCCTCGATGTCTCCGGTGCCCGGGTAGAAGGGGTACTGGTGTGTGGAGAAGTAGAGGACCGACGGATCTTCCCAAAACGTGTGCTGGGTGCCGTTGCCGTGGTGGAGGTCCCAGTCCACGATGAGGATGCGCTCGACTCCATTCGCTTGCGCGGCTCGCGCGGCGATGGCGACATTGTTGAAGAGGCAGAATCCCATCGCTCGATCGGCTTCGGCGTGATGGCCCGGGGGGCGCAGAAGAGCAAAGCCGTTATCGAGACGGCCGGCGGTCACGGCCGCCGTGAGATCGATGAGCGCGCCGGCCGCGAGCCTCGCGGCCAGGGCCGAACCGCGGGAGGCGTAGGTGTCCGGATCGAGCGGATGAAAATCATCGCGCGCCGTCTGCCCGATCCTGTCGATGTAGCGCTCGGTGTGGACACGCGCCAACTCATCGGTGGACGCCTCGCGGGCGGGGACGCGGCGGCAGCGCGGCGCCAGGCCGTCGCCTTCGAATCGCCGCCAGATGGCCGCGAGCCGCCCGGGATGCTCCGGGTGGTCGTAAGGCGCTTCGTGCACGAGGAAGCGCTCGTCATAGACGAGCCCGGTCGTCAAGCTTCCTCGAGCGCCGCCGAGAGCGCCGCGGGATCCGACAGGGGAGCCCGGCACGCGAAGTTCTCGCAGACATAAGCCAGGGCCTTGCCGTCCCGGACCGAACGACCATCCACCAGCCCCGAGAGCTCCGGAAGCCGCGCCGCCGACTCGGCGTGAACGAGCACCCGATTCATCCGGCGGCTCGCGAAGACCGCCCGCCGCATCGCCTCGAAGTCTTCCCGGCCGGACTGTCCGGCGAGGACGATCTCGCGCGGCTTGTCGGAGGCCAGATCCAGAGCGCAGAGAAGCCGCGGAAAAGCGGGCGCCACTCTCTGAAGATCGCCGGAGAAGGCGGAGAAGATCTCCTCGGCGCGGCGGCGGTAGGAATCGTCTCCGGTGAAGAGGGAAAGCCGCAGGAGGTTCATCGCCGCGACCGAGTTCGAGGATGGGGTCGCGCCGTCGTACGTCTCCTTCGGCCGGACGATCAAGCGATGGTGGCGGTCGGCGGCGAGAAAGTATCCTCCGCGGGAATCGGCGAACTTCTCGCCGAGTGTCCTTTCCAGCCGCAGGGCCTCCGCGAAGTAACGCGGATCGAAGGTCGCCTCGTAGAGGTCGAGCAGCGCTTCGATGAAGTAGGCGTAGTCCGTGGCGAAGCCCGCGATTCCTGCCTGACCGTCTTTCTCCCGATGCAGCAGCTCCCCTTCGCGCAGGCAGTTTCGAAGAATCCGGTCGGCCGCCGAACGAGCGGCGGCCTCGTAGCGCGGCTCGTCCAGAACGCGCGCGGCCAGCGCGAACGCGGAAACGGCCAGAGCGGTCCAGTCCGTCAGAAGCTTCTCGTCGGTCGCCGGTCGGACTCGCCGGGAGCGAGCGCCGTACATCTTGCAGCGCGCCTCGGAGAGAATCCGAAGGATCTCCTCCTCCGGCTGGCCGAACTCGGCCGAAAGCTCCGCGACGCTCTTGACGACCGAGAGCACGGTCTCGCTGTTCTCGAAGTTACCCCGCATCGTCACGCCGAATCGCGCGGCCACGATCGGAGCCGTCTCGCGGCCGACGGCCTCCTCGAGGGAAACGGGGTTCCAGACGTAGAAGGTCCCTTCTTCGCCGGCGGAGTCCGCGTCGCAAGCCGCGAAGAAACCGCCCCCTTCCGGCGTCATCTCGCGGAGCAGGTAGTCGAGGGTCTCCCGCGCGACGCGCGCGAAATCGTCCACGCCGAACGCGCGATATGCCAGGAGATACACACGCGCCAGCATCGCGTTGTCGTACAGCATCTTCTCGAAGTGGGGGATGAGCCAGTGTGCATCGACCGCGTAGCGGTGGAAGCCGCCGCCGATCTGGTCGTACATTCCGCCGGCGGCCATCTTAGAGAGCGTCTTCTCCACCATGGCGCGCGAGGATTCTTCCCCGGTCTGCAGCCAGTGCCGGATCAAGAACTCGAGACGCATGGATGGGGGAAACTTTGGCGCGCCGCCGAAGCCCCCTTGCTCGGTGTCGAACTGCCGGGCGAGCGTCCGCGCGGCGACACCGAGCAGTACCGGTCCCAACTCTCCTCCGGAAGATGCTCCTCCGACGCCCCTTTCCAGGTGCGCCAGGAGCTCCTGGGCCGAGGATTCAAGCTCCCCGCGCCGCTCCTTCCATGCCCGGGCAATGGCGTCGAGCAGCGTCACGAACCCCGGCATCCCCCGGCGTGGCTCGGGCGGGAAATAGGTCCCGCCGTAGAAGGGCTTCCCATCCGGAGTCAAGAAGAGCGAGAGGGGCCAGCCGCCGCTGCCCGTCATGACCTGGACGGCCTGCATGTACACGTCGTCCACGTCCGGGCGCTCCTCCCGGTCCACTTTGATCGACACGAAATTGCGGTTCAACGCATCGGCGACCCGGTTCGTCTCGAAGGACTCGTGTTCCATGACGTGGCACCAGTGGCACGTGGAGTAGCCGATCGAGAGGAAGATCGGCTTCTCCTCCGCACGCGCCCGTGCGAAGGGCTCTTCTCCCCAGGGGTACCAGTCGACGGGATTGTCGGCGTGCTGGAGAAGGTAGGGGCTGGACTCCTTAGCCAGACGGTTGGTCATGGAGGGAGGATATCGCCAAGCGATTGGCGATTGCCGATTGGCGATTGCCGATTGAGATGATTCAGGCCGGAGTGGTCGCTTCCAATCTTCAATCGTCAATCATCAATCTTCAATTCTTACGATATATGCAGCCCCCTTCTCCTCGGCTCGGCGGTGATCGTGACCTCGTTGTCCCTATTCTTGATGACGACGACGTCTCCGGGACCGAGCTCGTCCAAGCGCCGCAGGATCTCACGCGTCGAGATGGGATGATCCTCGGAGATCGCCTCGACGAGGCTCCGTGGGACTCGGATGTGGACGCTCTTGTCCCAGTCATCCTTGACGTCGATCAAGATCGCACTGCCGTCGGCCAAGACTTCGATCGTGGCATCGTCCTTCTTGATGACTCCCGGTTTGCCCGGCTGGCTCTCGTCGGCGGCCTCCAGGATCTGCTTGGGCGTCACGTCCCCTTTATCCCATTGCGTCCGGATTTCGTCGCCGAAGGATTCGATATGCGCTAACCGCGTGAGGTTGGCGAGGAGGCTGGTCGGGACGTGCACTGAAAGCTTTCGTGTTTCCCCGCCTTCGGTCTTCTTGACTTCCACTCGAAAACCCCGGATGCGGCGAAACTCGGCGGCCGGCCGGCGCCAGAACGAAAGGGCGACGGCGGCGAGCACGACCACGGCCAATCCCAGAACGACGGCGCGCGTTTCTTTCGACATCGGGCGTAGTCTCCCACCGTTCTCTAACGCAGCGGTCCCTCAAAAGTTCGCCCGCGCGGGCACCCTGCGGCCGGGGCTCGCTTGTGGTACTTTTCCAGAGGGAGGGCAGCCCCGTAAGGGGCTGCCGTGGCGAGCCATATGCCTCATTTCATTACGGATACCTGCATCGGATGTGGGGTCTGCGAGATCAAGTGCCCGACGCACACGATCACAGGCGATAAGAACGAGAAGTACGTCATTCATGCGGACCGGTGCATCGACTGCTCCGTCTGCGCGCGGTATTGCCCGGTTTCCTGCATCCAGGACCAGAAGGGGGAGCTCGTCGAAAAGGTCAAGCCCAAGGAGATTCCCAAGGCCATCGTGGATCGGGATCTCTGTACGGGCTGCGAGTTCTGCATCGACATCTGCCCTTTCGACTGCATCTACTTGATCGATGATCCCCTCCATGAGACGTTCCACAAGATCGCGGAGGTCGAAGCGGGTCCCTGCGTCTCATGCCGCCTCTGCGAGACCGTCTGCGAGAAGGACGCCATCTTCGTCCCCAACCCGATCACCCAGGCCAAGAGGTACCTGCCCGTCCTGTGACCGATCCGGCGCCGCCTGAAGACGAGGAGTTCACCGAGGAACCGCGCGGCGCCGGTCGGCTGATCGCCCGATTCTTCCTCCTGCCGCTGGTGGTCGTCCTCGCGGCGGTCGGCATTTTTCTCCTCTTCAATTTGATGACTTTCGAGAGGCGCTCGCCCCGCGACTACCTCCAGGAAGTGCGCGGAGGCACGGCGAACCGGCGCTGGCAAGCCGCCTTCGAGCTCTCGCGTTCCCTGGGGAACCTCCCGACCGAGGAGCGGGCCGCATTGACGGCGGAGACCCTTCGCATCTTCGAGACGCTCTCCTCGCGAAGACCCGACGACGTTCTCGTGCGTCGCTACCTCGTCCTGGTGCTCGGACGCCTCGGAGATCCTTCGGCGGTGCCGGCTCTCCTGCAGGCGGCCAAAGACGCGGACTCCGATACGCGCCTTTACGCGGTCTGGGCGCTGGGCAAGATCGGCGATCCGACCGGTTTCGAGTCGGTGCTCGCGACCTCCCATTCCGAGGACGCCGGAGCCCGCAAGATGGCCGCCTACGTGCTCGGCCAGCTCCACGACCCGCGAGCCGTCCCGCGACTCCAGGTTCTGGCCGAGGACCGCGTGGCAGACGTTCGCTGGAACGCGGCGATCGCGCTGGCTTCTCTCGGGGACAAATCCGGGCTGCCCGTTTTGCGCTCGATGATCGACCGGGGCGCCCTCGCCCGTCAGGCCGAGCTCTCGAGCGACCAGGTCGAGGCGGCGATGGTCAACGCCTTGAAGGCACTCACCCTACTGCGCGATCCGGATACGCTGCCGCAGCTGGAGAAGCTCGCGAAGGAAGATCCGAATCTGCGTGTTCGCGACGCGGCGCGAAGAGCCGCGGAGGCGACGCGCGCGAAGGCCGCGAAACGGCTTGAGCGTCCCGGCGCGGTTTTGGTAGGCTGAATGCCCAGAATTAATTGATGTCCACCGCCCCCAACCCCGTTCCGTCGCCCCCGCCCGACGTCACCCTCGACGGGGTCACCCGGCGATCCACCCTGAAATGGATGGCGCTCGCCTGGACGGGCTTCGCCGCGGCAACCGTCGCGGGGCTGACGGCCACGGTCCGGTTCCTCTTCCCCAACGTCCTCTTCGAGCCTCCGACCCGCTTCAAGGCGGGGGACCCTTCGACGTACGCCCTCGGGGTAGACGAGCGGTGGAAGGAGAAGTTCGGCGTCTGGATCGTCCGCGATACCAGTTCGATCTATGCGCTGGTCGCCGTCTGCGTGCACCTGGGATGCACGCCGAACTGGCTGGCGGCCCAGAACAAGTTCAAGTGCCCGTGTCACGGCTCGGGCTACTACGTCTCGGGCATCAATTTCGAGGGACCGGCCCCCCGCCCTCTCGAGCGCGCCGAAATCACGGTTTCCGCCGAAGACGGCCAGATCATCGTGGACAAGGCGGTGCGGTATCTCTATGAACGGGGCCAGTGGAGCGATCCCAAGGCCTTCGTCAAGATGGCATGAGGATGCGCGTCCCTTGACGGTCACCGCAAGCGGAGGTTCGATTGGGTTCTCGTTGGCGTGAGTTTCAACAGTCGGTCGTCTCGAGCCAGCTCTGGAAGTCGGTCTTTCGCGTCGGCATCCCGAATTCCAACCGCAAACGGGTCTTGGCGATGCTCGGCAACGTCGTCTTGCACCTGCATCCGGTCAAGACGCGAAAGTCGGGCGTCAAGATGCGCTACACCTGGTGCGCCGGGGGCGTGACCTTCTTTCTCTTTCTGGTGCTCACGTTCACAGGCCTGCTTCTGATGTTCTATTACCGTCCGACCGTCGAGTATGCCTTCGTGGACATCCTCGACCTGCGCGAGCAGGTGCCCTTCGGGATCATGCGGGAGGTGCATCGCTGGGGGGCGCACGCGATGGTCATCACCGTCTGGATTCACATGTTCCGCGTCTTCATGACGGGCTCGTACAAACCCCCCCGCGAGTTCAACTGGGTCATCGGCGTGACCCTGCTCGTGCTGACCCTGCTTCTCTCCTTCACCGGTTATCTGCTGCCCTGGGACCAGCTCGCGATCTGGGCCATCACAGTGGGATCCAACATGGCGTCGGCCACGCCGCTCATCGGCATCCAAGGCCCCGGAACATCGCTGCTCAAGATCGGCGACATTCAGCTCGTCACCTCCACCAACGACGCGCGCTTCGGGCTGCTCGGCGGCCGGTTCGTCGGCGCCGGCGCTCTGCTGCGCTTCTACGTCCTCCACTGCGTCGGAATCCCCCTCGTCGCGGCGTTTCTGATGGCCGTGCACTTCTGGCGCGTCCGCAAGGACGGCGGCATCTCGGGACCGGTTTGAACACGTCGCTCTCGCTGGCTCGGGACCTGCTGACGCACCGACCCGCGGCTCGGTCGGATGCGACCTCGACCGCGGGTCTGGTCCCGTCG
The DNA here is from genome assembly GCA_036505535.1 of Thermoanaerobaculia bacterium. Lineage (GTDB taxonomy): Bacteria > Acidobacteriota > Thermoanaerobaculia > UBA5066 > Gp7-AA6 > DAHUXD01. The sequence continues at coordinate 31,701 of DASXTI010000216.1, forward strand.
CGGCGCGCTCGCTCCCGCGGCGCGAGGCTCCTCCCTCGGTTACTTCGGGAGACTCCTCGCGCCGCGAACGAAATCGTCTTTCGCGCTGGCTTGGGACGTGCCGTCGCACCGGTCCGCGGCTCGGCCGGATGCGGCCTCGACCGCGAGCCTGGTCCCTCGCTGCGCTCTCGCTCCCGACTTCCATGAATCCCATCACCCTCCTGAAAAACGTCATCGATTTCCTCTCCGCCCCGCAGTACCTGGTGACGGCGGCGCTGATTGGTCTGATCCTGCTGATCCACTGGAGGCCGGTCTGGACGCCGAAGGGGGGCCTCGCGCTCCTGGCGCTGGTCGGCGGCAGCATCGGGCTCTCGTACATGGATCCGAACTTCAACAAGGTCGCGACTCTTCCCGACAATGTCCCGATCGTCGGAATGATCTTCCTGGTGGGTTTCTTCGTTTGGTGGGCCATGACCCAGGCCTATGAGAACGATCGCCGGATCGCGGACGGACGGCCGCCGATCGAGGGGGAAGACTCGGCGCAAAAAGTCTTCTCCTGGCCCGACCTCGTGTACGTCGAGTTGATCTGTCTGGTGGTCGTCATGGCGGTGATGATCGTGTGGTCGATCTATCTGAAGGCGCCGCTGGAGGAACCGGCCAACCCGACCGATTCGCCGAATCCGGCCAAGGCGCCGTGGTACTTCCTCGGGCTCCAGGAAATGCTGGTTTATTTCGACCCGTGGCTGGCGGGCGTCTTCTTTCCTTCGCTCATCATCGTCGGGCTGATGGCGATCCCGTACATCGATACCAATCCGAAAGGCAACGGTTACTTCACCTTTCGGGAGCGCCGCTGGGAGATCACGATCTTCCTCGTCGGCTTCCTCGTTCTCTGGTGCGTGTTGATCGTGCTCGGGACCTTCCTGCGGGGTCCGAACTGGAACTTCTTCGGACCCTATGAATTCTGGGACATCAACAAACTCGTACCCTTGAACAACATCAATCTCTCCGAGATCATCTGGATCAAGATCTTCAAGAAGAGCATGCCGAACTTCTGGCTCTTCCGCGAGATCTTCGGGCTGGCGCTCGTCGGCTTCTACGTCGCCATGCTGCCGCTGCTTCTCTCGAAGACGCTTCTGCGGCGCTTCTACGAGAAGATGGACACGCCGCGCTACCTGATCGGCGTCACCCTCGCTCTAATCATGCTGGCGTTGCCCATCAAGATGTACCTTCGCTGGATCTTCAACCTCAAGTACATCGTGGCCATACCGGAGTTCGCGTTCAACATATGAAGGAAACGGGGGCCGGGAAACGGAAGACGCTAGACGGTAGACGAGAAGCGCGACGATTCGTGTCCCCTCTTCCGTCTACCGTTTACCGGCCCTGGTTGGCCTAAATGCCCCGCAAAGCGCCCGCGGAGCCGATCGATCATCACTACAACATTCCGAGGTTGAATCGCGCCTTCTTCTGGACCGCCCTGGCGCTGACGGTGATCTTCATCGGAATGGTCGCTGCGGACTATTCCCGGGACTGGAAGACGATCCAGCGGACGTTCATGCGGCTCGACGCCCGCCTGACGCGCCAGGCGGCCCTGGCGGCGCGCGAGAAGGCGCTCGGGGAGCAGCATGCGAAGTTGATCGCCGATCTTCGGACCGCGCGCAGCGAGATCGCCCGGCACCAGGCCTCGATTCGGAAGCTCAACGGGAAGCTCAAGGACCTCGACCCGAAGGCCTACCTGGCCGACCAGCAGTACAAGTTCACGAAGGCGTCTTTCGACGCGGAGCGCTACAAATACGAGGATGCGCTCGCGAATCGGCCGCGCTCGGCTCCGAGCGCGAAAAAGTCTCTCGACCGTCTCCAGAAGGAGCTCGACGAGCGGACGCTGCGCCTCGCCCAGCTGAAGAAGGCGCAGGCCGACACCCAGGCGGAAATCGACCGCATCACGGCGCGGCGCAAAGAGATCGAGAGCACGATCGAGAAGATGACAGCCGATTACCGGCTCGCACGGCAGAAGTTCGTCAGCCTGAAGCAGGACACCCTCTTTCGGCTTCGGAACTCTCCGATCCTCGACATGATCAATCCGTCCTTGCGCGTTCAGCAGGTGCAGTTGCCGGACCACTTCAACAACGTCAACTTCATGCGGATCCCGCGCGTCGACCGCTGCACGACGTGCCACATCGCCGCCGACCGCAAGGGATTCGAGGACCCGAGAATCAAGACCGTCTTCCGCACGCACCCGCGGATCCACCGCATGGTCGGGAGCGAGTCCGTGCACCCGGCCACCTCCTTCGGGTGCACGCCGTGCCACGGCGGAAGGGACCGCGCGACGTCGTTCTGGTCTGCCGGACACTCGCCCGCCACGGAAGCCGTCGAGCGCACCTGGACGGCGAAGTACGACTGGGAGTTCGACAAGTTCAACGAGAACCCGGTCCTGCCGCTCAAGTACGCCGAAGCGGGCTGTTATCGGTGCCACGCAAGCGAGGCCAACTTTCCGGAGGCGCCCCGGCTCGATGCCGGAATGCGAATCGTCGAGAGCCTCGGTTGCTGGGGTTGTCATCGCATCGACGGCCTCGAAAGACAGGGCCTCCCGAAGGTCGGCCCGTCGCTCGAAAAGGTAGCCTCGAAGGTTCCTCGCGACTGGACGACGCGCTGGGTCGCCAATCCCGCGGCCTTCCGGCCGAGCACGAAGATGCCGACCTTCTTCTACCAGGAGAACTTCGTCGACGTGTCCGGGCCGAAACCTCCCACCGCCGCGCAGAAGAAGATGAACGAGGAAGGGCGGGTCCAGAACGATACGATGATCAACGCGATCGTGTCGTACCTGTACGACAAGTCCCGCCCCTCCGAAGTGCCGCCCGTCCCGGGCAAGGGGGACGCGAGCCATGGCGCGACGCTCCTATCCGAGCGGGGTTGCTACGGCTGCCACATCGTCGATCCGAACGCGCAGCGGGACTTGACCGGAACGTACCGCCAATTCGGGCCGAATCTGGCGGGGGTCGGATCCAAGGCGTCACGGGATTGGATCTACCATTGGATCCGCGATCCCAAGCAGTGGAATCCCGACACCAAGATGCCCAACCTGCGCCTCACACACGAGGACGCGCTGGACATCGCCGAGTACCTCTGGACGCTGAAGGGACCGACAGGCTTCGATGCGACGGCGCTGCCGAAAACCGATCCGAAGATCCTCGAACAAATCGCCCTCTATTTCGAGATGTCGACGAAGACGCTCTTCGACGCAAAGGCGGATCTCGCGAAGATGGATCTGCACGGCAAGGAGGCCTACGTCGGAAAGAACCTCATCGCGCATTATGGCTGCTATGCCTGCCATGCGATCCCGGGTTTCGAGGACGCCAAGCCCATCGGGACCGAGCTGACCGAAGAAGGATCCAAGGCGGTCCATCGTCTCGACTTCGGCTTCGTCCATCTGGCGCATACGCGCCAGGACTGGTTCCGCACCAAGCTCCATGCGCCCCGCATCTACGATCGCGACCGTGCCCGCGGCTGGGAGGAAAAGCTCCGGATGCCGAACTTCCGGTTCTCGGACCGCGAGCTCGATCAGGTCCTCACCGCCCTTCTCGGATTCCAGCAGCTGAACGCCGCGCCCAACGTCCTCAAAGAGCTCTCACCCGAAGAAGCCTCCATCGAGCGCGGCCGACGCATCGTGAAGAACCACAATTGTCAAGGCTGCCACGTCATCGAGGGCTTCGGGGGATCGTTCCGCTCGCTCGTCGCGGACGTGTCGCTCGCGCCGCCCATCATCCAGGGGGAAGGCGCAAAGGTCCAGAGCGACTGGCTCTTCTCGTTTCTCCGAGCACCAAAGACGGGCCAGATCCGGCCGTGGCTCGAGGTGCATATGCCGACGTTCGGGTTCAGCGATCAGGAGCTAAACGACCTCACCCGTTATTTCGCGTCGCTCGACCGCGCCGCTTATCCCTTCCTCGTCCAGGACTACGCCACGGACCCCGCCCGCTGGGCGGCCGGCAAGAAGGTCTTCGAGCTCTTGAAGTGCGCGCAATGCCACCCGCGATCCATCGAAGACATGAATCGGCCGGGCGTCGATCGGGCGAGCCTCGCTCCCAACCTCCAGATGGCCGCCTCCCGCCTGCGGCACGATTGGATCAATGACTGGATTCGCCGTCCCGACGAGTGGATGCCGGGGACGCGGATGCCGACCAATTTCCCCAAGGGGGACGACGGAAAGCGTTTTTCGCCGCTGGCGGGGTTGCTCGACGCCCCGAACTTCGCCAAGGACCGGCAGGAATTCGCGCGGCTCTTCGGAAGCGATGAAAACGCCAAACAGTTCCTGAGCGATCCGGACGCCGTGACCCGGGCACTGCGGGACTACGTCTGGTCGATCGGCGTCAACGGGGGGACCGCTCCGGCGCCGCGGCCATCGGCCGAGATCCCGACGGCGAGCGGCTTCGGGACGGCGCCTTCCGGCGCGGCGCCGGGCGGAGCGCGCTGAGGCTTCCATGCCCGGGCTCGACGTCGTTCTTTTCTACGGAAGCCTCGGGCTGTCGCTGGCCGCGGTTATTCTGTTTCTGGTCTTGACCCGATCGGAGCGGGACGCCGACCGCGCGGGGAAGCTTCGAAAGCCGACCGTACCGCGCTGATTCATGCGGCTCAGTAGCCGTCATCCAGGACGAACTCTTCGAGAATGAACCGGCCCTTCTTCCAGGCGTCCTCCCAACTCGATTCCGGGCTCTCGAAGGTCATCAGATATAGAGCATTCGTGCGGCCGTTCCCGACGGCCAGCGTGTGCATGCGCAGCGGAGGGTAGCCCGCTTCTTCCTTTCGCGCTTTGCAGCCGAAGATCGTCATCACGCCCTTTTCCTCGTGCCATTGCGTCGGGATCTCCGCGGCTTCCGCGAGGTCTGCGATGAAGCGAGCGGCGCGCTCGGGCGCAGCGTCCTTCTTCAAGTGGATCACGTTTACCGTCAAGCCCGTCTGGAACCCACCGTTCTTTTCGATGTCTTCGGCGGTGATGAAAAAGGCGATGGTGTCGCCGTTCTTCTCCTGCTTGAAATGCCATCCCTCCGGCACGAGGAAGGCGGCTCTCACGGCGTCGATTCTTTTCCACGCAAGACCGGCGGGGGCGGCGGGGAGATCGTCTCCGGCCGGGACCGCGGATAAGTAGAGGGCGGCAGCCACGCTCGCCAGAATGCCGGGGATCATCGTCACGCCTTGTCCTGCATTCGATTCTTCAGCGTTTTGTCTTCAAAAACTCGGGACACATGGAGATCGGCATCAGGAAGAAGCTGACGTCGCTCTTTCCGATCCGAAAGCCCCCGGAATAGGCTTCGCGTTGAATGCCCCCTCGAGGGAGTACGTCTGCTGGACCAGCCGTTTCTCGTATTCTCGGAGAATGCGGCGCAGCTCCTCGAAGGTGCACGGGAAGCCGTTTTGCTCGCTTTTCGCCATCGACCCTCCCGCGCGCCGCGCTACGATGCCAGGAGCTGATCGATCCGGCTTCGGACTTCGGCGTCGGACCAGTTGACCGCGCCCTGGACTCGGAAGAGAACGCGCCCATTCCTGTTGACGATGTAGGTTTCGGGGTATTGCGTCGTCCCGAACCGGCGAGCCGTCACGGCGCCCGGATCGTGGAACAAGGGGATCGCACTCGGGTTCTTCTTCATGAAATCATCGATCTCCTTCCAGTCGTTGTTCACGGAGATCGCGTAGAGGCTCACGTCGGCGCGCGAACGGTACTTGTCCCAGAAGCGCGACAGCGCCGGAATCTCCTCGACACACGGTGGACACCAGGTGGCCCAGAAGTGGATGATGAGGATCCGTCCCTTCTCCCGTGCCAAATCGACCTTCTTTCCGCCCTTGTCGAAGATGGGCAGCTCCGGCGCGGCGGAAAGGAATTGAAGCGATCCGGACGGGGACTCCGGCGGAACGAGAGACTTGATCCAGACGGCGCCCACGGCCGCGAGGACGACAGCGAAGGTGATCGTGAGGAAAGATCGGGTGGTCATGCGATTGCCGATTGCCGATTGGCGATTGCCGATTGCGGAGGAAGACCCCTCATCCTCCTCCGGCCGATCGCGCAGGCTTCCCGAACCGGGCATTCGCCGCAGCGGCACAAGCGCACACGCGGCTGGCAAATGTCGAGTATCCCGATCCGACAGAGCGCGTAGTCGAAGCGCACCGGATCCCGGGCGTCGAAGCGCGACAAGGCGTCGGTGATCTGGCGCGCCGCCTTCCAGTCGGGCGTGCGCCGTCGGGTGAGTCCGAGCCGCCGGGCGATGCGATGAATGTGGGTATCGGTCGGGATGACCAGCCGCTCGGTTGGGATGCCCGGCCAGAGTCCGAAGTCGAGCGCGTCGCGGCGCACCATCCAGCGCAGATACAGGTTCCATCGCTTGCACGCGGATCCCTTCGCCGGATCGGGGAAGAAGAATCGGACGGGCGAGCGCTCCGGAATCCGCGGTCCTCCCAGGACGGGTCGGTAGTCGAAGCCCTCGATCCTGGCAACCACCCGCGAAAGCAGGGGGGCGACGTCTGGCTCCTCCTCCCGCAGCTCTCTTTCGAAGAATCGCCGCAGCGAGCCGGCTTCCGCCCGGGCACGGGCGATCACGAAGAGAAGAGCCGCGGCATCCCGGGCGCCATGGAAGCGGTGGCGGAAGCCACTTAGCGTCTCCAGCGCCAGTTTGCCGAAGTCGGCGATCGCATCGAGTGCGGCAGCCGGTCGCGGCCCGAGCCCGGCGAGTATCCGCCCGACGTTGCTCTGAATGGTCTCGACCTGGCCGTAGGCGAAGGCCGAGGCGATCCAGCCCACAACCTCGCGATCTTCCGGGAATGGGTACCGCGTGAGAAAGAGAATCGGATCGGTGGCTGCGGTCTCGGGGCCGTAAAGGCGGTAGAGAGCCTCGAGGCGCCTTCCGAGGAGGAGATCTCGCATCCGGATAAGCAATACCATAGCCGAAATACAATTGGCTCGTGGCAAGGCAGGCTCAGAAGGAACGCGCAATCGTCGTCGGTGTCGCTCCGAAGGGCCTGCCGCGCGCCGTGGCCGAGGATCATCTGGACGAGCTCGAGCGGCTCGTCGATACGGCCGGGGGAGAGGTTGTCGGCCGCTTCTTCAAGGAACGAGCCGCGCCCGATCCGGCGACGTACGTCGGCAAGGGGGCCGTCATCGAGATCGGCCATGCCGCCCGCGACGAGCGGGCGGGGCTGATCGTCTTCGACGAGGAGCTCTCGCCCCGTCAGGCTCGGAACCTCGAGGAGGCCTGGGGCGACGGAATCCGGGTCGTGGACCGGCCGGGACTCATTCTCGACGTCTTCGCTCTCCACGCGCGCTCTCGGGAGGCACGCACACAGGTCGAGCTCGCGCAGCTGCAATACTTGCTGCCGCGACTCGCCGGCCGATACGAGCACCTCTCGCGTCTGGGCGGCGGAATCGGGGGACGGGGCGCAGGCGAGCAGAAACTGGAGCTCGATCGCCGCAAGATCCGCGATCGCATCGTGCGGCTGCGACGCGACCTCCAGAAGATCGAGGTTGCCCGCCTGGTACGGCGCCGGGGTCGCCGACGTTACGCGCAGGTGGCGATCGCCGGCTATGCGAACGCCGGCAAGACCACGCTCTTCAACCGGCTCACGCAGGACGCGGCCTACGCCGCCGACCGCCTCTTCGCCACGCTCGACGCGCGGGCCGCTCGCGCCGCATCACCCCGGCTCGCGGAGGTGATCTTCGTCGATACCGTCGGCCTCGTCCGGAAGCTGCCGACGTCGTTGGTCGCGTCCTTCCGCTCGACGCTTTCGGAGATCCGCGACGCGGATCTGGTTCTCCACGTCATCGACGCCTCGTCGCCACGCGCCGACGAGGAGGAGCGCATCGCGACCGAGACCTTCGCGGATCTTGGAGTATGCGCCGATCGGATCCTGCCGGTCCTGACGAAAATGGATCTCACGGGAAACGGCGGCCGTCCCGGCTCGATCGCCGTCTCCGCGAAGACGGGGGAGGGTATTCCACGACTGGAGACGGAGATCCTGCGCCGCCTCCAACCCGAGACCGAGGAGTTCCGCGTGCGGATTCCGTATACGAGTTCGCGGGCGATTGCGACGGCGCGCGCGGCCTTTCGGGTCGTGGACGAAGAAGATCGTGGAGATGCGCTCTGGATGCGACTCGCGGGCGAGAGGAAGAATCTTCGGTCCTTGGTGCGATTCGTCGAGAGGTGATTCCGGGCGGGATTCCCTCCGAAAGCTAAAGGGGGGAACCGGCCGATTCCCCCCTCTCCCGTCATGCCGGAACTCCCATGCCGGCACTCTTCTTGTCGCTTTGGATGATCAAATGTCGTACCAAGTCGGTGGAGAACATCTTCCTTCGATGTCTCAAATACTTGCGCGCATACTCGGCTCCGCCCGCGCCAAAGTCGGGCAGCCCATCACCGGCAAACCGACAAATTTTGTCGTTCACGCGCTGGTCCGAACTCCCTTCCGGACATGATGGTTCCTTACCTGTAGGTTTCAGATCGGGCTGGGTAGAATCCGGCCGGCTTCAGGAGGCGCAAAGACAATGAGTTGGACTCGGAGGGCCGCGCTCGTGTGCGCGCTAGCGCTGGCCTCCGGCTGCGGTTCCAAGTCTCACGAAAGGCATGCTCCCGAGCGCGTCACGCCGGCGCCCGCCCCGCCCACGCCCGACACGACCCCCATCGAAGCGCTCCGTACGCCGGCGGGACTGGCTCTCAGGCTCGATGCCTCCACGACGCCCACATCCGGCTTGGTGACGACACCGACAGCCTCCGCCTCCAAATAGCTCTTGGGGATGTGAGCACCTTCCTCAGCTTATGGCTCACGGGAGATCGGGCTGTGCTGTGCACGTGCATGCATCCATGCCTGGTCTCGTAGGGGCGGCCCTTGTGGCCGCCCGCGAAAGCCACAATCTCGCTGAAGCGGGCGGGGACAAGCCGACCACCAACGGCAAGCCCACGACAGTAGGCTACGCCGGCCAACGGCCGGCGTTCACCCCCGCCCCTACGAACTCATGAACGTCCATCCAGCACTTCCCGCACTTTCAGGATGAGCGAATTTGAGCTCGGCCTCCATGGCGGATGATCGACGAGGCGCCGCCTTCCGGTTAGCCATCGATCGCGGCGGCCGAGCGCGTGTCCAGGACGTCCCGGACCTTGCGCGCCAGGCTGTCGGGGCTGAAGGGTTTCTGCAGGAAGAAGGCGCCCGCCTCGAGAATCCCCTGAGAAGCGATCGCCGTGTCGGTGTACCCCGAGACGTAGAGAACTCGGATCGCCGGCCGGTTTTCGAGAAGCCGCCGGGAAAGCTCCGGTCCGGAGACCCCGGGCATGATCACGTCGGTCAAGAGCAGATCGATTCGCTCGGGGTGGCGCGCGCAGACGTCGAGGGCTGCTTCGGCGCTGGCGGCCTCGAGCACCGTATAGCCAGCCGATTGGAGACAGCGGCGCGTCAGCTCGCGGACGGCGTCCTCGTCCTCGACGAGCAGAATCGTCTCCGAGCCCCGTCCGGCAGCCGCGGGAACTAAGACCGGCTCCGCCGGCGTGGCGGCCAGTGAGTCCACGCGAGGAAGATAAATCGTAAAAACGGCTCCTCGTCCGGGCTCGCTGTCCACGAGAATGTGGCCGCCGCTCTGGCTCACGATCCCATACACCGTGGCGAGCCCGAGCCCCGTGCCGTGTGGCTTGTCCTTCGTCGTGAAGAACGGCTCGAAGATGTGCCGCTGGGTGTCCGTGTCGATCCCGACACCGGTGTCGGCCACTGCGATGGCCACGTAGCGCCCCGGGTCCGCTCCCTGGTGCTCCCGTGCGGCAGACGCCTCCACGTCCGCGTTCTGCGTGCGAATTGTCAGCGTCCCCCCGTCGGGCATCGCGTCCCGAGCGTTGACGACCAGATTGACGATGACCTGTTCGAGCTGTCCCGGATCGGCTCTCACGCTCCCCAGCGATGGATCGAGCTGCGTGACGAGGGAGATGTTCTCTCCGATGAGCCGGGCGAGCATGCGGCTCGATTCGGCGACGAGCGCGTTCAAGTCGAGCGGCCGGGGCTCGAAGACCTGCTTGCGGCCGAAGGCGAGCAGTTGCCGGGTCAAGTTGGCCGCGCGCTCTCCGGCCCTCCTTATTTCTTCGATCTCGCCGCGGATCGGATCCTGTGGGCCGAGCTGGCGCAGAGCCATGTCGCTATAGCCCAGCACGGTTGTGAGGAGGTTGTTGAAATCGTGCGCGATCCCGCCGGCGAGCTGGCCGATCGCCTCCATCTTCTGCGACTGACGCAGCTGCTCCTCGAGGAGCCGGCGATCGGTGATATCGGTGACCGTCCCCTCGACGATGATCTCGCCTGCGTTCTCGTCGGCCAGCAGAGAGGCGTTCTCGAGCGTCCAGACGACGCGGCCATCCTTCTGCTCTCCGCACATCTCATAGTTCGCGAGATTGCGGAACTGGAGGAGCGTCTCTCGGAAATCCTGCCAGTAACGGTCGGCGGGGTAGAGAGCCTGGATGTCGCGTCCGAGGAGGTCCTCGCGCGACCCGTAGCCGAAGATGTGCGCTAGGGCGTCATTGCACTCCAGAATCTTGCCGGCGATCGTCGTTCGGTAGACGCCCGCGAGATTGCGCTCGAAGAGCAGGCGATACCGCTCCTCGGACTCCCGGATCGCGTTCTGCGCGCGCTTGCGCTCGAGGGCGACGGCGATCTGCTGCGAGACGAAGGTGAGCACTTCCCTCTCCGGGGAGCCGTAGCGGAAGCGCGCGTCGTAGCTCTGCACGACGAGGACGCCGAAGGTCTTGCCGGCGCGTTTCAAGGGAGCCCCGAGCCAGTCCACGGACCAGGAGCCGACCAGCTCGACGTCGCCGCGCTGGACCATGTCGTTGAAGTCTTCTGCCGAAGCGAGCAACGGCTGGCCCGTGCGCAAGACGTACTCGGTCAGCCCCTTGCCGGGCTTCTTGGGCTGGGGCCGGACGTCCGCCTCGTCGACGAAGTAGGGAAAGGAGAGCGTCTCGGTGGTGGCGTCGTAGAGGGCGACATAGAAATTCTTCGCATACATCAGCTCGGCGACGATGCCGTGGATCGCGGCGTAGAACTGGTCGAGATCCTCGGCGGAGCTCGCCGTGGCGGCGATCCGGTAGAGCGCGGACTGAATCCTCTCGGATCGTTTGCGGTCGGAAATGTCGGTGACGCTGCCGCGCACGACGCGTCGACCCGCCGAAGGGAGCCGCACCAGACGCACCTCGCAAGAGATGTCTTGCCCGTCGGCGTTGCGGTGCATCCACTCGAACACGGGCGCCTCGCCGGCCAAGGCGAGCTGGATCTTCTCCATGGCCGCTTCGGCCGAAGGACGTCCGTCAGGCTGCCGGGGAGGGGAGAGCTCGGCCGGTCCCGTTCGATACAGGGCCTCGCGCGGCAGCCGATAGAGCCTCACGGCGTTCTCGTTGGCCTCCACGAATCGGCCCGAATCGACGTCTAAGACGACGATCGCCTCGGGAGCATGCTCGACCTGCGTCCGATAGCGGGCTTCACTTTCCTTGAGCGCTTCCTCGGCCCGCCGTCGATCCGTGATGTCGAGCGCGGATCCGATGAAGCCTTCGAACCCACGGGACGGCGTGAACCGGGGCATGGCGGTCTCGAGGATCCAGCGGTACTGGCCGTCGGCTCGGCGCAAACGGTACTCCGTTTGGTAGGAAGTTTGCGCCGCGAAGGCGGCTTCGTAAGTCGCGGTGAAAGCGGGCAGGTCGTCGGTATGGATGCTCTCTCGCGAGCCGCGTCCCATCTCCTGCTCGAGCGTCCGGCCCGTGAAATCGAGCCAGGGTTTGTTGAAGTAGGTGCACAGCCCCGCGGCGTCGTCCATCCAGATCATGACGGGCGCCGCGTCGGCCATGATGCGGAAGCGTTCTTCGCTTGCCCGCAGCGCCTGCTCGGCGCGCCGGCGCTCGGTCACATCGTGCACGATCCCGATCACGCCGAAGACTCGGCCGGCCGCGTCCCGATGGGGCCCGTAGGTGCCGATGACCCAACCGGAGCGGTCGGTAGTGGGGATCGTGTACGGGATGTCTTCCGATGAAACGGTTTCGCCCGCGAGAGCCCGCTCGAGAAGCTTGTCCACGCCATGCTCGCGCAGATGAGGAAACAGATCGAGAGCGCTCCGTCCGAGCACCCGGTCCGCCGGGATGCCAGTCAAGTTCTCCATGAAACGGTTCCAGACCATGTGGCGCAGATCCCGGTCGTAGACGATGATGCCTTCGCCCGCTCCGGAGATGATCTCCCGGCGGAATTGGTTGGACTCCTGGAGCTCTTCGCGGGCGCGCTTGGTCTCGGTGATGTCCTCCACCACCCCCTCGTAGTACAGCAGGCGCCCCTGCGCGTCGCGAATGGCTTGCATGTCCTTGCGCAGCCAGATGAGCTGGCCGGCATAACGCCGCCAGCAGACCTCGAGATCGCGAACCTCGCCCGAGGATTCGAGCCGCCGCCGCATGACGTCGTGATCGCGCGGCTCGAGGTAGAGATTGCGAAGATTGACGGTCATTAGACTCTCGCGCGAGGGGTAGCCGAGCATCCGCACGAGCGCGGGATTGGCGTCGAGAATCTGGCCGGTCGGCGTGGCGCGGCACAGCCCGACGGGCACGCCCTCGAAGAGCGAGCGGTAGCGTGTCTCCGCCTCGTGCGCGATGCGGCGGCGCGCCGCCTCTTCGAGCCCCGACTTGACCGCGGAGCCCAAGCGCCGGAAGGGATCTGGATACTTGAGGACGTAGTCGTCGAAGCCCGCCTTCATCGCCGCGACGGCAAGCTCCTCGTTGCCCCCCGCCGTACAGAGGATGACGGGAAGGTACGGATGGTGCTCCCTCACCGCAGCGAGCACGCCAAATGCGTCGATCCCGCCCGGCTTATGGTCGGCCAGGACTGCGTCGAATCCGCCCTTTTCGATCGCGGGCGTCAGCCCGGCGGAGTCGGCGACCTCGGTCGTCTCGGCGCCGGGGAACGCCGAGCGCAAGGCCTCCCGGATGAGCTCTCGGTCATGCGGGCTCTCGTCGATGACGAGGATCCGCAGCGCTTCGCCCGCATGACCCCCGCGAGCGGTTGGGACGCGGGTGGCCGCTGAATCGGCTGCCATCGCTTGGGTATGTCTGACTCCATTATGCCCGAAAACAGGCCCCGATTGCCCCGGCTAAGCCACGAAGAGCGGATCCTGACTCCGGTCGTGCTTCGACTCTCGGGTGGCAGCGGCCCCGAGAAGGCCTGGGCGGCCCCGGCGCGACTGAGGATGTGATCTTGATAGTCTCCGCGCCCAGGATGATCGCCTGAAAACGCAGAGTCTCTCGACCGCCGTCATCGCTGTCGCGGCGCTCGGTTCTCTTCTGCTCGTCGCGCCCGAGCTTGCGGGGCAGATTCCCATCGGTCTGCCCAACAACATCGTGCTCCCCAACTATGACTCGATTCCGATCGGCCAGACCGGAGGCCTCGAAGGCGGGGCCTTCGTGGCCCGGGCGGACGACGACGCTTCGAACTGGTTCAACCCTGCCGGGCTGTCGCGCGCCACGACCTCTTCGATCAGCAGCAGCGCCGGGACCTACCAGCTCTTGAGCCTCACCCACGGCTCGCTGCCGGACACCGGCGGTTACGTCCAGCAGGTTCCGGCCCTCGTCGGCATCCTCGTCAAGAGTCCCTTCGGCGGCGAGCGCTCCAATGCGGCTCTCCTGTTCGTCCGAACGAACTCGTGGGTGCAGCAGACCGAGTCCGAGGTCAGCACGCTCTCCGGTGGCCTCGGTCGTCTCTTCACATACTCGTCGGATTCGCTATTCACCCGGGTCGAGGGGAGCTTCGGCATGTCGTACGCGAACGGAGGCCCCTGGCGATTCGGAGCCGCTCTCGCCGGGGTGTACACGTACCTTCGGGCGGTCCAGTCGACGGCCAACCGGGTTGTGGACTCGACCGGCCTCGAGTCTGTCGAGGTGTCCGACCGAAAGACCGGTGAGATTGGACACGGGCGCCTGGCTGCGGGTGTCCAGTACGACCTTTCACCCGAGATCCGCCTCGGAGCGCTAATCCGCTCTCCCGGATTTGCCGTCATTCG
>DASXTI010000217.1:0-44770 GCA_036505535.1 Thermoanaerobaculia bacterium
GACGTCGCCGCCGTTCTGCGGCGCGACTATCTTGTCTCCGAGGAGCGCGCGGACAAGCTCTCGGGCGCCTGGGGGCGACACCCGCTCCTCGGACGCATGTACCTGCCTGCCTACCGCGCCGGCACCGAAGCCGTCGCGGAGCTCCGTCGCAAGTATCCGCCCGAGAAGGTGTTGCCGGTTCTCTTCGGCTGTTCGGGCTTGGTCGATGTCGTAACGGTGAGGAAGGCGCTCGGGGAACCATAGGCGTCATCGAATAAACGCGTAGCGAGCCCGCCGCACGCGCATGTTATGTGGCCTGTCATTGTCTTCGATGAATGAGCAACTTGCTCGCGAGCTTGCGTGTTGGAAGCATCGCTTGCCCTGTCCATCCGGTCAGAAGCGCCGGGCGGCGGATCATTTGGCGCGCCGCTCCGTCTGCTCTCTCGCTCGAGGGCCCTGCCGCGTAGTCAACCGGCTCGGCAGAGTCTCCTCGAGCACATCCGCCGTTCCGAGACGCGACCAGTCCCTGGGCCGGATGGTTTGAGACAAGCCTGCGGGTTGCGCGACTCCCCTTCGCGACAGGGATTCGATGCCTTTGCGCGACACGTTCTGCAGCTCCAGATCGTAGCGGATCGCAGCCTCGGAGCTGTGGATGTTCAAGGCCTGGCTGCGGTCGCCGACGCCCAGCTCGACCGAGGCGCCCTCGGGCATCGCGATTCGCGTCGCCTTAAGCACGCGCAGGCGCTCGCGCGGTGAAACCGGCTGGAGGAACTCGACGGCGAATGTGGCGTCGCCGCGGCCGTTTCGGAGCGCGACGCGGGGTTGTTGCGTGCCCGCCTGGCTCAATGTGATCAGATCCGTTCCGCGGCCTCCGATCGATTGAACGGTCACACGCCCGCGCGGGCCGGATGCGATCAAGGTATAGCCGGACTCGGCCGCTCTCACCGACACATTCAGCGTACTGCCGGCGCGTCCGATTTGGAACCATACCGACGCGGGCTCTGTGGGCGTCGATGCCTGGTCGGACGGATACCACGGGACCATGCTCAGCATTCCGGTCGCGCTCGTGTCGATCTCTCGCGTCCCGGGGACGAAGAGACGCTTGCCGCGGTCATCGGTGACCTGCTCGATGCTCGCGGAGGATCCGGTCAAGAGGAGCTCGTTCAAGATCCTCCCGATGATCTGGTCTCCCAGCGACGCCGGAGAGCGGGTGTGCGGGCCGGTCACCGAGATCGGAATGATCAGGATGTTTCCGCCGCTGCCCGGATCTCCCGACCAGGTCCCGCTCGTGCCGGCCATGGTGAAGCTCCAGCTGTTTCCGCTGATCTGCACGTAGTTCTGCCCACCGGTGTACCAGGGCTGCGCGGCCGAGTCCGCCCAGGAGCGGTTCGGATCGTATACGTAGATTCTCTTGTTTCCCCCACCAAGATCCTGGGCGTCGTAGGCCACTATGGTGTGACCGCCGTCGTCTGGGTTGAGCGACTTGGTGATGCTGACCAGCGTCAGGTCCTTCTGCAGCTTCGCATTCTGGAACGAGTCATACGCGAAGGACCCGTTGCGGTTCTTGTTCTGGGCGATCGTATCCAGAATCAGTTGCACCGTCGGCAGGTTGACCTGATGGCCATGCATGGTGTTGATCGCACGCGTGAGCATGGGCTCGGTGGGGCCGAGTAACGCCCCGCCCGTGCCGAGCCCGACGAGATCTCCCGAGTATTGATTCACCGGCAGGCAGAATCCCAGATGGCCCCCGTTTTTCAACATCATCAGGCTCATCAGCGACAAGCCGAAGCAGTTGCCGGATTTGGAAAGCTTCTCCTTGTAAAGCTGGTCGTAGAACAGCACGTCGAAGGCGGAGGACAGCGGGTCATACGAGGGAGGAATGCCGATGAATGTGTCGCGATAGATGTCCCACGGCAGCGGCTTCGTGTCGAAATTCTTGAATGACCACCCATCGGTCGTCACGGAGTACTGCCCCGGCGAAGGGCTGGGCCAGAGCAGGAGCGCCAGCACCACGATGTTGAAGGCCGTTTTACGCATGGTCCCTCCCTTGCGACCTATTTCAGGGCAACGAGCCGCTCACCGGAGGCGACGGCATGGACACCTGGCCTGTCGCGTCCATCAGGACGACCTTGTACCAGTAGGCGACGCCGCGCACGACCTGATTGTCTTGGTAGTCCGAGCCGGTCACGAGCGTCCCGATCTGCCGGTAGAGGCCGTCGAAACGATCGCTTCGGAAGACGGCAAAGCCTCGCTGGCGCGCCGGATCGAAAGTCGGGATCCAGCGGATCACGAGTCCGAACGGCGCCGCGCTCGTGCCGGTCACGGAGGTAATCGTCGGTGTGGAGGGCAGCCCCGTCGTGAACGTGAATGTGCTCATCGGAACCGCTTTGCCGAGCGACGCCTCGTTTCCGCTCTGGTCGATCCCCACCACCTTGTACCAGTAGATCGTCTTGGGATCCGCCGTCGTGTCGAGGAAGAAGCCCATGCTCATGGAATCGATCGTCACGATCGGGATCTTGCCGCAGCCCACCACCGCGGGAGGCGCGTAAGGTGCGGTGAGGATCTGCGGCACCGCCGGCGGCAGTTCGACCGTCATTCCACCCACCCATTTATAGGGACCGGCCTCGGCGGTTCCCCGATAGACGTGATAGGCGCGAATATCCTGGACCGGTGGACCGATCCATTCGACGCGGACGGCGCGGTCCCGCGCGAAGAGTCCTGAGATCACCGCCGGGTCCGGCGGCGTCTTGTCGCGCAGCCGCTGGCAGACGGTCTTCTCCGTCGACGGATCTGGAAACGGCCAGCTCCCGCTCTGGTTCTGCGCTCTGTCGATCGCCTTGACCCAATAGGAGTAGCAAAGAGGCGAGCCCTTGGGGACGGAATGGTCGTCGAAAGTCACCGTGGCGCCCATGGCTTTCGCGGCGGCGAGCGATACGGTTCCGACGAGCACATAGGGCCCGGTGCACGGTGTTTTCTCCTGGTCCGAAGCCACCGGCTCGTGGCCGAAAGAGAGAATCCCCGGTTGCCGCGGCTCGCAAGGGTTCGAGACCCCGTTGTGGCAGAGGCTGCGGTAGATCTGATACCCGTCTAAGTCCGGCTCGGTGTTCGGCGCCCAGGTGACGCGAATGAAATCGTCGAAACCCTCGGCGGCCACATTCTTCGGCGGAGCGGGCGGCGTGATGTCCTTGAGATGTCCTCCCGCGGCCGCGGACCGCGCGCCGACGTTTCCGCTCGAATCGAAGGCCTCGACGCGATACCAGAATGTTTGTTCCCCGAAGGGCGGCCTCAAGATGGATGCGTTGTCCGAGGCCGTCATGTCGGTGATCCCCGGAGCCGGGGGAGGAATCACGCCTCCGATCTGCGTTCCGGTCGGAAGCGGCGCGTTCTCCGCGTCGTAGCGGAAGAGCCGATACCCGGCGATGGGCGAGCTTTCCTCATGGCCTTCGACGTCGGACTGGACGATATTCCATCGAACCTCGAGCCGGTTCTGACTGTCGACGGCCTTCACGCTGACGCCCGACGGAGCCGCCGGCGGCGTCTTGTCTTGCGGCTTGGCCGATACGGGGGATCCCGACGGCGGGCCCTGCTGGTCCAGAAGATCGAGGCTCGACACCTTGTAGAAATAGGTCGCTCCGTCCTCCGGTCCATAGACGGGAACGCCGTTAACGACGTGATAGGTGGGAGCTCCGGAGTCATCCCATCGGCGGATGTCGAGGAAGCCGTTCGACGGGGTCGGGAGAGGCGCGCCGTCGATGTCCTGAGTGATCCGGCTCAGAAAGGCAAGCTCGTTCACGCGCACGTAAGGCCCGGCCGCGACGGTGGCACGCCAGACGGCGAAGCCGGCCGCTTCGGGCTGATCCCCCCAAAGCAGCAGAACGCGGTTGTCGCCCGCTGTTGCGCTCAAGCTCCCAGGAGACGGGATCGCCGCAGGCGAACCGGCCGTGACCGTCACGTTGCTGAACAGAGTTCCCGTTTCGTTGCCGACCGCATCGGCGCCTCTCAATTCGTAGACATAGCCGGTACCGTTCACGACGCCCTTGTCGTCGTAAGCCAGACCGGCCACGACGGCGATCCTCCAGCGGCTGCGGGCCAGGAGGAACAGCT
This sequence comes from Thermoanaerobaculia bacterium, assembly GCA_036505535.1. GTDB lineage: Bacteria > Acidobacteriota > Thermoanaerobaculia > UBA5066 > Gp7-AA6 > DAHUXD01. Next base: position 4,084 of record DASXTI010000217.1, read on the forward strand.
TCGACTCCTTCGGAGATCCCGCCGCGATCGTCGAAATGGAACACGGGTCGAAGTCCACCGTCGGGCTGTCGGCGAGGCTCTTCGCGAGGACGATCCATTCCTCCGATCCGGGAGGGATGACGGCCTGAATGTCGGCGCAATTGCTCATCCGCTCCAGCGGTTGCGGATGGAGGGGTGTTGCCGGAAAGCTCGGCGCCCCGGCGACCTTGCGGTAGAGGTTGAACCTCTGAACTGTGGCATTCGGCGGCCACGTCACGACGACGTGCAGGCTCGGCACGGGCGAGCTAGTCGCGGCGCGCATCGCCTGGGCCCGCGCCGCCGTGGCGCAGATCATCACTGCTCCGAAGAGCACCCCAACCCGGAGCCCCTTACCCGACATGAGCACGGCCGTCCTCAGCGAACGAAAAGTCCTTCACTGCTGTTGACCCCGCACGTGACATCCACGCTGCCGCACACCACCCAGACGACGCACCCTTCGAGACCGAGCGTTCCCTCGAACGAGAACGGATACGGGGCGATGACCTGCAGGTCCACCGTCCCGTCTGCCGACACGAGCCCGCCGAGGATCTCGCCCCAGACGTGGACGCCCGCGTGTCCGATCACGAAGGGCAGACCGGGTCCCAAGCCCGACGTACTGGCGCCCAGATCGATCACCTGAGCCGGTGTGAGGACGAAGCCTCCGACTCCGGCGTAGGCTTCGATGCCGCCGGAGAAGACGTATAGACTGATGCTCGAGCTCGCCTTGGCGTAGCCGAAGATTCCGGTCAGCCGGTCGGGCAACGGCGTCATGTTCAGCTTGTAGCGACTCCCGGCGCCGGCCAGCACCCATGCTTCGGCCTTCGGCGCGTTGATGCCGATGTAGAAGCCGCCTTCGGCCGCGACACCCGCCACGGGCGTCAGCACCTGAACCGCCACTTTTCCTTGGAGCGACTGGTATGCGTCGCCGCCGAACTTCCCAAGGTGCCAGTTCAACTGCCCGTCGGCCGTCAGGGTTCCGGCTCCCAGAGCGGTGCCCACATCGAACTTCGCGTCGATCTCCCCTTCGACGAAGTCCTTGGCGCGATCGACGGTGAACCGAGCCTTTCCGCTGGCTTCGATGTTTCCGCCCACCAGGATCGTCAGATACATGTCGCCGGAGACCTCGAGGGTGGACACGGTCGGCGTCAGCGACCACTCGATGCTCCCGTATCCGGCGGAGCGCAGAAGAATGTTGACATCGGTGGACGACTCCAGTTCCGCGCTCAACACCACGCGCTGGAGCTGCCCGTTCTCGATGCAGCCACAGCCGGTCGTGCGGGTCATGAATCCGAAATGAGACACCGGGCCCAGCGTGAAGTCCCTATGCGTCGTCTCGCTGACCGACATGCAGCTTCGCTCGGCCTTGAGCACGATTGATGCCCCGAGGGTCCCGTTGATCCACAGGAATCCCATGTGACCGGTTCCGAGGAAGCCGTCCTGGAGGTTCTTGTCGTAGTCGTAGTTGAAGTCCATGGAGCCGAAATCGTCGCTCCACTTCGCGGTCAGGTGTTTGTCGCTCGACTGGAAGAGCCCTGCGGGATCCGAGTCCGTCTTCAAGTTGTCGATGCGGCGGCTGTTCCACGGCGCGCCCGATTTCGAGGGCGAGGTGTCGTAGACGTCCTCGATGTTCAGGTATTTCGGTCCAAACACGTCGAAATGGGCGGTGCCGGCCACCTTGAGATAGGCCTCGACGCCCGACACGTAATTGGAGAGCCGCACGAAAGAGGTGGTGAACGGGAAGCGGTCGAACTTCTGTCCCACGCCGGAGTAGTCGAAGACCAGACGCTTCAATGATCCGTCGGCCAGCATCTCGCCCCAGATCAGGTAGAAGGGGGCGTCGAAATGCCGCTGCTCGCGAATGCCTGCAGCCGTGAAGAAGACCTGGCCGGTCCGCACACTGATGACGGCCCCGGCGCTCGCGCCAGGCTTCTTAACCATGTCCAGTCCCCAGTAGGAGAGCTTGAACGGCGTGGTGAAGGGTGCCTTCGCGCCGGAGATCAGCGCGGTCGAAGTGAAGGCCAGGTTCGTGAAGTCGAGGTCGCTATCGACCGGCACCGGAATGTGGAAGGTCCCGCGCATGTCGCAGTCGTAAGTCGCACTCGAGACGAATCGCACGGCGATGCGATAGTCCGTCGGGACCTGATCGTGGCTCCCGGGAACCGACGTCTTCGCGGCCTGGAACGGCTTCACGCCGACGTAGAACGGCGCATAGGTGGGGCCGAGGTCCTTGTCGGAGCCGCGCTCGGTGATCATGTTCAGGCTGGCGTGCACGCCGCCGAAGGAGATGTTCAGAAAGCCCGCCTTTTCGTCGAAGCCCCGGAACCTCAGCGGCTTCTTGGCCGGCGTGTCCGGTGTATAAATGATGAATCGCTGCGGCAGGAAGACCGACAGGCCCTGCATTCCCAGCGGCCGCAGGTCGGCGCCGATCGCGTTGGGCTCCACGAAGTCCCCGCTCGCGTCCAAGGGGAAATAGTTCTGCTTCCAAGTGCCGGACAGATAGAAGCGCTCTCGCGTAAAGCCGCTGGCTTCGTAAAACGTGGGCTTGCCGGGGGTTCCCGTGTACTCTCCCCACCGAATCGGCGAGCCGACCTTCACGCTGGCGAGCAGATCGAGGTTTGCGTCCACCTCGGCCAGCTGATAATCGGCGCGCACGGGGGCAACCAGACTCGCCCGAGCCGCCGTATCCGGAGCGACGATGCGGTCGTTCTGGAACACTCCGTGATCCACCGCGCTGTCTGACAGGTCCACGTAGCCGACGTTGATGCTCACGCGGTAACCGTACGGCTCGAGCGAAAGGAACTGGTAGGGAGCGCCGAGAACGAAGTGACCCTTCAGTCCCGATCCGGTGACCTCCGCTTTGGTAAAACCGTATTTCGCTCGCAAGTAGCCGGAGTTCGAAACGACCGCCTCGGTTGCGGGGACGGTCGCGCCCGTCTGGAGGATCGCTCCGCGCCAGGAGGCGGCTGCGGCGGCCGAAGATGGATCCAGTCCCGGAGCCGCCCAGCTCTTTTCGAAGTCCGCGACGACACCCGTTCCCTGGACCAGAACCTCCGTGCCGCCCACGGACCATGGGCCGAAAGCCGCTGAAGGAAGCTCCTTGTGGAACTCGCATGTGGAGCCGATCGTAAACTCGCCCAGGCTCACGCGTCCCGGATGGCCGGTGCCGGGGTCGGCGATCGAGACCGGGAATTCGAGCTCTCCCGTCGCGGTCGCACCCGTCGGCTTCAGCGTCAAGACCGAGATCGACAAGGTGAAGCCCGCCACGTGGAGCGTGATCGTTTCCGGCTGCGGCGGAGTCGTGGGATACGTGGCCGTCCCGGCCAGAACCACACCGGTGTCGGGTCCGGGGCCGGGCTGGATGGTCAGCTGGTCGAAGTGAACCCGGATGTCTCCCTTATGCCCGATCCCATACTTAATGATGTCCTCGATGGCCTGCGAAATCTGCGCGCTCGTCACGGCATAGGTCGGAATGTGGAGAGTCAGTGCCGAATGAAGACCCTGCGAGGGGTCGATTCTCTGGGCATCGGCCAGGCTGATCTCTTCCGACGGGTTCTGAACCGTCTCGACGACGCGGAACTTCTTCGCCGTCGTCAGGACGAACGGGGGAATCGGGATGAGGCTCGGCGAGCACTCGAAGGAAGTCCAAGCCGTGCCGGTGGCTTTGATGATCAGACCATTGACGAAGTCCCAGGAGCTCGTTTCGTACTTCTCGACATACAACGTGAACGTACCGATGGTGAGCCGATGCGGCAACGACCGATACTCCGGCGGAAAAAGAAGCTTCCAGATGTCGTCGATTCGAGCCAAGGCCGCGCCGACGCTGACCGTCCCGTCGTTTAAGCCCGCATTGAGCGCTTCGAGCTCCGAAGTCGCCTTTCGGTAGGCAGTCTCGGGGACTCTTCCCTCGGCGGCCGGCAGAGCGTTTCGCAGCTCGGCGAGCTTTGTTTCCCGCAGATAGGCCGCGCCCGCGCGCGTGTACTCTGCCACCGCCGAGCGAGCGAGCTCTTCGCCCCCGGATCGGTCACCCGCTTCGAAGCGCGCCGCCGCGTCGCGCAGCAGGCGATCTCCCTGATCGAGCCGGGCGGCTGTGCCTGGATCCAGCTTCAGGGTTGCCTCGCGCAGGGCGAGCGCTGGGGCGAGGGATTGCCGATTGGCGGCGCTGGCCGCGTTGGCGGCTTCGAGTTTTTGGAGCGCGGCCTCGACGAGGCGCTGCACGGCTTCGGGCGTGCCGCCGCCTCGTCTGAGCTTGTCGGCTTCTTCATAACTGCGCGCCGCCAGCGCGTAGGCCGAAGGGGCAAGAAGGGGGACTTCGTGGGACTGCGCGTCCCGCAACTTCGCCTCGAGAGCGCGGAACGAACCGTCCGCCGCCGTCGCGGAGGAACTGATCTGCAGCGCTAGCAGAGCCCAGAGCACGCGCAGGGGACGCCCTTTCAAGGCTCGCGAGGCGAAGTCGCCACCGGAGTCCAAGGTCTCTTCTTTGTGTGCCTTAGAGTGGCGCAAAACTTCCGAGATAAGGACAGGGGGGTCGGGACCGAACCGTCGCCCGACCCAGAGATCCTGCCGACTCGTCCGCCAAGATCGTTCCGCCGAAAGCAATCTCCTCCGTTAAACCCTGACCAAGAATCGGTTCTGGTCGGCTTCTTGGGCTAAGGACTTGGAAAAAAAGAAGGGGACGGCGTGGCTTGGCGACCCGAGGCGCGATTCAGAAACGATTTCGATTCTTGAGGGCAAGTCGCGCGTTGGCGCTACTGCGAACCGTGCGCCTCCCGGCCCGCAGCGCCTTCAAACATCGCAGTCCGAGCCATCGAACGGAGGCTCTACATAGGCCCATTCGGCAAGCAATCTCCCGCTCGGTCAGCCCCTCGACGTAACGGAGATCACAGAAGAGGCGCAGAGTCTTCGGCAGGTGCGCCACTTGTGCCCGAACCAGGCAGTTGAGTTCTTCGACCTCCGCCAGAGTCGCTCGAGAGATAGCCGCCTCGGCTCCGAGTTGCCTCCTTCGACGCAGAATATCGACGGCTTTGTGGCTGGCCGTGACGAAGACCCATCTCGGCTTGATCTCTAGCTGCTGCTCGGTTCCCCAAAGAGCGATCCGCACCTCTTGAACGAGGTCCTCAATCTCTCCGGAGAGAATCCCGTGCTGGCACGCCACCCTCTTGACGATTCTCGGAAGGACAGGGGATTCGAGCCATTCCGAGGCGGATCGCGGGGCCACGGCTGTCAAGGCGTTCACCTTGGGAGGCACTGGCGATCGGCGACGGGCTTGGCCCTGGCGCATATCTCGGACGAGGCGGTTGTCCTTAATCCTATTTCAGCGTCGGAGAGTCTCCGCCGTTTCGGGCGTCTCCTTGCCGGAGATCGGAGGCGAGTACGACGCATTTCGGTCCGGATGCTCGCCGATCTCCGCCGAGAGGCAGGGCCACTAAACGGGCGGCGAGTCCGCTCGACGCGAATGTGAGGTCTTATCGCCGGGCAAGCGCCGCGGCCGGAGTGGCTTTCTCTCGTCGAAGCGCCAGAGGCCCGCGCGCTCAGCGGCCCGGTGCGCCGCCTCTATCTCCGTCGGCCACGGACGCCGGTCGATGTCGGTATAGCGGATGCGGCCATCGGGGCCGGGTGTTCCCACCAAATGTTCCGGCCGGTACTGCGCCATGACGTTGACGTAGGTATCGGGCGAGAGCTCGAGCGCGATCCAATTGAAGATCGACGCGGCTTCCTCGCTCTGTCCCGGCATGACGAGGTGCCGCACGAGCACGCCCCGCCACGCGAGACCATCGGGCCCGAATTTGAGAGGCCCCACCTGCCGGTGCATCTCGGCAACAGCCTCCCGCGCGCGCTCCGGATAGTCACGCGCCCGCGAAAGCGTGACGGAGGTCTCCGGCTTCCAGAATTTGAAGTCGGGCATGTAGATGTCGACGATGCCGTCGAACAACCGCAAGGAGGAGAGTGCGTCGTAGGCGCTCGTGTTGTAGACGATCGGGAGTCGGAGGCCCATCGGGATCGCCGCCCCGATTGCCTCGATGACCTGCGGGACGACATGCTCCGGAGTAACGAAGTTGATGTTGTGGCATCCCTGAGCCTGGAGATCGAGCATCAGGCCGGCGATTTCGGCGGGCCCGCACTCCTTTCCTTCGCGCTTCTGCGAGATGTCCCAGTTCTGGCAGAAAGCGCAGCGCAGGTTGCAGAGCCCGAAGAAGATGGTCCCCGAGCCGTTCCAGCCGCGTATGCAGTCCTCCTCGCCGAAGTGAGGGAAGGCGGAGGAGACAACCGCGTAACGTCCCGTGTTGCAGGCGCGGGTCTCGTTGGCCAGACGGTTGACGCCGCAATTGCGCGGGCAGGCGTGACAATCGGCGAGCTCCTCGATAGCTGCGGCGACGCGCTCCGGAAAGTGTCCCTCGCGCCAGAGCTTCAGGTACGCGGGCTCGAAATCGTCGAGGACGAAGCGGCTCTCGACCACGGCTCCATGTTAGCCCCTTCGAGCACGGTCGGGCGCCTATCGGGGCGCTCGCGCCATCGGCTCCAGGCGGCGAGGCGATCCCGAAGGCCGTGGCGAGGATCAGGAACCCCTCGGCGGCGCTCGCGAAGTGCTCGGCTTTGGTGTACCCGAAAGCGTGCGACAGGAAGCCGACCGATCCGGTCAGCCGCCAGGCCACGGCTTTCAGAACGATCGTCATCCCCGCCGCCGCGATCGAGAGAGCGGCGTGGAAGCGGGAAGAGCGCTTCGGGCCCGGCAAATCCGCCGCGCCGAGATCTTAACGGCGGAGGGCGATCTTCCAGCGGGATAGAGTCCCCGAGTGAATCGGAGCGGGAATCGCGACCGGGCGGACTTGAAGAGAATCGCGCGGCGCGCCATGGTCGAAAGAGGCCTCGAGCCGGACTTCTCGCGCGACGTCCTCGCGGAGCTCCACCGCGTTCGCGGCCCGGCGGAGGCCGCCGGCCCGTCGATCCGCGATCTGCGAGACAGACTGTGGATCTCGATCGACAACGACGACTCTCGCGATCTCGATCAGCTCACCGTGGCGCAACGGTTGCCGGATGGGACGGCGAAGATCCTCGTCGCGGTCGCGGACGTGGACGCGCTCGTTCCCAGAGGCTCCGCGATCGACGCCCATGCGCGGCTCAACACGACGTCGGTCTACACGGCGGCGGAAACCTTCCCGATGCTCCCCGAAAAGCTTTCGACAGACTTCACCTCGCTGAACGAAGGCGAGGACCGGCTCGCCTTCGTCGTCGAGATGGAGATCGGAAAGGAGGGAGCGCTCCGCGGCTCGGACGTCTATGGGGCAGCCGTCCGGAACAGGGCCAAGCTCGCCTACGACAGCGTGTCGGTCGGCCTGGAGGGGGGAGCCATGCCGCCGAAGGTGCAGGCTTTCGCCGACGTGCCAGAGCAACTCCGAATCCAGGATTCCATCGCGCAGACGCTCCGCAGCCGCCGCCATGAGGAGGGGGCGCTCGAGCTCGAGACGATCGAGCCGAAGGCGGTCTTCGAGAACGACTCTCTCGTCGACCTGCGCCTCCAGAAGAAAAACCGCGCGCGCGAGCTCATCGAAGACTTCATGATCGCCGCCAACGGGGTGACCGCGCGGTATCTCGAGGCGAAAGGGCTCGCGTCGCTTCGCCGCGTGGTCCGTTCGCCGGAGCGCTGGCAGAAGATCGTCGCCGTGGCCGCCGAGTACGACGAGCGGCTGCCTCCCGAGCCGGACGCAGCGTCGCTCGAAGCCTTTCTCCTCCGGCGCCGCAAGGCCGATCCGCTGCGCTTTCCCGACCTTTCGCTGGTGATCGTGAAGCTGATGGGCGCCGGCGAGTACGTCGTGGAGCGGCCCGGCGGCGCCTCCGTCGGCCACTTCGGCCTGGCGGTGCGCGACTACACCCACTCGACCGCGCCCAACCGGCGTTATCCGGACTTGATCACGCAGCGGTTGCTGAAGGCCGCGATGGCCGCCCAGCCTTCGCCCTACAGCGGAAAGGAGCTCGAATGGCTCGCCGGACATTGCACCGAGCAGGAGGACGACGCCGACAAGGTCGAGCGTCTCGTGCGCAAATCGGCCGCGGCCCTGCTGCTCGAGCGGCGGATCGGAGAGCGGTTCGATGCGGTCGTCACCGGAGCGTCGGAGAAAGGGACCTGGGTGCGCATCTTCGAGCCGCCCGCCGAGGGGAAGCTCGTTCACGGCTTCGAAGGCCTCGAAGTGGGAGACAGGCTCCGCGTCAAGCTGATCGGGACGGACTTCGAGCGCGGGTACGTCGACTTCGTGCGATTCGGAAGGGATTGAGAGCCGCCAGAACCTTCCCGCCGCGGCTCCGTAAGCCCCGATCCAGGGGGGATCCGTGGGCCAAATCTTGCTCGTTCTTCGGGGAATCGCCATCGGCGCGGCAATGACGGCCGCCACCCTCTCGCCGGACACCGATCTGGAGGCTCGCCGCAAGGGCCTCCAGAAGCTGATCGACGAGCAGTGGGAATACGTGCTTTCCCACAATCCCGAGTTCGCGTCCATTCTGGGCGACAAGCGGTGGAACGACAAGCTCTCCGACTTGTCCGAAAAAGCGATCCGGGCGGACCAGGCGATGGATCGCGAATTCCTCAAGCGCTTCGACGCGATGGACACAACCGGATTTCCGGAGCAGGAGGAGCTGACGAAGATCCTGCTGGCGCGGTCTTACCGGGAGTCGATCGAAGACGAGCGGTTCAAGAACTGGGAGATGCCCGTCACGCAGATCTACGGGATCCACCTGGACGCGGCACAGCTCGTCAGCCTCCTTTCCTTCGAGACGGTGAAGGACTACGCGGACTACGTCGCGAGGCTGAAGGGCTTTCCAAAGCAGATGGCGGACATCACCGAACGCATACGAAGGGGGTTAGCCGACGGGCTGATGCCGCCGAAGTTCCTTCTGGAGAAGGTCGCGGGCCAGGCCGACAGAATCGCCGCCGAGAAGTTAGAGGAGTCCCCCTTCGCCGTCCCCCTCTCGAAGATGCCCTCCTCCTTCTCCGCGGAGGATCGGTCGCGCCTGCGCGAGGCGGTCCTCGCGATGATCCGGAACTCGGTCCATCCGGCCTACGCGCGGTTCGCGAAATTTGTTCGGGAGGAGTACGCGCCGCGCGGGCGCACCGAGCCCGGCCTCTGGTCGCTGCCCGACGGCGCCGAGCGTTATGCCGTCGTCGCGCGCCGACAGACGACGATCAATCGAACACCCGAAGAGATTCATCGCATCGGCCTCGAGCACGTCGCGCGGATCGAAGAGGAGATGAACACCGTCGCCAGAAAGCTCGAGTTCACGAGCTGGGAGGCTTTGAACGCCTCGATCGAGAAAGACCCGAAGCGCCACTTCCACTCGCGGGAGGAGGTCCTGGCGCTCTACCGCAAGAAAATCGACCGGATGAAGCCCGAGCTTCCCAGGCTCTTCGGGCGGCTTCCCAAGGCCGACCTGATCGTCCTGCCGGTCGAGGAGTTTCGCGAGAAGGAGTCCTCCGGGGCGCAGTACGAGCAGGGCGCGCCCGACGGTTCGCGTCCGGGGCACGTCCGGGTCAACACGGGCAACCCCGAGTCCCGAAAGACCATATCGGTCGAGTCCACCGCCTACCACGAAGGAGTTCCGGGCCATCACCTCCAGATCTCGATCGCGCAGGAGCTCGAGGGTCTCCCCCCGGTCCGCCAGCAGGCCTTCTACACGGCTTTCGTCGAAGGGTGGGCGCTCTATTCCGAGCGGCTCGGCAAAGAGCTCGGTTTCTACGAGGATCCCTACAACGACTTCGGCCGGCTGCAGGACGAGATGCTCCGAGCGATCCGTCTCGTGGTCGACACCGGTCTTCATGCGAAGCGCTGGACGCGGCAGCAGGTCGTCGACTTCTTTCACGAGCACTCGGCGATCGACGAGGTCGAGGTCCAGGCGGAGACCGACCGCTACATTTCCATGCCCGGCCAGGCGCTCGCGTACAAGATCGGGCAGCTGAAGATCCTGGAACTGCGCGACCGGGCGAAGAAGGAGCTCGCCGCGTCCTTCGACCTTCGGCGCTTCCACGACGAGTTGCTCGGCGCCGGAGCGCTCCCGCTCGACGTGCTCGAGGCGCGCATCGTCCGGTGGATCGGCGAGGAGAAGGCTCGCACGCCCCGGTCCCGCCTGACTTCGTGATGGGAGCCGAGTTTCGATAGAGTCACGCGCAGCATGGAGGTCTCGAATGAAGTGGATCGTCACGGCGTGCGTCAGCACTCTCCTCTCGACGGCTTCCATCCTCGCCGCGGTGCCCGCTAAGCCGAGGACGCCGGCGGCCAAAGGTGAGCCTCCCACGGTCGCGGAGGCGAAAAAGTTCGTGGAGGAGGCCGAACGGCGCTTGCTCAAGCTCTGGATCGACGCGAGCCGCGCCGACTGGGTCAAGTCCACCTACATCACGGACGACACCGAGATCTTGGCGGCGCAGGCCAACGACAGGCAGATCGCCGCGGGTGTGGAGTACGCGAAGGCGGCGACGCGGTTCGACAAGCTCAAGCTCCCCGCGGAGACGGCTCGGAAGCTCAGACTCCTGAGGCTCTCCCTGACTCTCGCGGCTCCGGCCGATCCCGAGCAATCCGCCGAGGTGACTCGCATCGCCGCGGCGATGGAGGGAGCGTACGGCAAGGGCAAGTACTGCCCCGAAAAAGAAAAGTGCCTGGACTTGGAAGACATCACCAAGATCATGGCCAGCAGCCGGGACGCCAAACGACTCCTCGATGTCTGGGTCGGCTGGCACGCGATCGCGAGGCCGATCAAGAAGGACTTCGTTCGCTACGTCGAGCTGGCGAACAAAGGGGCGCGGGAGCTCGGGTTCAAGGACACGGGGGCGATGTGGCGCTCCAAGTACGACATGACCCCCGAAGAGTTCGCCCGAGAGCTCGACCGGCTCTGGGCCCAGGTCCGGCCGCTCTACGTATCGCTTCATGCCTACGTGCGCTGGAAGCTGCGCGAAAAGTACGGGGACATCGTCCCGGCGGGCGGACCGATCCCGGCCCATCTTCTCGGCAACATGTGGGCCCAGACTTGGGACAACGTCTACCCGCTGGTCGCGCCGCAGGACGCCGATCCGGGATACGACCTGACGCAGATCCTGAAATCGCGAAAGACCGATCCCCTCCAGATGATCAAGTACGGCGAGGGCTTCTTCACCTCGCTCGGCTTCGATCCGCTGCCAAGGACATTCTGGGAGCGCTCGATGTTCACCAAGCCGAAGGACCGGGAGGTCGTCTGCCACGCCAGCGCCTGGGACATCGACTACGTGGACGATCTGCGCATCAAGATGTGCATCGACATCACGGCCGAGGACTTCACGACCATCCATCACGAGCTCGGGCACAACTTCTATCAGCGCGCCTACGACAAGCAGCCGCCCCTCTTTCGCGACAGCGCCAACGACGGCTTTCACGAGGCCGTCGGCGACACGATCGTGCTGTCGGTGACCCCCGAGTACTTGGTCAAGCTGGGGCTTCTGGAGAAGGCGCCGGATACCTCGAAGGACATCGGTCTGCTCTTGAACAAGGCGCTGGAGAAGATCGCGTTTCTTCCTTTCGGGCTGATGATCGACCAGTGGCGCTGGAAGGTCTTCTCGGGCGAGGTGACTCCCGCCAATTACACCCGGGCCTGGTGGGATCTCAGGCAGAAGTACCAGGGTGTGGCCGCTCCGACCCCGCGCACCGAGGAAGACTTCGATCCTGCGGCCAAGTACCACGTCGCGGCGAACGTCCCGTACACGCGATACTTTCTCGCCGACATCCTCCAGTTCCAGTTCCACCGCGCGCTCGCGAAGGCGGCGGGCTGCACGGGCCCGCTCAACCGCTGCTCGATCTACGGCAACAAGGAGGCGGGAAAGAGGTTGAACGACATGCTGTCGATGGGTCTCTCGCGCCCGTGGCCGGACGCCCTGGAGGCCCTGACCGGCCAGAGACAGATGGATGCGACCGCCATCCGCGACTACTTCGCCCCGCTGCAGAAGTGGCTCGACGAGCAGAACAAGGGCAAGCCGGTGGGATGGTAGGCCGTCGCTCGCGCTTGCTCGGGATCCGGCTGCGCCTGATCACTCGCCCCGCGCTCGCGGTCAAAGCGGGCGGGGGCAAGCCCCGCCCCCACGATCCAATCGTCTCAGTACCGCAGCCGGACCGTCGTCGCCATCCCATCCCCCTTCGGCACGACCACGAACAGGTTGTCGTACTCTCCGGGCGCGATCGTGATCTCGCCGGGGCAGCCGAGGGTCTTCAGCAGATCGGGCACCGTGTTGCTGTGCCCGACGACCAGCACGACCTCGCCACCGTTCTCCTTCCGGAGCCGCTCGACGAAGGGTCTCGAGTCGAGCTTCGCCCCGGCCCCGACGCGGGTGTCATAGGCCTGGACGGAGAGCCGAAGCGCGTCTGCCAGCGGTTTGGCCGTGTCGATCGCTCGCTCGGTGTTCGTCGTGTAGATCGCGGTGACGCCGGCGTCCTTCAACATGGCCGCCAGCTTCGCGGATCGCGCGACGCCGGCCTCCGAGAGCCGCTCGTCGGAGTCCGAGATCTTGTCCGCGTGTCGGACGATGATGAGGGCCTTCTGCGCTCGGGCGGCGGCCGGCAGGAGGAGGGCGATCAGGACTGCGATCGCGCGACGGCGTTTCATCGTTCGATCTCCTTTGCCGGGAGACTAACCCGGACGCGATGCCCGCGATCGTATAATCCGCGACCGGCTTGAGACTTCGTTCGCTCTCCTTCCGGCTCGCGCCGCTCGCTCTCGTCGCACTGCCCGCGGCAAGGGCCGGCTCGCCCGCCGAGGGTTCGCTCGAGAGCTCCTCTTCCCGGTACGCGACGCTCGACGGCCATCGGATCCACTACAAGAGCCTGGGCTCCGGACCCGAAACGCTCGTGTTCGTCCACGGCTGGACCTGCGACATGAGCATCTGGCGAATTCAGGCGTCGGCGTTCGCGAAGGATCGCCGCGTCATCGTTCTCGACCTGCCCGGCCACGGCCGCAGCGACACGCCCGTGATCGCCTACACCATCGATCTCTTCGCGCGCGCAGTCGACGCCGTCGCGCGAGACGCCGGCGTCTCGCGGGCGGTTCTCGTCGGCCACAGCATGGGAACGCCGGTGGTTCGGCAGTTCTACAGGATCTTTCCGGAGAAGACCGTCGCCCTCGTCGCCGTGGATGGGTCCTTCCGGCCTCTGGCGCCCGACGCGGCGTCCCGGGAGAAGTTCCTCGCTCCCTACCGCGGTCCGGATTATCGCAAGCGGCTCGAGGCCTTCGCCGACTCCATGTTTCCCCCCGAGCACGCGGCGCTTCGCGACGAGGTGAAGGCCGTGATGGTGAAGACCCCGCAGCACGTGGTCGTCAGCGCGGCCGAGGGCATGTTCGACCCGGTCGTGTTCAAGGAGGATCCCATTGCCGTGCCCCTCTTGAACGTCCTCGCGAAATCTCCCTTCTGGACCCCCGAATATGAGGCTTTCGTGCGCCAGCTCGCTCCCGGCGTCGACTACCGTGTCTTAGAGGGCGTCGGCCACTTCCTGATGCTTCAGAAGCCGGAGGAGTTCAACGCGATCCTCGCGGCTTTTCTGGCGAAGCCGCGCCGCTGAGACGATCGGCCGACGCTCGATCAAAACGAAACGGCACGCTCAGACGTCTAACAGGACTGAGAAACGGGTCCCGAAGGCGGAACGGCGGGAGTGGAGTCCGGGGCTGTCCTGTCTCGCACGCTGACGAAAAAGGAGTTCGCCCTGAGCGGCACTGAAGTCCGGACCGCCGAGACGGAGTTTCTGGAAGGGTGCAGGGCGGGTTCCCTGCCCACCTTCGAGCGGCTGTATCAGGCGCATGGAGGCCCGATGAAATCGATCGCCTTGAATCTGCTGGGGAACGTGGCCGACGCGGAGGACGCCGTGCAGGAGGCGTTCCTGAAGGTATATCGCGGCGCCCGGCGGTTTCGCGGCGGCTCGAGCTTCTCGACCTGGCTCTATCGGATTCTCGTCAACACCTGTTACGACCTGTTGCGCAAGCGCCGCCGCCGCGCCGAAGGCCCGCTGCCGGCGGATGTCGCTCTGATCTCTGGCCGGGAATCCGATCACCCCCTGCGCCTTTCGATCGAGGTCGCGCTGCGCAGACTCGACTTTCGCGAGCGAACCGTCTTTCTCCTCTGCGAGGTCGAAGGCTTCTCGCACCGCGAGGCGGCAGAAGTCCTCGACGTCAACGAAAACACGTCGCGCACGCTTCTCTTCCGCGCCAAGAAACAGTTGCAGAGGTCGCTCTCGTCCGCGGGCGCTTTCGCTCCGGTGGAGGTCTCGTGAAGGCCGATTGCCGCGACCTCGAGAAGGCGCTCCGCGGAGGCGATCCCGCCCTGCTCGCCGCCGTCGAGCAACACGCGCAGGCGTGTCTCGCGTGCCGGCGAGAGCTCGAAGAGTGGAGACAGATCTCCGCGGCGGCGCCGGCTCTCAAGAAGTCCTGGGACTCGCCCGAGCTCTGGCGGGAGATCCATGGGATGCTCGCCGCGGAGTCGCAGCGGCCCGCGCCTCCCGCTCGATCACCGGCACCTTGGGGTTTCGGTCTGCGCTGGCTGCCGGCCGCGGCGATTGTCGCGCTCTTCGTGGTCGCGACGGCCGGTCTCTGGGTCTTTCGCAACAGCGGCGGCCGGGAACCCCTGGCCAATCACTGGCAAACGAAGGAACCGCTCTTGACCGAGCAGGCCGTCGACGAGGTCGAGGCCGCGGAGAAAAACTATCTCGCGTCCATCGATAAGCTCTCGAAGCTCGCCGAGCCGCGGCTCGCCGGAGCGACTTCGCCGATCCTCGTCAACTACAAGGAAAAACTGGACGTCCTCGACTCTGCGATCGTGGAGCTGAAGGCTTCGATCGACCAGAATCGCTTCAACACCCACCTGCGCAAGGAGCTGCTCGCCGTCTACGGAGAGAAGCAGCGAACGCTCCAGAACCTGATGAAAGAGGTCAAATCATGATCCGTCCCTTCCGATTCACGGCGGCGCTCCTCGTGGGGCTGGCGCTGGCCCCGGTCGGCATCCTGTCCGCCGCGACGTCCAACCCACGGTCCGACTACGAGCGCGACTTCCAGAAGACAGTCGCCGTCAAGGCCGGACAGCGGCTGGAGATCGAGCACAGCCAGGGGGCCGTCCGCATCGCGACACACAAGATTCCGGAAGTGCGGATCACGGCCAAGATCCGCGTCTCCTCGTCGGACGAGGTCGAGGGGAAGAAATTCGGCGAAGCGATCTTGATTTCCGTTGAGGAGACCTCGACGGCGATCCTCGTGCGGACGAAATACCCCGAGAAGAAGTGGACCTTCTCCGGCACCGGCCACATCTCCTTTTCGGTCGACTACGAGATCGTCATGCCCGAGGCCACGGCTCTCTCTCTGCGCGACAAGTTCGGCGACGTGTCGGTCGAGGGCCTGAAGGCCGCCGCGACCGTGTCGAACGCGAACGGCCGGATCGCCGTTCGGGACGGCAGCGGGGCGCAAAAGCTGGAGAACGCGTTCGGCTCCGTCGACGTGGCCCATGTCGCCGGCGACGTCGATATCTCCTGCAGCAACGGCGGCGTGAGCGTCGTCGAGATTGAAGGTCCCATCTCGGTGCGGAACCGATTCGGCGCCGTCGTGGCGAAGAAGGTCCGGGGGAAGGTCACGGTCAATGCCTCCAACGGCAACATCCTCGTGGAGGACGCCGGAGGCCCGGGCAGCATCACCGGATCGTTCGGTCGGGTCGACGTCCGCAACCTAACGGGCAGCCTCGAGGTACAGAACTCCAATGGCGCCGTTTCCGTCTCCCGGGTCTCCGGCGGCGTGACGGCGCGCAACTCCTTCGGGCCCGTCGAGCTGTCGGAAACGGGCGGGTCCGTCGACGTCCAGAACTCCAACGGCAAGATCCGGGTGCGGGACGTGAAGGGCAGCGCGAATCTCAAGACGAGCTTCGGCGAGATCGACGCGGTGGGAATCCCGGGGGATGCGACGGTCGTCAACAGCAATTCCTCGATCACGCTCGGGAACGTCGGCGGCATGGCGGATGTTCGCGGCTCCTTCGGCAAGATCATGGTCACCCGGGCCCAGAAGGGCGCGAAGGTCATCGGCGAGAACAGCGGCGTCACCGTGGCGGACATCGGAGGAACGACCTTCGTCAAGACTACCTTCGGTCTGGTCGAGGCCGCTCGCATCGATGGAGACTTGACCGTCGAGAACTCCAATGGAGCCGTGAAAGGCGCGACGGTCCGGGGCGGCGCGAACGTCCGCACATCGTTCGGTCCCGTGTGGCTCGACGGCATCGGAGGCCGGATCGACGTCGACAATCAGAACGGCAGTGTCGAGGTGCGGGGGCTTCCCGGCAGGAGCGCGAAGTGCCTGCCGGTCTCGGTGAAGAGCTCCTTCAGCTCGATCCGGGTATTCCTGCCGGAGGACGCCGGCTTCACGATCAACGCCCGTACGTCGTTCGGCAAGATCAACAGCGAAATCCCGCTCTCGATCTCCGGCTCGATGTCGAGCGATGCGCTCAACGGCAAGATCGGGGATGGCCGCTGCGATCTCACCCTCGCCAACAGCAATGGAAACATCGATCTGGTGAAGGGGAAGTAGGAATTGCCGATTGCCGATTGCCGATTGAGTCGAGAAAGGTACGCGAATTCCCAATCTTCAATCTTCAATTCTTTTCACCAGCGGTGGTAGGCGGGGTGCCCGGGCTTCACGGCCACGAAGGTGCCGCGGCATGTCGCCGTAATCTTGCCGTTGGCCTCGATGGTGGCCTCGACCACCGCGCGATCCGCCTTCGATTCGACGACATGGGCCCGCAGATGAAGCGGGGCGTCCATCGGGGTGGGCCGCTTCAGCGCGACATGAAAATCCGCCGTAACCGTGCAGGGGGGCGCGTCCGCTCCGGTCTGGCTCATGAGGTAATGCGCGGCGGTCCAGTTGCTGTGACAGTCAAGCAGGGCCCCGCAGATGCCTCCGTTCAGCATCCCATCGAAAGCGAGGTGATGAGGCTGCGGCCGCCATTCGGCCACGACCTCACCCCCCTCGACGAAGCTCTTGATGCGAAGACCCTGATCATTGGCGGGCCCGCAACCGAAGCAGCGGTTCCGTGGCGCGTAGGTGTCCTGAAGACTCCTCATGGGAGGCTATCCTCTCGCGGTGACAGCCTCAGTCACAAGGCGAGCGGGCGCGGGCCTTCCGGCCTGACGAGGAGAACGGCGAACCGGATGCGTCCCTCACCCGGGCCAGATTTGCTCGCCGAGCGCATTGCCCAAGCGGCAGGTTTCGGGCCAGGCGGGTGCGGTCGCGTTCGAAAAGCGTCGGATCCTCCCCCTTCGCCTCCCCCCGAAGGAGGCTGGATACGATTCCTGCGGCGCCGGCGTCGTGTCTTCGAGAAGATGGCACGGTCTTGCCCCTTCGGGAGAGAATAGGCGCCGGAGGCGCCCATGGGCACGGTGGAAGTGACGAAGACCGAAGAGACGGCAACGGCCAAAGGCGGCGAGCGCGCCGCGCTGACAGTCACCGATCAGCGGACCGGCAAGTCCTACGAGATCCCGATCGTGAACGGAACGATTCGTGCGATGGATCTCCGACAGATCAAGACGGGCCCGGAGGACTTCGGCCTGATGTCGCTGGATCCGGCGTTCATGAACACCGCTTCCTGCGCCAGCCGCATCACCTACATCGACGGCGAAAAGGGGATCCTGCGCTATCGGGGGTACCCGATCGAGGTCCTCGCCGAAAAGTGCACGTATCTCGAGGTGGCATACCTGCTGCTCTACGGGGAACTGCCCACCCGCAAGCAATTCGAAGAGTGGGTGCACGACATCACCTACCACACGATGATCCACGAGAACCTGAAGAAGCTCGTGGACGCCTTCAACTATGACGCGCACCCAATGGGCATGCTGATCTCGACGGTGGCGGCGATGTCTACCTTCTATCCGGAGGCGCGCGACGTTCACAACGCGGCGAGTCGGACCAAGCAGATCCACCGCCTGATCGCGAAGGTGCCCACGATCGCCGCCTTCGCCTACAAGCACAGCATGGGCATGCCCTACGTGTATCCGTCCAACGAGCTCTCGTACAGCGAAAACTTCCTGACCATGCTCTTCAAGACCCCGGCCGAGGACTATGAGCCGAACTCGACGCTCGCGCGTGCCCTCGACGTGCTCTTCATCCTCCACGCGGATCACGAGCAGAACTGCAGCACCAACGCCATGCGAGGCATCGGGTCCGCCCACACGGACCCCTACTCGTCGGTGGCCGGCGCGGCCGCGGCTCTCTACGGTCCGCTCCATGGCGGCGCGAACGAGGAGGTGCTCAAAATGCTCGAGGAGATCGGCTCGGTGCCCCGTGTTCCCGCCTTCATCAAGGAGGTCAAGGAGGGGAAGGGCGAGAAGAGACTGATGGGCTTCGGGCACCGCGTCTATAAGAACTTCGATCCGCGCGCGAAGATCATCAAGCGGATGGCCGAGGAAGTCTTTGCGGTCACCGGGCGCAATCCGTTGCTCGACATCGCGCTCGAGCTGGAACGGATTGCGCTGCAGGACGATTACTTCGTCAAGCGCAAGCTTTATCCGAACGTGGACTTCTACTCGGGACTCATCTATGAGGCGATCGGGATTCCGACGGCGGCCTTCACGGTTCTCTTCGCCATCCCCCGCACGTCGGGCTGGCTGGCGCAATGGGAAGAGATGCTCGAGGACCCGGAGCACAAGATCGCGCGGCCGCGGCAGGTCTACCTGGGAGAAGCCGAGCGGCCCTTCGTTCCGATGGAGAAGCGCTGACGGGACTCGTGCGGACGCTTTGTGCCGCCTCTCTTCAGACCGCGGCGGCAATCTCCATGCCCGCCTCGGAGCTCACGATCCCGGTCAACGGCGGCACACTCGAGGTGTCGATCGTTCCGGCCGCGCCGCGGGGCGTCACCGAGCAGGAGCTTCGAGCGTGGGTCGAGACTTCCGCCCGGGCCGTGGCCGCGTACTACGGCGCGTTTCCGGTTTCGCGCGTACGCCTCCGGATCCGCGCGGGCGGCGCCGGTACGATCTCAAGCGGTCGGACCAACGGATCGGCGGGAGAGGCTTCGATCCAGATCGGAGTCGGCGATGCCGCCACCGCCGAGGACTTGAGGTCGAGCTGGGTGTTGGTGCATGAGATGGTCCATTTGGCGTTTCCGTCGATGACCGGGCACGCCTGGATCGAAGAGGGACTCGCGACCTACGTGGAGCCGCTGATTCGAGCGCGCGCGGGGCTCATTGCTTCCGACGAGATATGGCGATGGCTGCTCTGGGGTGCTCCGCGCGGCCTTGATGCGATCAGAGACGAGGGGCTCGAGCAGGCGGGCAACTGGGCGGCGACGTATTGGGGCGGGGCCGCCTTCTGTCTTCTCGCCGATGTGGAGATCCGGGAGCGGACGAGCAACCGCGCGTCGCTCGACGACGCTCTGCGGGGAATCGTGCGGGCGGGAGGCAACGTCACGGCGTCATGGCCGATCGCGAAGGCCTTCGAAGTCGGCGATCAGGCGACGGGTGTTCCCGTTCTGCGTGAACTGTACGCGCGGATGGGGCGCTCGCCGGCCGACGTGAAACTGCAGGACCTCTGGAAAAGGTTGGGTGTCTCGGCGCAGGGCTCCCGCGTCGTCTACGACGACAGCGCGCCGCTGGCGGCGATCCGTCTGAGCATCACGTCGGGAAAGTCGCTGGCAGCGTCGCGTTCTCCCTCGGTAGGATGGGAGCCATGAGTGACAAGCATCAGGCTCACCTCCGTATCGTGGACCGCCTGAAGGGCCAGGCCGGCGAGGTCCGCCGTCTCTGCGCGGATCTGGACGAGGTGACGATCTCCCGGCGCACCATCCCTGAGAAGTGGTCCGTCAAGGAGGTCCTCGCACACATCGGACGGGTCCAGCAGGTCTTCGAAGGCAGGCTCGACGCGCTTCTGACGACGGAGAATCCGCCGATCGTTTCCTACGCGCCGGAAGGCGATCCCGATTTCGACGCGATCTCCAAGAGGCCAGCGAGCGAGCTGCTCCAATGGTTCGAGGAGACCCGCGGCCGCATGCTGGGAAGGCTCGGCGGACTGTTACCCGCCGACTGGCACCGCCCGGGGCGGCACCCCGATTATCCAAACTACGACGTCCACTTCTGCATGGAGTACATGGCGCATCACGAGGCGCACCACATGTACCAGATGTTCGAACGCCGCGCCCACCTGGCCAAGGCGCCCCACTGACGGGCTACTCTACGGGCAGATCGAGCTGATCGGTCGCGCGACCCGCGTTCTCTTCTTTCGTCTCGCTCAGTCCGTGGACGGAGACGCCGAGGAGACGGACCGGACGCCTTCCGGCCTGGGTCTTCTCCAGCAATGCCACGGCACGCGAGGCGATCTCGTCGGCAGAGCGGGTCGGCGGCATACGCGTCTCGCTCCGAGTGATCGTCTCGAAGCTCGCGTAGCGGAGCTTGAGCACGACGGTTCGTGCAAAGAGCTTCTTGCGCTCGAGGATGGCCGCCGCGTGGCGCGCTAGAGCGCCGACTTCGCTCTTGATCGTCTCGATGTCGTCGAGGTCCTTCGCGTAGGTCTCTTCGCAGCCGATCGATTTGCGCTCGCGGTTGGGGTTGACGGGCCGCTCGTCGATCCCGAAGGCGAGGTTCCGAAGCGACTCGGCCCAGCTTCCGACCGATTTTTGCAGCAGCTCCGTGGTCGCCGTGCGGACATCCACGAGCCGCTGGATTCCCGCGGCACGGAGCTTGCCGGCCGTTTTGGGCCCGACGCCCCAGAGTGCGTCGACGGGGAGCTTTTGAAGGAAGTCTTCCATCCGCTCGGGCGCGATCACCGTCAGGCCATCGGGCTTCTTCCAGCCCGAAGCGACCTTGGCGAGGAACTTGTTCGGGGCGACTCCCGCCGACGCGGTCAACTGCGTCTCTTCGCGGATCGCTTGCTTGAGGCGCCGCGCGACCTCGACGCCGAGCGGCTCGCCCCATGCGTTCTCCGTCACGTCGAGGTATGCCTCGTCCAATGAGAGCGGCTCGACCAAGGGCGTGACGCCCCGAAAGATCGCGAAAACCTGTCCGGAAACGGCTGTGTACTTCTTGAAGTCGGGACGCACGATGACCAGCTCCGGGCACAACCGCACGGCTCGGGCCATCGGGAGCGCGGAACGCACTCCAAAGACCCGCGCTTCGTAGCTCGCGGCCGCCACGACGCCTCGGCTCTCCGGGCTTCCGCCGACGGCGACCGGCTTGCCTTTGAGCGTCGGGTCATCACGCTGCTCGACGGACGCGTAGAACGCGTCCATGTCGAGATGCAGGATCTTGCGAGGCGCGGCCGAGGACATGGCGGGATTCTGCCCCAGGTGAATTGCAGATTGTCGATTTCCGGTTGATGATTGAGCGGGGGGACGGAAAAGCCTCGGTCGGCAATCGGCAATCGACATGGCCCTGCTCCGTGTCTCCGAAGAGATCCTCCGCACATTTCCCCACGTCCTGATCGGGGCGCCGGTCGGCCGTGGGGACGTTAAGGAGATCCTCGCGGAACTCGCCTCGCTTGTCCAGGCGTATTGCGGCGGGCGCGCGCGGGCGGCGATCCTCGACCGGAACAGCCCGTCGGCAGCGCTGAGCGCGCTATAGAATGGAGGAAGGCTTTCGCGTGTCATCTCTCCGATCCGTTCCGACCCTCGCATCAGGGTTGCTGGCGGCTGTTCTCGCCTGCCCGCGCGGCGCGCGGGCGGCGCCTTCAAACGCTCTCAGCGAGGCCCTGATCGTCCTGCCGGGCGCGGCGAACGTTCAACGCGACTCGCGGATGGGAGCGAGCGCCGCGTCCTACGAGATGAATGTTGCGTTTCCCGCGAGCGGGCCAATCCTCGAAATCGTGACGCGGCTCGCGAAGCTCGGCTGGACGCCGCTCAAGGAGGATTCCTTCAACCCCGGAATCCCCACGTCCATGGTCCGAAGCTGGACGAGCTTCGTCGATGCCTCGAAGGCGGGCCGTCGCCGGCGGTATTCGTGGGCGTCGGAATGGAGGGATACGAAGGGCGACCGAGTCCACTACGCGTTTCGATACGAGGCTCCGGAGGAGAGCCAGAGGCCGCTCCTTCGCCTGGCGGTCTCGGCGAGCGCCGTCCCCTCGGAGCTCGAGGATCGGGTGGAGCGGTACCTCGGTTCCAATCCCGCGAGAAGCTTTCCGACTCCCCTGTCCGAGGGTCCAGGTCGCACGGTCCTCGACGCCGCAGTCGGGGGGGCGTTCCTCGCGTCGGGGCCGGCGGGGGAGGCGGTTTTTCGGATCACCGGAACGTCGGGGGAACAGGTCGCGTACCGCTGGCGATTCCGGGCGCCGGACGGAAGCGAGACGCGCGACGCCGTGCCGGTGTCCTCAACTCTGCGGGCGGGGCCGTTTCGACTCTTCTGGATGTCGCACTCTCCGGTTGGATCGAAGAGGGGTGGAGCGGGAGTGGGCTACTCGGCTGACGAGATGGACCTCATCCCGGTGCCCGGAGAGCAGTTCGAGACGCTCGACCTCGGCCAGGTGCACGCGCTCGCCACCCTTCTACCCGACCGGAACCGCTGGTACGCGGAACCGGTCCCTCGGCCCGAGAGGGCTTACCAGGATCGCCTCGTTTCGTTGATGGAAGCGGGAAACGCCGTCCGACTCGGTCCCGGTCGGGCACTTCTGGTTCGAGGCCCCCGCGGAAGCGGAGTGATCGAGATCGTCGAACCGGAGCTCCGGTCGGTGAAGTACCGGTGGCGCTTTCGCGGCGCGGGCAGCGACTGGGATTCATCCGGAAAGTCAGAGGCTTCCGACAGTCCCTTCCCCAACCTGCGCGTCGGCCCCTACTCGCTTCAGTGGCAGATGCGTTCGGTCTCAAAGCGCAAGGACGATCAGGGAACCCGCATCACCGACTGGATCGCGGACGTGAAGTATCTGCCCGAGGAGTTCACGGTGCAGACGATCCCGGCGGAGGAAGCCGCCAAACGGGATCTCGGTTCGGCCGCCACGCCGGCCAAAGCGCCCTAGCCTTCGCCCCCCTCGTAATAGTCCAGCCCCGAGTGGTCCAGCACCTCCTCGCCCACCAGGATCCGCAGCGTATTGGCGAGCTTCAGGTGCTGAACGAAGAGGTCGTGCTCGGGCTTCAAGTCCGGGCGCGACATGGGGGACTTGAAGTAGAAGGAGAGCCACTCCTGAATTCCGGAAAGTCCCGCGCGCGCGGCCAGATCCAGGAACAGAAGCAGATCCAGGACGACGGGAGCCGCGAGAATCGAGTCGCGGCAGAGGAAGTCGATCTTTATCTGCATCGGCTGCCCGAGCCAGCCCACGATGTCGATGTTGTCCCAACCTTCCTTGGCGTCGCCGCGCGGAGGGTAGTACTCGATGCGTACCTTGTGAAAGTAGTCGCGATAGAGCTCGGGATAGAGCTCGGGCTGCAGGATCGCGTCGAGCACCGATGTCTTGCTGACCTCCTTCGAGCGGAAGGAGCCCGGATCGTCTAAGACCTCGCCATCCCGGTTGCCGAGGATATTCGTCGAGAACCACCCCTGCAGCCCCAGCATCCGGGCCTTCAGACCCGGCGCGATGATGGTCTTCATGAGCGTCTGCCCGGTCTTGAAGTCTTTGCCGGCGATCGGGACGCCCTTCTCCTTCGCGAGCTGGATCAATGCCGGAATGTCGACGGTCAAGTTGGGAGCGCCGTTGGCGTACGGGACCCTGCTTGCGATTGCGGCGTACGCGTAGATCATCGAAGGTGAGATGTCGGGAGAGTTCTCCTTGAGCCCCCTTTCGAAATCGGCGACGGACTCATGGACCGGCTTCTGCTGGGCGTAGACCTCCGTGGAGCCGCACCAAACCATGACGGCGCGTGCCGCACCCGTCGACTTGCGGAAGTTCTCGATGTCTTTGATCAGTTCCTCGGCCAGGTGCATCTTCGTCGGCGCGGTCTTCCGGTGCTGGCCGTCGAGGTTCTTCACCCAGGCGCGTTCGAAGACGGCGGGCCACGGCGCGACGGACTCGAGCTCCTGCCGAACCGCGTTCAACATGGGCGCCTGCAGAACGCCCGCCTTCACGGCCGCCTCGTAGGCATTGTCGGGAAAGATGTCCCAACCCCCGAAAACGAGGTCCTTCAGTCTTGCCAGCGGCACCAGCTCCTTGACCGGCGCAAAGCGCGGATGAGTGCGCTTGCCCAGTCGCAGCTTCTGCATCTGAGTCACCGAGCCGAACGGCTCTGCGAGCCCCTTCTCGATCAAGTGCACGCCCGCGATCAGCGTCGTCGAGACGGCGCCCAGGCCCGGCAGCAACACGGCGAGGGTACCGTCAGCGGGAGAGATGGACTTCGCGAGCTCGGGATAAAACGAAGTTCGGTCACTCATGAAACGCTCCCGGCTCGCTCGCCGGCCGCGATTCCGACGAGCACGAAGAAGAAGATCGGCGCGCCGACGGCCGCGAGAACCAGAAACCAGTGGGCCTTGCCGAAGGCGGACAGTATCAGAACGAGATAAATGAAGTCGCGGCGGGACAGCGCGTCGGCCACGCGCGAGAGGCGAGACTCGCCGCTCTTTGCCACGGATACGAAGAGAGGCCCCTCCTTCGGCTCGGCCATCGTCTGTCGGTAGACGACGGTCGCCGAGAGCAGAGTCCCGGCCACGGCCGCGGCGCCGCAGAGAAGTGGCCAGGCGTCGTCGGATATCCGGCTCCAGCCAATGGCGATGGCGGAAAAGACGGCGACGTGGACGACGTTGTCCCCCCAGAAGTCGAGAAGCCCGCCCCGGCGCGACTCCTGGAACTTCAGTCGCGCGAGCTCGCCGTCGCAACCGTCGAGAATCGAGTGGGAGAGGAAGAGCAGAGCGCCCGCCGTCTGCATCGCAGGCTGCGAAGAGAAGAAGAAGGGGGCTCCGCAGAGTCCGATGGCGACGGAGATGAGCGTCATCTGGTTGGGCGTCACGCGCGTCGCGGCCAGAAGGCGGCTGACGGAAAGCGAGATCTTTCGCTCGAAGTGGCGCGACATGAATCCCTCGGTATCCTTGATCAGACCCCGAAGGAGAGACCTCTCCGCGCGGGGCAAATCGGACCGCGATGCGACCGGGACACCCGCGGTTCTCTCACCGGCGAGAAGCCCTTGGAGATCCTTGGTCTCAACGGCGACGTTCCACTCGAGCGAAACGGCGTCCGGGGGAACGGTCGTCGTGAGTTCGGCCGGAGTGCCTTCGAGAGCCGTCCGAATGCCCTCCGTGGCGCCGACGACGAGAATACGCCCGAAACCGGCCCGCCGCGCGGAGAGCACGGTTCGCCGGATGATCGGCAGGCCGAGCAGAACGGTCTCCGGCGGCACTCCGGCCGCGCCCTCGGGCGCGACGAGAGCAAGGGTCGGCCCATCGTTCACCGGCGGCCTCCTCCGGCGAGGCGATCCGCCGGAAGAGGTTCTCCGCCGCGCCGGCTCGACTCTTTCGCGAGCGCCAGCACGTTGGCGCAGAGGACGGCCTCGCCGAGGTTCCGGCCGCGCTTTCGCGGATCCTCAATTTCTGCGACGAAATCATCGATGACGCCGCCGAACCAGTCGGGATGATGCGAGCCTTCGGTGAGCGCCGGAAAAATCCATGTCCGGGACGGCTCCGTCCCGGCGGCGTCGAAGAGCGCGAGGTTGCCTTCCTCGATGGAGACTCTGCCGTTCGCGCCGGTGAGCTCCAGCCGGTTGGCGCGCTCCTCGGCGGCCCACGTCAGGAAGATTTCCGCCGAGGAGGAGGGATACGCGAGAAAAAGATCGGCGGTATCCTCGATCGGCCATTCCTTGTGCTTGCGCGTCTCGAGAAGCGCGGCGACCGAGCGCGGTACCGAGGCCATCCAATCCTGCACGAGGTAGAGCGCATGCCATCCATGATCGACGAGGACGCCGCCCCCGGACTGGCTCGGATCCACGCGCCAGTTGACCTGCTCGCCGACGGCGACGGCCGGCCCCGTACGAAGCGTCTCCCAACGGCAGCGCCGGATCTCCCCGATCGCGCCGGAGCGCACGAGCTCAGTCGCCTTCGCCAGAATCGGCGCGTGTTTCCAGTTGTGAACGGTGAAGAGCGTCCGCTCCTTCTCGGCCGCGAGCGCGGGCAGTCCCCGGAGCTCCTCGGGCGAAAGAACGAGCGGCTTCTCGCACAGGACATGGAGCGAGCGTTGCAGCGCCGCCCGGCAGAGCGCGGCATGCGAAGCGGGCGGCGTGCAGATGACCGCGAAATCCAGAGCCTCGTTCGCGAGCAGGTCTTCCGCCCTGGCGTACCAGC
This sequence comes from Thermoanaerobaculia bacterium, assembly GCA_036505535.1. Classification (GTDB taxonomy): domain Bacteria; phylum Acidobacteriota; class Thermoanaerobaculia; order UBA5066; family Gp7-AA6; genus DAHUXD01. The sequence goes on from DASXTI010000217.1 coordinate 30,291, forward strand.
GCGCCTCCGGAAAGGCCGCGAGGAAGGGGTTCCGCCGCTCCGGCCGCGCGTCGGCGGCGGCGACGAGCGAAACGTCGTCTCGGACCTTCCATCCGGGAAGGTGCCCGTGGACGGCGACGTGGCCGACTCCGAGAATCGCTCCTCTCAACATGCCGGGTCGAGCGCGATGCGGCGCGTCAGGCGACGCCCCACTCCTTCGAGGTCGCCCCGAGCGCCTCGTCGAAAATCTCGAGACCCTCGAGCGCGGTTTCCTCGCTGATGTTCAAGGGCGGATTTAGGCGGATGACGGGGGAGTAGACCATGGCGAGGAGTCCGCGCCGCAGACACTCCTGAAACAGCGCCTTCGTGAGATCCTTCGAGACGAGCTCCTTGGTGCGGCGATCCTTCACGAGCTCGATCCCCAGCAGCAGCCCCTTTCCCCGGACGTCGCCGATGATGCGATGCTTCTCCTGCATCGCTTGGAGGCGCGCGAGCATCGCACGGCCGGTACGCTCGGAGTTGGCGACGAGGTTCTCCGCGAGGATGATCTCGAGCGAAGCGAGCCCCGCGGCCGAGGCGAGCGGATTACCGCCATAGCTCGACGAGCTGCCCGAAGGCTTGGAGAAGGGGGGATGCTTCGTCAGCTCGTCGGTCGACACGACGGCCGAGAGCGGAAAGCCGCCGCCCATGCCCTTGCCGATCGTCATCACGTCCGGCAGGACCCCGTCGTGATCCACCCCCCACATCTTCCCCGTTCGGCCGAAACCCGTGATCATCTCGTCGGCGATGAAGAGCGCGCCATGCTCCTTCGCGATCGCGCGCACCGCGGGCAGAAATCCCGGCGGGGGAATCACATTTCCCGCCGTTCCCTGCATCGGCTCGACGATGATCGCGGCGATTTCCCCCCCGGACTGATTCTGGATGACTTCTCGAGTCTTCTCCGCGCACGCGATTCCGCAGTCGGGGTAGGTCAGGCTCAGCGGACAACGGTAGCAGTAGGCATAGGGGGCCGAGTAGCAGCCGGGGGCGAAGGGGCCGAGCTGATTCTTGAAGTCCCCCCAGAGAAGAGGGAGGACGCCTCCCGTCTTGCCGTGGAAGGCGCCCGAGTAGCCGATGAACTCGAACTTCTTCGTCGCCGACTTGGCCAGGCGAAACGCCGCCTCCACCGCCTCCGAACCGCCGGAATAGAGCTGGATGCGCGTGAGACCCTTCGGCGTGACGCTGGCTAAGAGATCCAGGAATTTCGCGCGGACCTCCGTCGTGAAGCTTCCGAAGGTGAGCCTGGCGGCCTGCTCCTGGAGGGCCCGAACGTAGTGCGGATGACAGTGTCCCACGCTGCCGACGGCGATGCCGGCGATGAAATCGATATAGGCATTGCCATCCTCGTCGATGATGCGGCTTCCCTCGCCGCGCGCCATGGCCAGGCCCGAATAGAGGGCGAAGGACTGCAGGCCGGGAGCCATATGCAGAGACTCCATATCCACGATGCGCCGCGAGCGCGGCCCGACCTCGTTTCGCTTCTTCGTCGGTTTGCTCATCCGGACACGCGAATGCTGGAAAACCGCGCGGCCAGGAACTCCGCGATACGCGAGGCGGCAACCGGACGGAAGAGAGCGAAGCTCGGCCAAGCGTTCAGATCGATCACCGAGATCGTTCCCCCCTTCGAGGCGATCGCGTCTCCGCCGTAAACGTCGAGACCGAGAGCCGCGGCCGCTTTCGTGGTGGCCTTGGTCAGGAGGTCGGGATCGAAACGGTGATTCTGAAGCCTCTGGTCACGGTGGTAGAACCACTGAAACCAGGAGGGACGTTCCTCCTCCTCGGCAAGCCCCGCCACGCCGTAGAACTTGATCAGATCTCCCGGAACGTGGTCCTGGACGACGGCGCGCGAGATCCCGCGGGCGGCCAGGCTCGTCAAGGCATTCTGGAGCGTGGCGGCGTCTGGCGCAAACGACACGTCCCCCTCCTGCGTGGCGTGAACGTCCCCTCGCTTGATCCAGCAGGGTCCGGCGAAAGTCACGCCGCGGCGCGGACGGGTCTCGACGAGAACGCTTCTCGGGAACCGGATTCGACGCTTCTCGAAGAGCGCGATCGTCCGCTCCCGGTCCGTGTTCCGAATCCCCGAGGGACGGTTCACGATCCGCGCGCCGCGGCGCTCCCAGGCCGCCAGCCGCTCGACGACAGGGACGCGCTCGCACATGACGAAGAGAAACGGAGGCACGGCGTCATCGTCTTCGGTCTCGGGCAGCTCGTCGGGGGACTTGAGCTCGACGGCAAAGCCCTTCGCCTCCAGCTCCCGCGCGGTCGCGCGCAGGATTTCCGCGTCGTCGGTCTCGCGGCCGGGCGAGTGTGCGACCTCCCGGTACACGCCCCAGCAGCGCGGCTCGCTCATCGCCCTCCGACCTCTTCCCGCGCGAGCATCTCGGCCGTCTTAACGTCTTCGGCCCGGTCGACGTCCACGACCTTTCGAACGGGGACCGCGAGCATCGGCACGCCCGATTTGCACAGCCACGCGAGAAAGTCGCGCAGCCGCGCGAGCTGCGGCGGGATTCCGAGATCCCGCACCCCTTCCGGGACGACGTAGATACCGGCGGTGACGGCGTCTCCCGAGGAGCCGCCGACGACCGTGATGCGGCCGGACCGGGTCGCAGTCACCCACAGAGGCTTCTCGTCGTCCACGAAGCCCGTGACCGCGAGGATCGCCGCGTCGGAAGGAAGCTCCTCGGCCCGGCGGACGAAACCGACGAAGTCCTCTCTCGGGCAGAAGGCGTCGACGGTCGAGACGAGGAGACGGCCGGGCGGAGCGGCCTCCAGAACTTCGCGAAAACTTTCGAGCGAGGATCGGGTCGTCTTCACGACGACCTTCGAAACGAGTCGCCCGAAGCGATCGCGGACGAAGGAGGCGCATTCTCGCTCGGTCTCGTTGAAGATGATGGCAACCGCCGTGACGCCTGCGGCCTCGAAATTCGAGAGAACGTGCTCGATGAGGGGGATACCGGCGATCCGGACGAAGGGCTTCGGCACGCCGAATTGCTTCAGCCGCGAGCCGTGGCCGGCCGCGATGACCCCGCCGGAGGCGATGGCCGTCACGGAAGCACCTCGGGCAGTTGCGCCAGGCTCGCAATGACGGCATCGTCGGGACAGCAGCCCTGCCTCTGGCCGGGCTTCAACCAAACGTGCGGCATGCCGAGCCGGCGGGCGCCCGCCATGTCCCGGGGAAGGGAATCGCCCACGAAAACCGCGCGATCGGGGCTCGCTTCCAGCGCCGCCAAGGCGGCCTGGAAGATTCGCGGATCAGGCTTCGTAAAGCCCACCGCCGCCGAGTCGACAGTCACGCCAAAGTGCCTGCGGATACCCGCCCCGGAACACACGGCTTCCAGATTCCCGTAGAAGTTCGCGACGATACCGAGCCGGAAGCGGGCAGAGAGCCGCTCGAGGAGCGGAGCGTTCGCAGAAAGCTTCGCGAAAGCGTCGCCGAAGAAGCGGTCCGCCACACGTTCCGCAAGCGCCCCGTCGCCTCCGAGCGCCCGGGTCAAGTCGCGCGAGAGCCTCTCGACCGTCTCCGCCAGGGAAAGCTCTTTCGGGAGCGTCCCGACCAGCGCGTCGTCGGCCGCGTAGAATGCGCCGTCGAAGCGCTCGGCCGGAGTCGAAAGCCCCTCTTCGCGGAAAAGCGCGAAGAATCGATCCTTCCAGGGGATTCCATCGGCGTCGAGGGTACCCCCGAAGTCGAACAGCAAAGCCGTCGGCGCCGTCACCTCGCCGCCTCCTCGGAGAGCTCCGTCTCCGGCAGTTTCAGGTGCCCGATCCCGAGGACGTGACGCTTCAGAAGGATCACGAGACCCGGCATGATCCAGAGAAGCTCGCGCGCGCGCCGGACCAAACCGTAGGCGACCCCTTGCGCGGCCGTGAGTCCAACGAGTACGTAGACACCGGCGCGAATCCCCTCGGCGCTGCCGATGCGTGCCGGGATGAAGAGCAGCATGGTGTTGAGGACCATCGCCATCGACTCGATCGCGACTGCGGTCGCCCATCCCTCCCGGGGCGCCAGCAATCGCAGAACGAGATAGGTCTCGAGCAGCCCGCCGCACCAGCCGAGAAAGCACCACGCCACGGCGGTCCAGAAGTGCCGGTGGCGTTCGGCGTAGAACTCACCGATCTTCGAGTCGAGGATCCTGGCCGATTCGTCCAGGCGGGCCATCCGGTGCGACAGCGGGGGAAATCGGCCGATCCATGCCAGGGCAGGGCGGAATGCTCCGCGGCGCAGTCCCCATGTCAGCCACAGGAGCAGTCCGCCCAAAAAGAGAAGCCCTCCCAAGGCCACCAGCCGCGCCGCCGCCGGCAGGGCGAAGCGCGTGAGCGCGACCGCGACGCCGAGTGAGAGAAAGATCCATTGCGCGAGGACGTCCGCGTGACGGTGCACCGCGACGGTGGCGAAGGCCCGGGAGAAGCCCATCTTCTTCTTCAGAAGCTGCGCCTTGACGGGCTCGCCGCCGACCGTCGTTAAGTAGTTGATCGCGTCCCCTCCGAGGTACGCCGCGAACAGATCGGCAAAGGAGATCGGACGCGGCGCCGGTCCGGTCAGGACCCACCAGCCGAGGGCGAACGAGAGCTGGGCGAGCGCGTAGAGCAGTACGAGGCCGAGGAACCATCCGCCGATCAGTCCGAGGTTGGCCTCTACCGATTTCCATCCCACGGCCGCCAGAATCGAAGCCAGAACGGCAAGGCCGAGGAGGAAGAGCAGGACCCGGGCTGCGCGCTTGCCCCGGCCGCTCGTGCCCGGCGAGGCCGCCGGCGCGGACTGGTGTGACCCTCGAGAGGTCGCGTCGATCGCGCCCGGGGGATTCATGCGGGCTCCAGGGAAATCAGGAAACCCTGACGGGCAGGAGCGCTTTCAACTCTTGAGGCAGCGGGAAGGAGACGTCCTCCTTGACCGTTTCGAACTCTTCCACCGTCTGAACTCCCAGCTTCTCGCGGCTGAAGGCCACGACTTCTTGAACCAGAATCTCGGGGGCCGAGGCGCTCGCGGTCAGCCCCAGCACGCGCACTCCGGCGAGCCACTCGGGCCGGATGTCTCGCGCGCGCTCGATCAAATGGGACGCCACGCCGTTGGCGCGAGCGACCTCGCACATGCGCAGCGAATTGGAGCTATTGGGCGCGCCGAGTACCAGCAGCAGATCGACGTGCGGCGCCATCGCCTTTACGGCGTCCTGCCGGTTCTGCGTGGCATAGCAGATGTCCTGCTTCGAGGGAGCCCTCAGGTTCGGAAAGCGCCGCTTCAGGATCGCGAGGATCTCTCGCGTGTCGTCGATGGAGAGAGTGGTCTGCGTGAGGTACGCGACCCGGTCCGGATCGGGAACGGTGACCTTCTCCGCGTCCTCCCGGGTCTCGACGAGTCGGATCGCGTCGGGCGCCTCGCCCAGCGTTCCGACCGTTTCGTCGTGGTCGTGATGGCCGACCAGGATGATCGTGTAGCCCTGCCGGGCGTAATGGATCGCTTCGAGGTGAACCTTCGTGACGAGCGGGCAGGTGGCATCGATCGTCTTCAGGCCCTTGCCGGTGGCGACGTTTCTGACCTGGGGTGCGATGCCGTGCGCAGAGAAGACGAGCCACGCGTTGTCGGGAACTTCGTCGACCTCCTCCACGAACCGGGCTCCCTTGTCGCGCAATTCGTCGACGACGTACCGGTTGTGGATGATCTCTTTGCGGACGTAGATCGGTCCCTCGCAGGCCTCGAGGGCTTTCTCGACCACGTCGATCGCCCGCACGACCCCCGCGCAGAAGCCGCGCAGGCCGGCGATGAGGAGCTTCTCGACCCGGATTCCCGAGAAGTCGTGCTCGGTCACCAGGTCACCGTCTCCGCGAATTTCTCCTTCTTCCGCGCCTCGGTCGTGGCCGCGAGCGGCGAACGAGAAAGGTCGGGATAGAGCGTGAGAACCGTCTCCACGACCCCCTCGACATCGAGCTTCAAGTTGTGGCGTTGCTGCAACTGCGGGCTGTGATCCACGAACTGGTCGGGGAGGGCGTGAGCTCTCAGCCCTTCGGTCGGAAGCCCTTCGGCATGGAACGCCTCGAGAACGGCGCTTCCGAATCCGCCCATCCTCAGGTGCTCTTCGAGCGTCAGGATACGAGGAGAGGCCTCCGAAATGCGCCGGAGCATGTCGAGGTCGAGCGGTTTCGCGAAACGCGCGTTGGCGACGCCGCAGGAGATCCCGCGCCGGGAGAGCTCCTCGGCCACCTGACTCGCGACCGAGACCATCGAGCCGTACGCCACAAGCGTGATGTCGTGTCCCTCTGTCAGCATCTCGCCGCGGCCAATGGAAATCGTCTTCAGCTCTGCATCGAGCTCGACCCCCAGGGCCACTCCCCGCGGATAGCGCACCGCGAAGGGATGGCCGCAGGTGATGGCCGTGTAGAGCATGTGCTGGAGCTCGTTCTCATCTTTCGGCGCGGCCACGGTCATGTTCGGGATCGTGCGCGTGTACGCGATGTCGAAGATTCCTTGATGGGTCTTGCCATCGTCGCCGACCAAGCCCGCGCGGTCGATGCATATCGTCACGGCAAGGTTTTGGAGGCAGACGTCGTGGATCAGCTGATCGAAGGAGCGTTGCAGAAAGGTCGAGTAGATGGAGACGACCGGCTTCAACCCGGCCTTCGCCATGCCGGCGGCCATGATGACCGCGTGCTCTTCCGCGATCCCCACGTCGTAGACCCGGTCGGGGAACTTCTTCTTGACCTCGACGAGCCCCGTTCCTTCGAGCATGGCGGCGGAGATCGCCACGATCTTCGGGTCTCTCTCCATCATCGTGATCAGAGTCCGGGCGAAGACCTGCGAATACGTGTAGCGGGTGCCCGAGCCCGGCGCGCCGGTCGGCGTGCCCGGCTGATGAAACTTCGAGGGATTCTGTTCGGCCTGTTGAAAGCCGCGCCCCTTGTGCGTCAGCGCGTGGATGACGACCGGCGTGCCGTCCTTCGCCACGTCCTTGGCGCGCGCCAAGGCCTCCTCGAGCTCCCGGAAGTCGTGGCCGTTGACCGGCCCGACGTAATGGAAGCCGAGCTCGTCCCAAATCAGGTTCGGAAAAAAAAGGCCTTCTACCGAGCTCTTCAACTTTCTCGCGAGCTCCCAGGCCTTGTCCCCCTTCGGCAGGCGCTTGAAGAAGCTATGGCCGGTCTCGATGAACTTCTGGTAGGTCGGATGGAGCTCGAAGCGGTTGCGCCAGTGGGCCAGCCACCCGACATTCTCGGAGATCGACCAGCCGTTGTCGTTGAAGATGACGATCATTCGCTTCGGTTTGACGTGGACGATGTTGTTCAAGGCTTCGTAGCTCGGCCCCGAGGTGAGCGCGCCGTCCCCGACGATGACGACGACGTAGGGCTCATCCAGGCCGCTCTGGAGCGCCACCGAAACGCCGAGGCCATAGGACAAACCCGTCCCCGCGTGTCCGGCGGCGAGCGTGTCGTGCGGGCTCTCGGATGGCTCGGCGAAACCCGAGAGGCCTCCGGGCGTACGGATCGATGGGAACTTATCGCGCCGGCCGGTGATGAGCTTGTGCGTGTAGCACTGATTGGACGTGTCCCAGACGAGCCAGTCCTTCGGGCTCTCGAAGGCGCGGTGCAAAGCCAGGGTTAATTCGACGACTCCCAGGTTCGAGGCCAGGTGGCCCCCCGTCTTGGTAATCGTCTGGATGATCACGTCGCGGCAGTCTTGCGCGACTTCGGCTAATTCCTCGTGGCTCAATCCCTTGAGGTCGTGTGGGCACTCGACCCGGCTCAAAATGGGCATACGACTTCTTGCCTCCCCGTTTCGCGGGAACGCGGATGATACTCTACAACTTAATACGTCAAGGGGTCTGACCCGGTCGCAGTGTCGTTGGGCAGGTGCTACGTCGGCGGCGAGGCGACCGCGGGCTCGTTTCTGTCGAGCGCCCGCTTGAGCTTCTGGGTGATGAGAAAGACCTCTGGACGGCTGACTTTGGATCCCGGACCGTGCTTCTCGACGCGCTCGAGGGTGGCCCAGGCCAGCTGCACCGGCAGCGCCGTGAACTCGATCAAGCCACGGGGAGCCTGCGCCTTCTGGAGGGCCAGGATGTACTGGCCGGCGATCCCGAGATCGTGGCGGGCGAGCGCGAAGACCTCCGACTCTGGGACCTCCGCCGGAAGATAAATTCTTCCCTCGGAGGCATCCACGGCGGAGTCCTTCAGGACGTTGACGAGCTGCAGGGCTTCGCCGAAGGTCGCCGCTCGCTCGCGCACATATGGAGCGATTGCCGAGAGAGCGGGCCGGCCGAGAAGGAATAGCTCAGTCAGCATCTCCCCGACGATACCGGCGACGACGTAGCAATAGCGCTGCAGGTCCGAAATCGAGTGGAGGCGGAGCCGCCCTTCGGTGGTGCGCGACACGAAACCCGCCATTCCCTCTGCCGAGCGAATGACATGCGTCCGAATGGGATCCATCGCGGCGGCGGACAGCTCGAAGAAACTGTCGAGCACGTAGGGCGTCTGCGCGATGAGCTCCCGGTATCCCTGGTGCGGCGAGCAGCCTTCCCCGATCCAGCGCGAAGAAAGGGTCTCGGCCTGCCGGCGCCCTTCCGATCGCAGAAGCCCGCAGAAGTCATGGAGCGCGGCGATACGCGAGCCGGGCGGCCAGTGGGCGGCATCCTCGAACGTGTCCGCGATGCGAAAGAGAAGGTACGCGATCATTACTTCGCGGCGCGTCGGCTCCGGCAGCACCGGGATCGACAGCGCGAAAGTGCGGCTGGTCTTCTCTAAGAGATCCTCGAGGCTCGGCATCAGACACTCTCGGACAAGAAGCGCTCGAGGAATGCGGCGAGATGACGCGCCCCGTCGCGGACGCGCCGCCGCATCCGGAGCAGCTCCGGGATCGATCCCGGGTGCGCGAGCGCCTGCGCCACCACTTTGGAACGTCGGATGCTTCCGTCCTCGTCCATGCAAGTGGAAAGATAGCGGGGAAGCCGCTCTCCCGCTTCGTCGCTGATCGCTCGAATGACGACGTACGGAATACCGCGCGCGGCGGCCTCCCGAGCCCAGACGGCCGATTCCATGTCCACCGCGGCCGCGCCGCCATCGATCGACGTGGCCAGAACGGCCTTCTCTGAGGGACTCAACGCCGGCTTCGCGACGGTCAAGAGCGTGGCGGACCTCACTCCAGCCCCCGACAACGCCCGCGACAGCAGTCTTTCGTCCGGCGCGGGAGCGGGGCCGGAGGCATCGTAAATCTGTCGAGAAGCGACGAGCTCGCCGGCCGAAAGCTCGGGCGAAAGCGCGCCGGCGACGCCGGCTCCCAGAATTTCCGCGGGAGCGTAGGTCTCGCAAAGGGCGGCCGCGCTCCGTCCGGCCTTCCCCGCGCCGTCTCCGGCCGCGGCGAGGACGACTTCGGTCACGCCGATGCGGGCCCGGAGAAAACCGTTCCGCTCGGCGCGCACCTCACGCGCGACGGAAAGGATCGCGTCGAGCTCCTCGGGAATCGCGGTCAGGATGCCCATCCGGGCCCGGTCACCTCCGGACATAGCCCTTCGTCCGGAACCAGTCGACCGCGCGGCGAAGCGGCTCCTCGACGGGGGTCTGCGGAAGCTCGAGCTCTCGAACCGCCTTGCCCGCGTCGAAGAACATCCGGTGCGTGGACATCCGCACGCTCTCGAGAGGGATGCGCGGCGCGCGGCCGGTGACTCGCGCGACGAAGGTGCCGGCGGCCGCGACCGAGAGCGGGATCCAGTGGGGGAGTCGTATCGCCGGGGAGGGAATCCCAGTCAGCCCGGCTAAGACGTCGAGGATTTCCTTCAACGTCATGTTGCGGTTGCCGAGGATATACCGCTCTCCGATCCTTCCCTTTTCCGCGGCGAGCAGATGTCCCCGCGCTACGTCGCGCGCGTCGACGAGGTTGAGCCCCGTGTCCACGTAGGCCGGCATCCTGCGGTTCAGGAAGTCGACGATCATCTGGCCGGTGGGCGTCGGCTTGATGTCGAGCTCGCCGATCGGCGTGGAGGGATTGACGATGACGATGGGCAGTCCGCGCTCCACCCACCGCTCGGCCACGCGCTCGGCGTCGTACTTGCTCCTCTTGTAATGGCCGATGATCGTGTTCCGGTCGGCTGCCACGGTCTCGTCCGCAGAGGAGCCGTCGGTCTTCAATCCGAGCGCGGCGACCGAGCTCGTATGGACGACTCTCGAAACGCCCGCGTCGGCGGCGGCCTTCAGGATGTTCTCGGTGCCGGTCACATTGGACCGATAGAGCTCTCGCGGATCTCTCGTCCAGAACCGATAGTCCGCCGCGACGTGGTAGAGCGTGGCGACCCCTGCCATCGCGCGCGAGAGAGAGCCTGCGTCGGCGAGGTCTCCGGTGACGATCTCGACGGGCAGGCCTTCGAGATTGTCGCGGCGGCTGCCGGGCCGAACGAGGCAGCGGACGACGCGCCCCTTCGCGATGAGCGCCCGGACGACGTGCGCCCCGAGGAAACCGGTGCCGCCAGTGACGAGATTCAAACGGGTCCCGAAGAAAGCAGCGAGTTACGAGTTACAAGTTTCAAGTTACGAGTTCGAGGCGCTCCAACTTGAAACTCGAAACTTGTAACTTGAAACTGGCGACCCCGCGAGCCGTATGTCGCTTCTTACGCCGCTAAGTTCCACGCGATCATCCGGACCATGTCGCCCGGATGCTTGGGAAGCTCCATCACGACCGAGGCTTCGAAGCCCGAGTGCATCGCGCAGTTGCGGCACAGGGGATCCTGGCGCGACTCCCAGTAGCTCCAGTCCGTGCCGTTCCAGAACTCCGCGAAAGTCTCCGAGTAGGTCTTGCCGATCAGATAGCACGGCCCCTTCCACCCCTTTGGCGTGTAAGTGACCGTGGACCACGGCGAACACTTGTAGTCGCGCAGTCCGGCGGCGAACTCCAGGAACATCGGAGTCGACGTGAGCTTGTATTTCTTGGAAATGTCGAGCACGCGGCGGAACTTTTGCTGGATCTCCGACTTGGTGAGGAAGATGTCCCGGTCGACCGACTCGTAATGGTATCCGGGGGACACCAGCATCCCTTCGACGCCCATGCCGGTCAGAAGCTCGCAGAGCTCCTCGACCTCATCGATGTCCGTTTCTTTGAATATGGTCGTGTTGGCCATGACATGGTGCCCTAGGCGCACGCCCTCCTTGATCATGGCGATCGCTTTGTCGAAGACCCCCGCGCGCGCACAGACGTAATCGTGCGTCTCCTTCATGCCGTCCAAGTGGACGTTGATCATGAGCCGCTTGTGCGGCGGGATCAATCCGAAGACGGTCTCATCGAGCAGCAGGGCATTGGTGCAGAGGTAGATGTGGCGCCTTCTCTTGATGATCGCTTCGACCAGTTGCGGCAGCTCGGGATAGATCGTCGGCTCGCCGCCGCAGATCGATACGACCGGCGCCTGCGAGACCTCGACCGCCTCGATGCACTTCTCAAGCGGCAGCCGGTCCTTCAGCTTCCCCGTGTGGCGTTCGAGGGCGCAACCCAGACAGGCGAGGTTGCAGGTGTAGAGCGGCTCGAGCATCAGCACGAAGGGGTAGCGCTTGTTGCCCCGGATCGCATTGCGAACCTGGTGCTGGATGGTGTCCGTCATGATGTGCATCGGGAATCGCATCAATTCACTCCGTGGTCCGAATGGCGCGATGCCGTGACGTTCGCGCCGATTTCTGCCGGGCTCGTCGAACCCCCGGCCCCTTCCCGCGCATAAAGCGACAACGCCCAGAGCGGGAAATACGTCGCATAGAGATGGTATCGGAGGTAGAAGACTTTTGGAAAGCCCGTGCCCGTCCAGTGCTCATCCCTCCACGAGCCGTCATACTGCTGCAGCGAAAGGAGATACGCGACTCCTCGACGGACGGTTTCGGAATCCCGGTCGCCCGTGGCGAAGAGAGCCATCAACGCCCACGCGGTCTGGGATGGTGTCGAGGGACCCTGTCCCTTCGTTTCGGGTCGATCGTAGGAGCGGGGAAGCTCGCCCCAACCGCCGTCCGCATTCTGGTGCGCGTGTAGCCACTCGACCGCCTTCTGGAAGCGGGACTGTCTCAAATCTTCGCCCGCGTGCAGGAGCCCGCGCAGCGCGAGCCATGACCCATAGATGTAGTTGCAGCCCCAGCGGCCGTACCAGGTGCCGTCGGCATTCTGCTGGCGCTCGAGATACCCGGCCGCGCGGCGGACCGCCGGATGACCGGCGGGCACGCCCAGGCCGTGCAGGGCCTCGAGGATACGGCCCGTGATGTCTTCGCAGCTCGGATCGATCATCGCATTGTGGTCCGCGAAGGGGATGAAGGTCAGAACCTCGTTGTCGCAGTCCTTGTCGAAGGCACCCCAGCCGCCATCGCGGTTCTGCATCGCGAGAAGCCACGCCTGACCGCGCGCGACCGCGCCCTGACGGGCGAGATCTTCGGCCTCGCCCGGAAACTTGACGCGCGCCAGGGCGGTCAATACCTCCGCCGTGTCATCGGTGTCGGGATACCACTCGTTGGCGTACTCGAAATACCAGCCGCCGGGCTCCGCCTCCGGGCAGGCCTTCTTCCAGTCGCCGACCTTCTTGACCTCGTGGTCGAGAAGCCAGCGTCCGGCCTTCAGCAGCGCCGGATCTTCGGCCGGCAGGCCGGAGTCCGAGAGCGCGACCGTGGCCAGCGCGGTGTCCCAGATCGAAGAGAAGCAGGGCTGCAGATGAAGCGTCTCCTCGTCCTCAAGCTCGAACCTCTCGAGCTCGCGCGCCTGCATCTGGATGCGCGGATCGTCGTTGGCATAGCCGAGGCATCGGAACGCGATGAGCGTGTTGACGATCGGCGGGAAGATGGCGCCGAGGCCGTCGGACTGCACGAGGCGCTCGTGAATCCACCTTTCGCAGGCGGCGAGCGCCCTTTTCCGAAGCGGTGTGATCCTGGCGGCCTCGAGACGCTTGAGCATGTGGTCGATCTCGCTGAAGAATCCGCGCCAGAAGCGTTCGCGCCGGGTGCGGCCTCTGATCGGGGCCGCCTTGCGCGTTACGTGGAGCTCCGGGATCGCGGCGTGTTCCGGTACCGCGCAGGAGGGCTTCGTTGCCCAGATGACCGAGAGCGGAACGACGATGCCGCGCGACCAGGAGGACATCTTGTAGATGTTGAAGACGAAGGAATCGGGCAGCAGAACGATCTCGGGCGGAACCGCCGGGCAGTCGTCCCAGCTGCATTGCCCGAAGATCGCGAGATAGATCCGCGTGAAGGAGTTGCAGGCTTCGATGCCGCCGAGCTCCAGGATCACCCTGCGCGCCTTGACCATGTGGGGCGCGTCCGGATCGTCGCCCACGAGCTTCAATACGAAGTAGGCCTTGACCGACGAGCTGACCTCCGCCGGGCCTCCCTCGTAGATCGCCCAACCGCCGCCGTCCAACTGCCTGCGCCTCAGGTACTCGGCAGCCTTCCGGACTCGCTCCTCGCCGGTACGCCCGAGGAAGTGCAGCGTGAGGATGTACTCCGACTCCAGGATCGTGTCCCCTTCGAGCTCGCCGCACCAGTGCCCGTCTTCGGCCTGGATCGACAGGAGATACCGCTGCGCCGCCGCGATGGCGTTTCGGACAGAGGTCGGGGCGGTTCCCTCCGGGACGCTTCGAAGCCCAGAGCCCGAATCATTTCGGACGGACATTACTCGACGACCCTCTTTGTTGGTGTTCTTGCAGAACCGGGCGGGACCCCCACCAGCCGTGCCAGAATCGGCCCTGCTTCGCCCAGGCCGACGAGTCTATACCATATATTGACGGGTCCCCAAGCCGGAGGATGGATCATGAAACGCGCCGCCTCGCTCGCCTTTGCCGCAATTTTCGCCGCCTCCGCACTGCCTTCGATGACGTACTACGCCCTGGAGTTGCGAGGCGGTTCCCGAATCTTTTCGCTCGACGCCCCGGTTCGCAAGGGCCGGGTCCTGCTCTTTCACCGCTTTCCCGACCGGGTCTACATGAGCGTCTCCGCGGCCGAGGTCGAGCGGGTCGTCGCGTCCGAGGACGCACCGAAGCCGGAGAAGCTCGCTCCGGGTCAAACGGTTTTCATCGGCCCCGCCGTCGAAGGGCCGCGCTACGAGGCGCCGCCGTCGGTGACCTCTCCCGACATGGTGGTCGACGGCGGATCCGACTACGGGTATGGCGGCTTCTACTGGGGCGGATACGTTTTGCCGCCTCCGCGGCCGCCCATTCCGCCGGTCGTTGTCCCGTCGCGCATCGGGCCGAACGGCTTCCCCATCAGTGCCCCGCCGGGGACACCGGGGTCCGTGCCGTCGCGGATCGGCACGAACGGGTATCCGATTCTCTCGCCGCAACCCTCCCGCTGACTACCGCGCCGCCTCCGAGACCCAGTTCGTGACGATCGTGAGCTGTCGGTCCGGTTCCTCGGGACTGGCGTAGCGTTGCGACAGGAACTCCTTCCCGTCTGCGGAGACGTCATACTGGCGGAATACGTCTTCGCGCCCTCCTACGGCGAGCTCGGAAGAGAAGAGGAGCCGGGGCGGCGAGATCGAC
>DASXTI010000218.1:0-4078 GCA_036505535.1 Thermoanaerobaculia bacterium
ATGCCGCTTGCAAACGCCAGAACCGATGGATCGATATGGATTTCGTCTCCCCGGGGCAGGACGCCCGGGCCGAGAAGGTGCACGGCGCCCATGCTCCAGGAGGCGAGCAGAACACCTGCCGAGCCGCCGAGACCCGCCAGCAGGATCCCCTCGGTTAGGAACTGTCGCACCAATCTCCTGCGGCTCGCGCCGAGCGCCGCACGGATGGCAATCTCGCGTCGACGTCCGACGGCGTGCGCCAGCAACAAGTTGGCCAGGTTCGCGCACGCGATGAGCAGAACGAAGCCGACCGCGCCCATCAGGACCAGGATCGCCGGCCGAGCGCCTTGCACGATCGCGTCTTGCAGCGGCGTCAGGTCGGCGGCGAGGCCTTTGTTCTCGGGATGCTCTCGCTCGATTCCCCGCATGATGGTGTCCAAGTCGGCGAGCGCCTGCGCGCGGCTGACGCCCCTCCTCAACCGGCCGACCATCGTCAGGAAGTAGTTGTTGTGCGTGTTCAGGTTGTCGCCCGGTTCGAATGCCATGGGCAGGAACATCTGGGCGCTCACGCCGCCGAAGGAGAATTTCGGCGGCAACACGCCGACGACGACGTAGGGCGAGGCGTCCAGCCGGATGGTCTGGCCGATGACGGCGGGGTTGCCGCCGAAGCGCCGGCGCCACAACCCGTCGGTCAAGATCGCGACGCGATGCGAGCCCCATTTCTCGTCCGCCATCGTCAGACCGCGGCCGAGGAGAGGTTCCCGGCCCAGTACCGCGAAAAAGTTCGACGACACGATCATCGCCGGCACGCGTTCCGGTTCGGCATCGCCCGTCAGGTTCGCAGGACGGACGTAGAACGACGCCAGACCGTCCAGCGTGCGGTTTCGCTCTCGGAGCGCATAAAAATCAGGGGGCGCCGTCCCCCACGGCTGCCGGTTCTCCCTCTGGATGGTTTGTGCGAGGACTAAGGCATCCGCCTTCTCATACGGCAGGGGACGCAGCAAAACGGCGTCCACGACCGCGAAGATTGCCGTATTGGCGCCGATGCCGATTGCGAGCGTCAAGATCGCCGCGGCGGCGAACCCGGGACTCCGGGCGAGCGTCCGGAGCGCGTAGCGCAGGTCCTGCAGGAAAGTCACCCGTCGGCCCTCAGGGCGGCCTGGGGGTCCAGGTTTGCGGCGCGCACCGCCGGAATGGTGCAGGCGACGAGGGCGACCCCGGCCAGCAGGGCGGCGACCGCGGCGAGAGTCGCCGGATCACCCGCCGGGATCTCGAAGAGAACGCTCCGGAGCGCGCGGGAGAGCACGAGCCCCGCGGCGACGCCGAGCCCGAGGCCCCCGGCCGCCAGCGCCATGCCCTCGGCAACGACGAGGCGGCGCACGGAGGCCCGATCGGCGCCGAGGGCCATCCGGATCCCAATCTCGCGGGTGCGCTGGGCGACGCCGAACGAGATGACACCGTAGATCCCGAGAGCGGCGAGCAGCAGCGCGGCGGCGGCAAAGCCGGCCACGAGCAGCGTCAGGAACCGCGGGCGAGCGACCGTCGCCGAGACTATCTCGGGGAGGGGCGCCACACGCGAGATCGGCAGGTCGGGGTCAATCCCGCGGATTGCCGCGCGGGCCGCTAAGGCCAGCGCCGCGGGATCCGACGGCGTCCGGAGGAAGATCTTGAGGCTCGACCTCGGGAAGATCGACATCGGGACGTAGATCGTGCCGCGGGGAGTCACGTCGAGGCCCTCGTTTCGGACGTCCCCCACCACGCCCACGACCTCGAGCCGCATCTTTCCGACCACCAGCCCTTTTCCGACCGGATCCTCGTTTCCCCAGAGGCGCCGGGCCAGGGCGTTGTTGACGTGGAGCACGGGAGCGCCGCTCTCGATGTCCGCGTCGCGGAGGTCGCGCCCGCGGAGCACGGGAATGCCGAGCGCTGCAAAGTACCCCGGCGTCACGATGACGGTCCCGGCCTCCGGGACGACCGTGCCGACATCGCCGCGGCCTTCGACGGTGAACTTGTAAGCCTCGCCGCCGCCGTGGAGGGGAAGGGTCTTGCTCGCTCCCACTGCCACCACACCCGGAAGGGACCGGAGCCGCGTCAGGATGGCGGATCGATAGGCGGCGTCTTTCTCGGCGGCTAAAACGGCGTCGGGAATGGTGATCGAGAGGGCCAGGACCGAATCGGCGCGCAGGCCCGTGTCCACGTGCGTGAGCCGCCAGAAGCTGCGGATCAGGAGTCCCGCGCCGAAGAGCAGGGCGACCGCGAAAGCTGTCTCGCCGAGCACGAGACCGCGCGACAGTCGCCGTCTGCTGCGGGACGGAGTGCCGGAGCGGCCGCCGCCTTCCATCGAACCGCGCAGGGCGCCGGTCGTGTGCATCGCCGGCAGCAGCCCGAAGGCGAGACCGGTGCCGATCGAGGCCAGCACGGCGAAGCCGAGGACCGTCGCGTTCAAGCCGATCTCGGTCGCGCGAGGTACCTGGCCGCCCGCCAGGGCGAGCAGCCCGTCGATTCCCCAGCGCGCGAGGAGCACTCCCAGCGCTCCACCGGCCAGAGACAGCGCGAGACTTTCGGTCAGGAGCTGTCTGACCAGCCGTGCGCGTGAGGCGCCGAGGGCCGTGCGGATCGCCAGCTCGCGCTCGCGCGCGCTCGACCGGGCGAGGAGGAGATTGGCGACGTTGACGCAGGCGATCAGGAGCAGGAGGCTGACGGCTCCGAGTAGCACCAGGATCGGCGCCCGCACGTCGCGCGTCACCGAAGCCGAAAGGGGGACGAGGATCGCCCGATCGAAGCCGACGTTGCTGGCGGGGTACTGTCTTGCCAGTCGCGAGAGCAACGCATCGACGCCGGCGCTAGCCGACACAAACGTCGCTCCCTGCCGCAGGCGACCCAGGACGTGGAGCCAGCGAACCTCGCGCTTGTGGGGCACCGCGTCTTCGCCGACGGTCGAAAGGGGCACCCAGGCGTCCACCTCCGCGTCGGGAATCTGGAACGCCGGCGGCATCACGCCCGCGACCGTG
This sequence comes from Thermoanaerobaculia bacterium, assembly GCA_036505535.1. GTDB lineage: Bacteria > Acidobacteriota > Thermoanaerobaculia > UBA5066 > Gp7-AA6 > DAHUXD01. Next base: position 2,991 of record DASXTI010000218.1, read on the forward strand.
TACGGGGCGCCGTCGAGCGTGATCGGACGGCCGACGATGCTCGGGTCGCCGCGGAAACGGCGCTGCCACAGGGCCGAGCTCAAGACGACCACGTGGTTGCGCCCGGGTCGGTCGTCGTCCGGCGCGAGGGTGCGTCCCAGGCGGGCGGAAAGCCCGAGCGTGTCGAAGAAGCTTCCGGAGACCGTGGCCGCGGGCACGCGCTCGGGCTCGCCGGCGCCGGTCAGGTTCATTCCGGAGAGAGTCGGGAAGTACGAGTAGGCCGCCACGCTCGCGAGGTCGGGGCGGGCCTGTTCGAGGTCTTCGAAATCCTGCGGCGAGAAGCTCTCTCCGGGCACCGCCGTATCGGGACGCACGTGGCCGATGCGCACGAGCCGCTCGGAATCCCGGTAGGGAAGCGGCTGGAACAGTACGCCGTAAGCCACGCTAAAGATCGCCACGACCGCGCCGATCCCGAGGCCGAGAGTCATGACGACGATTCCGGGCCATCCGGGGCTGCGCCCCAGCGAGCGCGCGGTGAAGCGGAGGTCGGAGATCAGGGAAGACATCGCACTACTCCGCCCGCAGCGCCTCGGCCGGGTCGACCTTCGTCGCCCGGCGGGCCGGGAAATAGCACGCCGCCGCAGCGGTCGCTAGAAGCAGAACGACCACGGCCCCGAAGATGTACGGGTCGCCCGGTGCGATGCCGAAAAGGGCCGTGGAGAGCAGACGCGTCAGCACGACGGCGCCGGCTAAGCCGATGCCGGTGCCGAGTAGGGAGAGGCGGGCGGCGCCCGCCATCACGGAACGCAGTACGTCTGACGGCCGCGCGCCGAGCGCCATGCGGATCCCGATGTCGCGCGTCGACCTGGCCGACGTGTACGAAACGACGCCGAAGATCCCCACTGCGGAAAGCAGCAGCGCGAGCAGGCCAGTTACCGAGAGAGTGCTCGCGCCGATGCGGACGAGGGCCGCGGACTCGTCCACGACGCCGCGCAGCGATCGGACTTCCTCGACCGGCTGTCCGGGGTCGATCTCTCGGACCTCGCGCCGAACGGCCGGCACGATCTGCGCGGGATCTCCCTCCGACCGGATCAGCAGGAACATGTCGG
>DASXTI010000219.1:0-29683 GCA_036505535.1 Thermoanaerobaculia bacterium
AGCCGAGACACGCGCCGAAGCCGCACCCCATTTCCGCCTCGGTCGAGAACTCGGCCGACAGCCGCGCTTCGCCAACGATCTTAGCCAGCGCCGCCAACATTGGCATCGGGCCGCACGCGTAGAGCCGCGCGTAGCGGGCGCCGGCCGACAGGCGCCGGGAAAACGTCTCCGTCACGAATCCTTTCTCTCCGAGCGAGCCGTCGTCGCTCGAGAGTATCGTCTCCCCCGGCACGAGGCCGTCGAAGCGCGCCCGAAGCGAAAGCTCCTTTGCGTTTCGGCCCCCGAAATAGAGATCGGAGACGATTCCCGCCGGGCGCAGGGCCGAGAGGAGCAGCGGAAATGGCGCCGCGCCGATTCCTCCGGCCACGATCGCGACGCGCGTGCCGCGCGGCAGATCCTGCGATGTGAAGGCGTTGCCGAGCGGGCCGAGAAGCCGGATCGGCGATCCCTCGGGCAACTCGGCGAGGGCGCCCGTGCCGGGGCCGATGGCCTTGACCAAGAACTCGACCACTCCCTCGGTCTCATCCGCGTCGGCGACCGAGTAGGCGCGCCGGAGGTAGGGGCGCGAGCGATCGGGTATTTCGACCATCGCGAATTGGCCGGGGCGAATCGCTCTCGCGAGCCCGGGCGCGCGGACGAGGACCGAGAAAAGACCGGGGGAAAAAATCTGATGTCGAAGGAGGGTCGCGCGGTGGTCGGCCTTCACCGAGCGCGCATTCTATCCGCTTCGCTCGGGTCGGAGTCGGGAACGGGAAAGCCCGAATCTTCGGCCGGGAGCTCGGAACCCGTTTACACCTCGTAGATCTTGTTGAGGTCTTCGGTATCCTCCGCCTCGCGACGCGCCTTCTCCATGCATTTCTCGCAAAGAAGTCTCCCTTTCACCTCTCCGCCCGGCCGCGCGTAGCTTCCGCAGCCGTGGCAACGGCGCAGAGCCCGGCGATGAGCGTCCAGCTCGAGTGAGATCTGCGCTTCTCGTCTCATCATTCGGTTCACTCCTTTCGAGACACGTATCGCTAGAGCACGGTTCATACCCGAACCGCAAACTCTCAAAGCGCGCGACTTAGACCCGCGGCGGCGAGGAGAAGTGTCGCCTCCGGGGCCGAATCTGTCCTGGCGCGAGGTCAGAACGCGACGATGCGATCCAGCGCCTTCCGGACGTGCGATGCCTGCGGAAGGATGAATTCCTCGACCCGTGGCTGATACGCGACGAAAGTGTCCGTCGCCGCAACGCGCTCCACGGGCGCGTCCAGGTAGGAGAAGAGCTCGGAGGAAATTCGCGCGGCGATCTCCGCGCCGTAACCCCACGAAATCGGGTCCTCGTACACGACGACCGCGCGGCTGGTCTTCTGGACGGACCGAGCGATCGCCTCCCAGTCGTACGGATTCAGGCTCCTCAAGTCCAGGATCTCGACGGACTTTCCGGTCTCCTCGGTAAAGGCTTTCGCCGCCTGCCAGGAGCGGTAGACCGTTGCGCCATAGGTGACGATCGTGACGTCGGCGCCTTCCTGCACGACCGACGCCTTGCCGAAGGGAACCATGTAATCCGGTCCGGGATAAATCCCCTTGTTGTGGGTCTGGCGGTAGAGGTGCTTGTGCTCGAGGAATAGAACCGGGTCGTCGCAGCGGATCGCCGTTCGCAGCAGGCCGTTGGCATCGAGCGCATTGGACGGCATCACCACGCGCAGCCCGGGGTTGTGCGTCATCAGGACTACGCCCGACTGGGAGTGATAAATCGCCCCACCGCCGATGTAGCCGCCGATTGCCACGCGCACGACGACCGGGCAAGAGAACGCGTTGCCCGAGCGCCAGCGCAAATTCGACAGCTCGTTGCGGATCTGCATATAGGCCGGCCAGATGTAGTCGTAGAACTGGATCTCAACGACGGGCTTCAAGCCGCGAATCGCCATGCCGATCGCGCGGCCGATGATGTTCGCCTCGGCGAGCGGGGAGTTGAAGACGCGATCCGCGCCGTAGAGACGCTGCAGGCCCGCCGTGACCTTGAAGACGCCCCCCTTCCCTTTGCATTCGGCGAGCACCTCCTCGCGCGAGGCGTCCGCGACGTCTTCGCCGAAGAGGACCACGCGGGGATCGCGCCTCATCTCGTCGCGCAGGCACGCGTTCAAGAGATCGACCATCGTGGTGGGCGTGGCCGCTTCGGCGGAGGCCGGAGCGGTCGAAAAGGCGGAGCTCGTCGGATCGACATCGGGGGAGTAGACGAAATCGTACGCCGACTCCGGCGCAGGCACTTCGGCGGCGAGCGCGCGGTCCGCGTCGGCATCGACCAGCGCGTCCACTTCCGTTTGCAGGCGCTCGACCTCTGGCTCGGCGAGGATCCCCTCGTTGACGAGCAGCCGTGAGAGCCTCCGCACCGGATCGCGCTCGAGGTCTCGCTCGCGCTCCAACTTCGGACGATAGAGCGCCTCGTCGTCGGAGAGGGAATGGCTGTAGGGGCGAATGACGTGCGCGTGCACGAGGGCGGGGCCCAGGCGCGCCCGACAGTATTCCGCGGCGTACCGCAGCGCGTCGTAGGACTCCAGGAAATCGGTGCCGTCGACTTCGGCGACGAAAAGATCCGGGAAACTGCGCACGAGCTTCGAGATGGATCCGCCCGGCGTGTTGACTTCGACCGGAACGGATATGGCGTAACCGTTATCCTGAATGAGAAAGAGGACGGGTAGCTTCAAATTGCTCGCCGAGGAGAGGGCTTCCCAGAATTCCCCTTCGGAGGTCTGTCCTTCGCCCCCCGAGACGTAAACGACCTCGTCGGAGTGGAAGGCCCCCTTCTCGGCGAGCTCGGCGATCCGGCTCATCCTCCAGCCCGCTTCGGCGGCGCCAACGGAGTGGAGGAACTGGGTCCCGGTACAGGAGGACTTGGAAATGATGTTGAGGCGCTTGGAGCCCCAGTGGGAGGGCATCTGGCGCCCAGCGGAGGCCGGGTCGTCCTTCGCGCCGGCCGCCTGGAGAAACATCTCGTAGGGGGTTACACCCAGTTGCAGACAGAGGGCACGGTCGCGGTAGTAGCAGTTGAACCAGTCGTAGGCGGGCCTCAAGACCATTCCGGCGGCCGTCGTGACCGCCTCGTGCCCGACGCTGTTGATCTGAAAGTAGATCTTGTTCTGGCGCTTGAGCTGGATTTCCTTGTCGTCGACCCGCCGGGAGAGGTAGACGTTGCGGTAGGCGGCGACCAGAGCGCCCGCGTCGAGGCCGCGGAATCGATCGGTTCGGACCTCGGTCGCCATCTACGGCCAATATACCAAAGGGATCCCGGCGCTCGATGGGACCGGAAAAGGCGCCGCTGAGCCGCCGAATCGGCTCGCGGTCGCCTCAGAAGAGGCGGATCAGCCCCCAGAGCTCTAAGGCGACGAGGCCCAGGGTGATTACCAGGAAGACAATCGCCTTCGGATCCGGACGCGGAGTCGAGGGCTCTCCCATGCTTACGGCGTTTCGGCTAGCAGAAGTCGTGCCACACCGGGAGTTACGACCCGGAGACGAAAATCGTTTACGTCCTTCCCTTGTTATGCTTCATAGGGCATGACGATTCCCGAGGGAATTCCCTCCTATCCGCAGCTTCCCCACCGGCCGCCGCCGCCGGATTTGAGCTCGATCGATCCGCGGCTCGATCTGGAGGAGGAAATCCGGAATCTGAAGCGACAAAAAAACGCCGTCCTTCTCGCCCACTACTACCAAGAAGAGGCCATTCAGGACCTGGCGGACTTCGTCGGGGACTCACTCGATCTGTCGCGAAAGGCGCAGGCAAGCGATGCCAAGATCATCGCCTTCTCCGGTGTGCGTTTCATGGCCGAGACCGCCAAAATCTTGAATCCCGGACGGAAAGTCGTACTTCCCGACTACGAGGCGGGCTGTTCGCTGGAGGATTCCTGCCCGCCCGACGCGTTCCAGGAGTGGAGGCAGGAGCATCCCGACGCCGTCTCCCTCACCTACATCAACTGCTCGGCTGCCGTGAAGGCGCTCTCGGACATCATCGTGACTTCCTCGAACGCCGAGAAGATCGTTCGCTCGATCCCATCGGACAAGGAGATTCTCTTCGCGCCGGACCGTCATCTCGGCCACTTCCTCGCCAAGAAACTGCGGCGGCCGATGACCCTCTGGCCGGGGACCTGCATCGTGCACGAACAGTTCTCCGAACGGGAGATCATCAAGCTCAAGGCTAAACATCCCGACGCGCTTCTCGCCGCGCATCCAGAATGCCCCGAAGCCATCCTGAAATACGCCGACCACGTCGGGTCCACTCGCTCGATTCTGAACTACGTCACGACGACGCCGGGCCGGAAGTTCCTGATCGCCACCGAGGAAGGCATCATCCACCAGATGAAGAAGCTCGCGCCGGACCGCGAGTACATCCCTATTCCTCCCGACAACGGCTGCCAATGCAACGAGTGCCCGTTCATGAAGCTGAACACGCTCGAAAAGCTGTACCTCTGTCTTCGGGACGAGCGGCCGGAAATCGTGCTGCCGGAGGAAGTCCGGAAGGCCGCGGAGAGGCCGCTTCTGCGGATGCTCGAACTGTCGTAATCCGCTTTCGTTGACGGTCTCCGGGAGTCCGTCGGCGCGACGACTCGGATATCCTCCGCCCCAAATGGACCGCCTGGCCGGCGAAGAGCTCGACCACCGTCTGCGCGAGTTCTTATCCGAAGACATCGGCCGATCGGACGTCACGACGGAGACGACCGTCGCGCCGGGAACGCGGACGAGGGGCGAGATCGTCGCCAAGTCCGAGTGCGTCGTCTCGGGGCTTCCGGTCGCGCGGCGGGTCTTCGAGCTGCTCGATCGGGAGCTCTCGTGGGAGGAGGCGGTCCCCGCCGGCGCGAGGGTCCCGCCGGCCACGGCGCTGGCCTATCTTTCGGGCCGCGCGCGAGCGATCCTCACCGCCGAGCGCGTGGCGCTGAACTTTCTTCAACGGATGTGCGGCATCGCGACGGCGACGCGTCGTTTCGTCGACGCGATCGCCGGGACGCCATGCGAGATCCTCGACACGCGCAAGACCGCTCCCGGACTGCGCCCCTTCGACCGGCAGGCCGTCTTAGACGGCGGCGGCAAGAATCACCGATACGATTTGGCGGAGATGGTCCTCATCAAGGACAACCATCGCAGGCTCGCGGGTGGCATCACGCGTGCCGTCGCCGCCGCGCGGGCCGGCGCGCCGGGAACACCCGTGGAGGTCGAGGTCGAGTCGGAGGCGGAGCTCTCCGAAGCCGTCGCCGCCGGCGTGGACCAGATCCTCATCGATAATCAGAGTCCCGAGACCGTCGAGCGCTGGTGCCGCCTCGCGCGCCAAGGGCCGAGCCCCCCCCGGATCGAGGCCTCCGGGAAGATGCGGCTCGACAACGTGCGGGCGTACGCGCTGGCCGGCGTCGACGCGATCTCGGTCGGCGCGCTGACGCACTCGGTATGCGCCCCCGACATTGCGCTCGAGCTCTTCTCGACGTGAGCGCTGAAGCGACCGATGTCCTCGTTCTCGGCAGCGGTGTCGCCGGTTGTGCGGCGGCGCTCGCCGCAGCGCGCGAAGGAGTCTCCGTCACGCTCGTGACGCGTGCCGACGACGCGCGCGAGTCCAACACGCTCTACGCGCAGGGGGGCATCGTCGGCCGGCCGCCGGGAGACACGCCGGAGCGGCTCGCCGCCGACATCGAGCGCGCCGGCGACGGTCTCTGCTCGCCGGAGGCAGCGGAGCTGATCGCCCGCGAGGGGCCGGATCTCGTCCGCTCCCTCCTGATCGACGAGCTCGCCGTGCCGTTCGACCGCGAGGGTGAAGGCTTTCACTGGACTCTCGAGGGCGGGCACTCGGTCCCCCGTGTCCTTCACGTCAAGGATGAAACCGGAGCGCCGCTCGAAAAGGCACTCGTCGAGGCGTGCCGGAAGGAAAGAAGCATCCGGTGGCTGCTCGAGACGACGGCGGTCGATTTGCTGACGCTCTCCCACGACTCGACCAATCCAACGGATCGTTACCATCCTCCCGCCGTCACCGGCGCCTATCTGCTGGCGCGCCAGAGCGACAGCGTCACGCCGCATCTGGCGCGCGAGACGATCCTCGCCACCGGCGGCCTCGGGCAGGTTTACCTGCATACCACCAACCCGGCGGGCGCGCGCGGCGACGGATTCGCGATGGCCCGCCGCGCCGGCGCCCGGCTCTTGAACCTCGAGTACATCCAGTTCCACCCCACCGCGCTCCTTCACGGCAGAGGGCGCCTGCTCTTGACCGAGGCGCTCCGGGGAGAAGGCGCCCAGATCACCGACGTTTCGGGAAAGGAATTCCTGCGGGAGGTCCACCCGGCCGGAGAGCTCGCGCCGCGCGACGTCGTGGCGCGCGCCATCCATCAGCGCATGCTCGAGAACGACGAGCCGCACGTCCTGCTCGACATCTCGTACAAGAAGGCGGCCTGGATCCGGGAGCGTTTCCCGGGACTCGTCCGGCGTTGCCTCGAGCACGGTTTCGATCTCACCTCGGGACCGGTCCCCGTGGTTCCCGCGGCGCACTACGCGTGCGGCGGCGTCGCCGTCGACTCCAACGGACGCACCACACTCGGCCATCTGCGGGCCGTCGGCGAGGTCTCCTGCACCGGGGTCCACGGCGCCAACCGCCTCGCCTCGACGTCGCTTCTCGAAGGACTCCTCTGGGGCTGGCGCGCCGGAAAGGCCGCGGCCCGCCAGGTCGGGCGCACGCGAAACCGTCCTTTACCGTCGGTCCGTCCATGGCAGCCCGAGCACGAGCTCGTCGATCCCGCGCTGATCGCGCAGGACTGGATGGTCATCCGCCACACCATGTGGAACTACGTCGGACTGCTGCGATCCGAGCGCCGACTCGACCGCGCCGGCCGCATTCTCGGCGAGCTGCGCGAGGAGATCGAGAACTTCTATCGTCGCGGCACGATGTCGGACGCGCTGATCGGACTGCGCAACGGCGTGCAGACGGCGCTCGCCATCCACCGCGCCGCCTCGGATAACCGCGTGTCGCGGGGGTGCCACTATCGCGCGGATGGATAAGGAAGCCTCCTAAGTTATAGTCCGCCTGCCATGAGCGTCCTCTACCTGCACTTCGATACCGACGAGCGGCAAGCAAGACTCCAGAGGCTGCAGAAGAGCGGCGCTCACTTAGTCGTCGCCGAGCCGCGCTGGCCCGGCTTTTTCGAGCTCGCCAAGCGCGAAAAGCCCTACGCGATCGCGATTGATTTTTCCCACGCGCCGTCCCATTCCCTCGAGACGGCCGATTACCTCTCTAAGGCGAAGGAGACGCGGGAGGCCGCGCTCTTTCTGCTTCGGGTTCCGGCCGACCGGATAGAGGCGATCCAGAAGCGGCTTCCCCAGGCGACGATCGCGACCGAGTCGGAGCTCGCCGGGAAGCTCGCCGATATGGAGCGCGAAGCCGAAGCGCGGGCCCGCGAGAAGAAGGAGGCCGCCGCGCAGGCCAAGAAGGCCGCCCGCGCGGCCAATGCCGCGGCAAAGGCCGGCGCCAAGGGCAAGGCGGCGGCACCGGTCAAACCAAAGGCTGCCGCGAGAGCGAAATCCCCTTCTGCCGCGACGAGGAAGAAGCCGGCCAAGAAGGTCACGGCGTCCGCGCGCAAGACGCGCCCGAAAAAGAAGAAATAGACGAGGAGATCGAAATGGCCGCATTCAGCCGAGAGGAGCTCGGGTCCTACGCGCGGAAGAAGCGCCCGGAGTACGAGGAGGTTCTCGAGAAGATCGTCGAGATCCCGTCCGTCTCGGTCGACCCCGCGCGGAAGGCCGATGTCCATCGCGCCGCCGAATATGCGGTCGGTTTGCTAGAGGGTGCCGGTGCAAAGGCGAAGCTCTACGAGACCCGTGGACACCCGATCGTCCACGGTCGCTTCGACCGCGGCTCCCGATACCCAACCGTCACGGTCTACAACCACCTCGACGTCCAGCCTGCCGAGGGACCCGACTGGAAGACGCCCCCCTTCGATTTCGTCCGCGAAGGGGATCGGTACTTCGGCCGCGGCACCACGGATGACAAGGGCCCGGCGATCACGGCGCTCTTCGGCGCACGCTATGCCGTCGAGCGCGACGTCTTACTCAACATCCACTTCCTCTGGGAGCTTGAAGAGGAGATCGGAAGCCCTCACTTCGAGTCGACGATTCGCGCGGAGGCCGGAGAGCTCGCGACGGAGTCGGTCGTCGTTTCGGACACCGTCTGGGTCTCGCGCGCCCGGCCGGCCAGCCCGGCGGGACTGCGGGGCCTGCAAGGCTTCCGCTTCGAGCTGCAGACGGGAGAAACCGACCAGCACTCGGGCACGGCGGGGGGCGCGGCACGCAACCCCGTAACCGAGATCTGTCAGCTCATCGCGGAATGCGTCGACGGAAAGACCGGCCGCGTGAAGATCCCTGGCTTCTACTCCGAGGTCGTTCCTCCCACCCGGAAGGAGCTCGAGGAGTTGAAGAAGTGCGGCTTCACCGTCAAGGACTTCAAGAAGGATCACCTCTTACGGTCGCTGCGGGTCGACGAACCGCTGGAGGTGATGAAGCGCATCTGGATGATGCCGACCTTTGAGGTGCACGGCATCGCGGGCGGCTACCAGGGTCCCGGAGTCAAGACGATCATCCCGCCCAAGGCCACGGCGATCGTCTCCTGTCGCCTCGTGCCCAACACGAATCCGCGGAGGATCGTCAAGCTCGTGAAGGACTTCGTGAAGAAGAAGAACCCGGATGTGAAGGTGTCCGCGGAGCACGAGCTTCCCGCTTACCAGGGCAAGACCACCGGGCCGTATGCGGACGCCATCCGGGGCGCGATGAAGTTCGCCTTCGGCAAGGAGCCGGTCTTCGTGCGCGAGGGAGGCTCGATCGGCGCCGTGCTGTCGATGGAGAGAGTATTGAAGAGTCCGGTCTTCTTCCTTGGCCTCTCTCTTCCGGAGCACGGCTACCACGCGCCCAACGAGAATTTCGACTGGTCCCAGGCCGAAGGGGGGATGGCCGCGTTCGCCGACTACTTCCGCCGGCTTTCCGAGATGCGCCCCTAGGGGCCGGACCTCCGTCTCGTAGAGAAGCAGCCGGTGCCGAGCGCGTTTTCCCCCGCCCGACGTGTTGCCGCGCTCATTCTGGGTCTCGCCTTGTCGGCCCTCCCGGCCCTTCGCGCGGCCGAGCCGAGTGGTGCGACGGAGCTCCGGCGGCAGCTCGCGCGGATCTTCGAGAAGAAGGAGTTCAAGCCGAAGACGTTCGGACCGGCGCACTGGATGGACGGGGGAAAGGGCTATACGACCGTCGAGCCGTCATCGGCCGTCGCGGACGCGAAAGACATCGTCCGCTACGACACGGCCACAGGCACAAGGAAGGTTTTCGTCTCGGCGGCGCGTCTGGTTCCGGCCGCCGGAAAAAAGCCGCTCGAGATCGAGGACTACTCCTGGTCGAAGGATGGCTCGCGGCTGCTCCTCTTCACGAACACCAAGAAGGTCTGGCGGCGGAACACGCGGGGGGATTATTGGGTCTTCGACGTTGCCGACGGCCGGCTCCGCAAACTCGGCGCCGGCAAGCCCGAATCGACGCTCATGTTCGCCAAACTGTCTCCCGACGCCTCGCTGGCCGCCTACGTTTACGCCAATGATCTCTGGATCGAGGACATAGCGAGCGGAAAGATCACTCGGCTGACCTCCGACGGGTCCGCGACCAGCATCAACGGCACTTCCGACTGGGTCTACGAGGAAGAGTTCGACGTTCGGGACGGCTTCCGCTTCAGCCCGAATGGAAGCTGCGTCGCCTTCTGGCACTTCGATTCGAGCGGCGTCGGCAGCTTCTCCCTCATCAACGACACGGACTCCACGTACCCGGTCGTGACGACGATCCCGTATCCCAAGGCCGGGACCACGAACTCGGCCGTCACCGTCGAAGTGGTCGACGCGGCAGGCGGATCGGCGCGCCGAGTGGAGTTGCCCGGGGATCCCCGCGACACCTATCTCCCGCGGATGGAGTGGGCGGAAAGCTCCGATGAGATCGTGCTGCAGCAGCTCAACCGCCTCCAGAACACCAACGACGTATATCTTGCCGACTCCCGCACCGGAAAGGCCCGCCGGCTGCTGCACGACGAAGACAAAGCCTGGCTCGATGTTGTCGATGACTGGCAGTGGCTCGCCAGCGGAAAAGAGCTCGTCTGGGTCAGCGAGAAGGACGGCTGGCGTCACGTCTGGGCCGTCTCGCGGGGCAGCGGCGCGATGCGGCTTCTGACTCCCGGTAACTTCGACATTCTCAAGATCGAGGGGGTGGACGAAAAGGCCGGCCTTCTCTACTTCATCGCGTCACCCGAAGACGCCACGCGGCGGTATCTCTACCGGGCGCATCTCGACGGGACCGGCAAGCCGGAGCGAGTTACCCCGGCGAGCCTGGCCGGCAGGAATTCCTACGACATTGCCCCGGACGGCCGCTTCGCGATCCACACGTATTCGACCGCCGACCGGCCGCCCGTCACGGATCTCCTCCGGCTCCCCGCTCACCGGATCGTACGGGTGCTCGAGGACAACAAGGCGCTCGCGGACGCGGTTGCGCCGCTGGCTTCTCCGCCGACCGAGTTTTTCCAGATCGAGATCGGCGACGGCGTGACGCTGGACGGCTGGATGGTCAAACCGCGCGACTTCGATCCAGCGAAGAAATATCCGCTCCTCATGTACGTGTATGGCGAGCCCGCGGGCGTCGAGGTCGTCGACGGTTGGCGGGGGGACCGCGCTCTCTTCCATCGCGCGCTCGCCAGCGCGGGCTACGTCGTCGCGTGCGTCGACAATCGCGGCACGCCCGCGCCGAAGGGAAGGGCCTGGCGCAAGATCATCTACGGCACCGTGGGCGTGCTCGCCACCAGGGAGCAGACGGCGGCGGTGCGGAAGTTGCTCGCCGAGCGTCCCTATCTCGATCCCGACCGCGTCGCCTCGTGGGGATGGAGCGGCGGCGGCTCGATGACGCTGAACCTCCTTTTCCGATCGCCGGATCTCTACAAGGTCGGCATGTCCGTCGCGCCGGTCCCCGACCAGCGGCTCTACGACACGATCTATCAGGAGCGCTACATGGGATTGCCGCGGGAGAACGTCGAAGGCTACCGGATGGGCTCTCCCATCAATTTCGCCGAGGGCCTCGAGGGGAATTTGCTCCTCGCCCACGGCTCCGGCGACGACAACGTGCACTTCCAGGGCTCTGAACGGCTCATCAACAGGCTCGTCGAGCTCGGCAAGCCTTTCGACTTCATGGCGTACCCCAACCGCACGCACGCGATCTCGGAGGGGGAAGGCACCTCGCTCCATCTCCACAGCCTTCTCGCGCGATACCTGATGAAGCATCTGCCGGCGGGACCGAGGTAGGACGAGTTCCAGGTTCCAGGTTTCAGGTTCCAAGTTCCAAGCCAGAGTCTGATCCTGGAACTTGGAACTTGGAACTTGCAGCTTGGGAACTTGGAACTCGAAACCTGAACCTATCGCGATCCCAGAACGAAGGAGTTCCCTTCGGAATCCTTGAAGATGACGAAGGTGCCCCAGTGCTCGTCTTTCGGCTCCCCCGTGAACTCCACGCCGCGCCCTTTCAGCTCTTCGTAGGTCTTCCTGACGTCGTCGCACGCGAAGGAGCCGTTGAAGAAGGTGCCGACGCGCTCCTCGTGCCCGTCCGGCGTGAAGAGCACGACGCCCGTGTCCGCGCCCGGAATCTTGAGCTCGATCCAGCGCTGTGTTTCGCTCATGGGCTGGTCGGTCTTGACCTTGAAGCCGAGCTTGTCGCGGTAGAAGGCGAGGGCGCGGTCCTGGTCCCGCACCGGAATTCCGACGAACTTGACTTGCCTGATCATGACGAGCCTCCTCGGGCGGGAATTCTCGAACAGGCCAGGCGCGATGTCTATAGAAATCGACTCCGCCGCCCGATACTATAGTAATAATTACTATAGCTGCGAGTAGTGGACTCCATTCGCATCGATCGCTACGTCCTCGAGACTCTGATGGCCGACCTCGTGGGTCACGACCGGTCCCCTTCGTCCTTCTTCGTGTATCTGGCCCTGTGGATGCGAACGAGAGGGCGCCGGCCTTCCGCCGTGCGCATGAGCCATCGGGATCTCGCGGAGGAGACGGGCTTGTCGAGGAGCGCCGTCCAGGCGGCGATCCGGAATCTGACGCGGCGGAGACTGATCGTCGCGAGACACCTCTCGCCGACAGCCATTCCGGAGTACCAGGTGATGAGGCCCTGGCGACGAAATTGAGATTTGAGAACCGAGGGTCAGCCAGGGAACTCTCGTACTCTCAATTCTGAATTCTCAATTCCCCTACCTCAACAGCTCCTCCAGCGCTGCGGCCTCGTCCGTCTTCGCGTCGCGGTATTTGACGATCACCGGAGTCTGGAGAGAGAGACCCCACTCGGCCCCCTTCCCTTCGCGGAGGACGCGGGAGCCGGGCACGACCACGGCGCCGGTGGGGATCTCGAGCGCGTGATCGGGCTCCTTCCGGTAGATGGTTCCGCGGACAACGTCGTAAACCGGCGTCGAGCCGGTCAAGATCACTCCGGCGCCGAGGATCGCGCGCTCGCGCACGACCGCGCCTTCGTAGATCCCGCAGTTTCCACCGACGAGAACATCGTCCTCGAGCACGACGGGCAGCTCCCCCGCCGGCTCTAGGACCCCGCCGATTTGCGCCCCTGCCGAGATGTGGACGCGGCGGCCGACCTGCGCGCAGGAGCCAACGAGGGCGTGCGAGTCGATCAACGTCCCCGCGTCGACATACGCCCCGACGTTGACGTAAGCGGGCGGCATGATCGTCACCCCCGGCGCGACGTAACAGCCGCCGCGCACCGTCGTTCCTCCCGGCACGATCCGCACGCCCGAGGAAAGCGTGAGCGTCTTCAACGGAAGGGTGTCCTTGTCGAAGAACGGGAATCCGCCCGCCCGAAACTCGACGAGCGCGCCGACCCGGAAGCCGAGAAGGATCCCGCGCTTGACCCATGGGCGCGCGACCCAGCGGTCTTTCTCTTTCTCCGCCGCCCGGATCCGGCCGGCATCGAGCTCGGCGAGAAGCTCCGCGACGGCGAGACGGGCGGCGTTACGAGAAGCAATCGGAGTCTCACGGGCGAACGCCTCGATCCGAGTCTCGAGGGGCGCGCTGCTCAACGGCCGCGCCCCCCCTTCTTCTCCAGGAGCTTGTAGCTCGCGAGCGTCTTCTCGATTCTCTTTCGCGTCTCGTCGCGCACGGGCACGAGGGGAAGGCGCAGCGTTTCGCCGCAGCGGTCCATCAGCGAGAGAGCGCACTTCACCGGCCCCGGGCTCGGCTCCCAGACGTTCATCGCCATCAGCGGAAAGTACCTTTTCTGAAGCTCCAGGGCCTTCCCGCGGTGGCCCTCGAGCGCCGCCCGAACGATCCGGGTCATCTCCTTCGGGATCTCGTTCGCGGCGATCGAGATCGATCCTCGCGCGCCGAGCGCGATGAGAGCGAGCGCGGTGGCGTCCTCTCCTGAGAAGACCGCGAAGTCCTCGGGCAACGAAGCCATGAGCCGGGCGATCTTTCCGAAGTCGGAAGAGGCCTCCTTGAGCCCGACGACGTGCGGGATCTCGGATAGGCGGAGAATCGTCTCGACGTCGATGTCCTGCCCCGTGCGGTCCGGGACGTTGTCGATGAGCATCGGCAGATCCGTCGCGTCGGCGATCGCGGAGAAATGCCGCACGAGACCCTCGGAGCTCGGCGTGTTGTACATCGGCGTGACCGACAGAATGCCGTCGGCCTTCACGTCCGCCGCGTCGCGTGCCCAGAACACCGCCCGTGCCGTGTGATTGCCGCCGGCGCCGGCGATGACGGGAACCCGGCCGTTCGCAGCCCGAACGACCGCGGCGGTGACGGCCTTGCGCTCGTCCCGAGAGAGCGTGGCCGACTCGCCATTCGTGCCGCAGGGCACGAGGAAATCGATTCCCTGCTCGATCTGCCACTCGACGAGCTCTCCGAGCGCCCCGAAAGCGATCCGGCCTTTGTCGTCGAACGGCGTGACGAGGGCCGTGCCGCACCCCTTCCAGTCCACGGTCTTCGGGTTTCTACTCACCGGGCCCTCCTCAAGAGCTCGCCGAGGACGCCATCCGCACCTCTATTCTTTAGCCGTTGGTGCCGGATTCCGAGGGAGCCAACCGTATAATCGTTTCGTTCTCCAGATCGAGGAAAAGATGCCCGCGAGCACCCCGACCGCCGGTCCCCGTTGCCCGCGCTGCCGGCGGCCTCTGGCCGCCTGGCGCCTCGACCATTGCATCTACTGCGGCGAGGCTTTTCCGGCCGAGCTCAAAGAAGGCTTCGCGGCGCCCGAGGCATTGAAGTGGGTCGACCGGCCCGACTTGCCCGCCGACGTTTCGAAGAAGCTCGCGATGATGAAGATCCTGCCTGCGGCGACGCCGAAAAGGACGGTTTCCCTTGTCGCCGTGGCCGGTATCGTGTCGATTCCGATTTTCGCCGTCATCTTCTACCTGCTCTACACGATGGTGAAACGCGTCTCGACCGGAGGGGCGGGGATCATCCTCGTCGCGGGCCTCGGCGTCACCGGCTATCTGATTTGGATCTTCTCCCGCGCGGCGCGAAAGTGACGGGGTCAGGTCTCCATTTTCCGTTCTGAAATCGGACGACTCCCGAAACCGGAATCTGGAGACCTGACCCCATCGTCAATCGAAGAGGGTCCGCGGCGGCCCCGGCTCGGTGATCTCGATTCCGAGCTCCATGGCGAGAGCCCGAATTGTCAGCGGCGCGCAGCCCTCGGCCCGGTTGTTGACGAGGACGAACACATCGGCGCCGGCCGCCGTGACGTTTCGGATCAATCGCACGAGGTCTCTTCGCATGTCCTCGCGCGGTGCCGTCAAGCGATCGTAAGGGCGAAATCGCTCGACGGCCATCGCATAGGGAAGACCCGGCGGGACGAGGATCCGAATGACCGCAAACTTCGCCGGCAACGGTAACGCAGCCTCCCATTGCTCGAGCAATGCCGGCGTCCGCGTCCACCAGTTGAAGACGTGCGCCACCTTCCAACGCCGCAGCAGCTCGAAGTAGTCGGGCACGAAGTAGGCGGGCGTCCGGATTTCGACGGCATAGGAGTGAGCCCGCGGCAGCCGTGCGAAGAAGCTCTCCAGCTTTTCGAGAAACCCGCGGCGTCTCTCCGGAGTGGGCTGCCACTCGGTCGGAAACTCGAAGACAAACGGGCCCATGTGGTCGCGAAAGGCCTTCTCGTATGGGCGCAGAACCTCCTCCTGGAAGGCGCTGGCGTCGAGGTATCGCGGATTCTCGGCGCCGGCGCGCTCGCCGTAACGGGGCAGCTCCGGAAAGCGCGGGATCGTGATCTCTTCCCAGACCTTCGAGACGACGGGAAAGCCGGACGGCAGCGCCGAAGCGTAGCGCTGAAGCTGCGTCTCGGTCGGTGGGCGATAGAAGGGGAAGTCGAACTCGACGGTCCGAAACGGCGGAAACCGCGCGTACTCGCGCAGGCACTCGACCTTGAAGCTCGCTTCGCGATAGCGGTCGTGGTAGACGAGGCCTTTCCAGCCCTCGTACGCGAAGCTCGCCGTGCCGAACAGGATCTGCGCCATGGGCCGCAAGTATCTGTCATTAGAATCGCCGGCGTGATTCCACTGCGAGGCAGCGCCGAGATCCTGGGTCGGCTGGAGCTTTCGGCCGCGGAACGGATCCTCCTCGTCGGCGCGCCTGCCGAGCTCGAAGAGATCTTCGCCCGCGAGCTGCAGCCGGATCAGTCGATCCGATCCACGGGGGCCCGCATGCTGCGGTCAGTCAAGGAGCGCTTCGATCTGATTCTTCTCTGGCAGGAAAGCCGCATCGGATCCCGGGCGGCCCTCGAGACGGCGCTAAAGAGGCTCGAGCCTGCAGGACGCCTCTGGGTCGCGACGGCGATGAAGAAGGTCACCGGCCCGCGGACGCGCGCCGTGCATCGCCTGGAGCTTTCGGACTTGGTCAAGGCTCTCGAGAAGAAGGGGATGGTCTGCGACCGCCAGGCGAGACTGTCGGCGTGGCATGTGGGGTACAGGTTCAGGAGACGTGGAGATTGAAGATTGGCGATTGAAGATTGGAGGCGACCGTCTCACCCCTTTCCCAATCGGCAATCGGCAATCGGCAATCGGATCCGCCTCACTCCACATAGGGAAAAAACTTCCCCGTCACGCGAAAGAATCGCCCGCTCGGCGGCTCGACGGTCAACTGGCATCGCGAGACCTCGAGAGTGGTCGAGAAGGAGACCCCGGGCGCCGTCAGACTGATCGGGTACTTCGTCCCCACCTTCAGCGGCGCGTCGAAGTCGAAGCGCACGCCGGTCGGGGACACCTCCAGGACCTGGCGGGCCTTCTCCCAGCGAATCTTCAGCTCGAATTGTTCCGGTTTGAGCCTTCGAACCGTCCTCGCGGTGGAATCTTCCAGGGGGTTCGACTTGCCGGCCGGCGGATCTGTCTTCCTCTCTGCCATCGGGGGGAGGTAGCCTACTCCCGTTTTTCGCCTCGTTCAAAAGTGCCGTCTGAGCGTCTGCGGCGGAGCCGAGTCGCAAGGACCGGCTTCTTCGCGCTTCAACCGCTCGACCGGCCCCCTGTATTTCCCGGTGAGACGGCCGGGGCGTCCGAGGCGGACTCCGGGCGCGGCTGCGGGGGGCGGAGGTCACCCCACGGCGCGGCGGCGCGCTAGGCCAGCACGTCCCGCCGCATGAAGACCGCGAACGCGGCGACGAGGGCGCCCACGGCCCATGCCGCCAAGACCGCGACCCCGAAGCCTACGGTCAAACCCGCAATGGGTGGAGGGGACCCGGAGTAATAGTCGGGAAGGGGGAGGTTGGTGACGAAGAGAAACTTCTGCGCCTCCCAGGACGAGGCGAGCCTCGGCAGAATCGTCCCCGCAATCAGTGCCGCGAGCATCGTGCCCATCGCCGCCGCCGTCGAGCGGAGCAGCACGGAGGTCAGGAGCGCGATCGCGCCGCAACAAAGCGATGCGAACCAGGAGAGGCCATAGACCAGAATCGTGTCCTTCCACAGCACGACCGAGCGCACCGTCGAGGGGTCGAATCTCTCGCCGCTCAAGCGGAAGCCCGTCAAGACCGGCGCGCCCCAGCCGCCGTAGCCGTACGCGAAACCTCCGAACAGATACGCGACCACCCCGCCGAGAAGTACCGTCAGCGTGATCGCAAGCATCAGCGCGGCCAGCTTCGAGGTGAGGACGCGGGCCCGGCTGACCGGCCGCGTCAGGAGCAGCTTGATCGTCCCCTGCGCGAACTCGGCGGAGACGATGTCGGACGCGAACACGATCGCGAGCAGCGGCAGCAGCAGGTAACTCGAAGCATTGGCGAAGCCGCGGGTAAAGAGCGGTCCCGAGATCTCGTCCGGATTGATGTTGCGGTCGAGATGGTACTGAAGCCGTCCGAGCTCGAAGCGCGCCCAGCGCTGCTGAGAGACGGGCATGCGGCCGTCCCGGAGCCAGTTCTGGATGCGCGCCATCCTCTCCTGGGACTCGACGCGCCAGTCCTTGCCCGCGAGGAAGCGCTCGCGCCCACGCACCTGTGCGAAAACGATCAGCCCGATGAGCGCGACGAGGATAAGCATCACGACGCGGAACCGGCGCTGCTTGAAGATCTTCAAGACTTCGTTCTCGACGAGGCCCGAAAACCTCATACCGTCTCTCCTCCGGTAATCTCCAGAAAGATCTCTTCGAGCGAGGAAAGCGATCGCTCGACGGCGAAAACGTCGATCCCGGTGGACGAAAGCGCGCGCAGGGCCTCGGGAACTCTCTCCCTCGGGATCCGGGCGTCGACGATCCCCTCCCCGTCGGAACCGGAGGTCTCGACGAGACCGAAGGGCGCGAGCACCTCGGCGGCTCTCGCGGCGGGCCGCGCGGTCACGCGCACGCGGTCGGACGCGACGCGACCCAGAAGGTCGCGGACCGGGCCGGCCGCGAGGGTACGGCCCCGATGAATGATCGCCACCCGGTCACACATCTGCTCGATCTCGGAGAGCAGGTGACTCGACACGAATACCGAGATGCCCCGCTCGACTGCGAGATAGCGCACCAGCTGACGAATCTCGCGGATTCCGGCCGGATCCAGCCCATTGGCGGGCTCGTCCAGAATCAGGATGTCGGGGTTGCCGAGGAGCGCCTGGGCGATGCCGAGCCGCTGCCGCATGCCGAGCGAATACGTGGAGACCTTCTCATCCAGCCGTTCGGACAGCGCGACGAGTTGGGCGAGCTCCGGGATACGGACCGCCGCGCCGCCAGGGAGCATGCGAGCGAAGTGGAGGAGGTTCTCGCGCCCCGTCAGATACCGATAGAGATCGGGCGACTCGACGATGCAACCCACGTGCGCCATCGCCTTCTCGAAGTCGCGCGCGAGGTCGAGCCCTCGGATCCGGATTCGGCCGCGGTCGGGCCGGGCGAGCCCCACGAGCATCCGGATCGTCGTCGTCTTGCCGGCGCCGTTGGGGCCGAGGAAACCGAAGACTTCCCCTTCCCGCACGTCGAAGGAAACGTCGGAGACGGCCTCGCGCCGGCCGAATCGCTTGGTCAGGCTCTCGGCCGACAGAACGGTCTCGGCCTCAGGCAATCCCGCCTCCCGGACGCCTCTGCCGCACTGCCGATGCTCGCCGGCCCATCCGCCTCAACGTATCATCCCGGATCCTATGGCCCGCGGCTTGTCTCGCGTCTGGCTCTGGATCGCTCCTCTAACCGTCGGGATCGGCGCGGCGTTGCTTTTCGGCGCGGGCTTCGTGCTCGCGCTGCGGGGCTCCATCGGCGACCCCATCGGAGAGCCGCCGCCCCCCTCGCGGCAAGCGCGCCCGCGGATTCCGCACGGGGGTGCATTCCGGATCCTGGTCATCGGCGACTCGCTGGCGAAGGGGACGGGGGATGAGAGCGGCAAGGGTTTCGCGCTCGACGTGCTCGAGGCATTTCGGAAGCGGGGGCCCTCGGAAATCACCAATCTCGCGGTCAACGGCGTGGAATCCTCGGAGGTTCGCACGCTCGTGGAGACGAGCAACGTGCGCGCGCTCGTTACCGGCGCCGATCTGATCCTGGTCTCCGTCGGCGCAAATGATCTCTCCCACGCATTGCCGCGAGGCGGCGGGGCGCCCGCGGAGGTCGCGGACTCTCTCGCGCAGGCGCGGTCGCAGTACGTCGCCAACCTCCGGGCGATTCTTCAGGAGCTCCGCGCATCCAACGCGGGCGCGCCGATCTGCGCCCTCGGCCTCTACGATCCCTTTGGCGAGGAGAGCGGGCCCGGCCGGCTCGGCACGGAGGTGATCCTCCAGTGGAACATGCTCCTGACGCAGACGGCGCTGTCGTTCCCCCACGTCTTCGTCATTCCGACCTTCGATCTCCTCTACGGCCGACTCGACCGCTTGAGCGCCGATCGATACCACCCGAATCGGCAGGGGTACGCGGAGATCGCGGCGCGCGTCCTGCAGGCCGTGCCGGTATCCTGAGACGGTCCCGTCCTCAGCGCTTCTCCGCCAGGTCGACCACGAGGGTCATCGAACCCGAAGGACTTGCCGCTTTGGTCGAGGCGCTCGTGCGCTTGAGCCCCACGGGGAATCGGTGCCCGTGTCGCTGTCCGCCACGAAGGTCCTACCAGAAGCGGCGGATCTTCTGGACGCCGCGCCCGATGCCGAGAAGCAACGAAGCGGCCGACGCGATCCGGGAGACCCGTGCGGCCAGTGAGTTGCGACCGAAAAGCTTCCAGCCCGCCGCGGCGGCCGCCGCGACTCCCGAGGCCGCCCAGCCCGCGATCCTCCAGCGATGCCGTAGGAAGCTCGTCTCGTCTCGGATATCGCGCAGCGCCGCCGCCAGATCTTCTCGCTCCCAGGCCGCGCGGCGCCGAAGCGCGGAAATCCGCTCTCCCCGATCCTTCATTCCGCTCCCGATCGGAATCGCTTCTCGAGATCTTCGATCTCGCGACCTTCGTCGCCTCCGGCAACCGGAGCGAGAGCTTCCTCGGGTTCGGGGTGGAGTGACGAGCGGACCGCCTCCCAGTCGCTTGCGAGCTCCTCGGAAGTGGCGTGGAACTCGAGCGGCCGGACCCGCGAGAGCGCCCGCCAGCCGAGAAATCCGGCGAGCCCCGCGCCGGCGCCGTACACGATCAACGCCGCGAGGATGCCGAGCACCACGCTCTTGAACAACGCCGCAAAGAGCGCCGCCAGCAGAGCGGCCAGCAACAGGAGCGCTCCCACTCCGAGAGCGCCGGCGACGGCCATCGCCACGAGACCCTTCGACGCGAAGAGCGCCTTCTCCCCCATCTCCTCGCGAAAGATCGCGACACGAGTCTGGAGAAGCGCCTGCGTGACGTCGATGAGGCCGGTCAGCCGGTCGCGCCAGCTTCTCTCCTCTTCCTCGTCGGGAAGTCTGTCGCTCTCGCTGCTCATGGGCGCACGGTCATCCCGGAGGGATGACGACACCCTCTCGCCGAGTGACCCGGCCCGGCGTGAGGGGCGCGATGCGGATCCCTTCGGCCCGAAAGCGCTCGTGGATCCGCCGCGCGATCGCTTCCGCGCCGGGCGTGTCCCCGTGCAGGCACAGCGTGTCCGCGCGGACCGCAATGCGCGAGCCGTCGTACGCATAAGCGACCCGGTCCCGCGCCAGGAGGACTGCCTGCTCGGCCGCCTCGTTCGGATCGGTGAGCACCGCTCCCGGCTGTCCGCGCGCGACGAGCGAGCCGTCCGGCATGTAGCGCCGGTCCGCGAAGGCCTCCTCCGCGACGGCGAGCTCGGCCTCGCGGCCCGCTTCGATCAACATCGAGCCGGCGGCGCCCACCAGAACGAGGCTCGAACGGAACCGCCGCACGCCTTCGGCGATCGCGCGCGCGACGTCCGGAAATTCGGCGCCGCGATGATAGAGAGCGCCATGCGGCTTCACGTGCGTGAGAGTCCCTCCGCGGGAACGCACGAAGCCGTCGAGCGCGGCGATCTGATAGAGAACGAGGTTCTCGACCGCGTCGGCGGAAAGCTCCACCGCGGAGCGTCCGAAGTGCTCGCGGTCGGCGTAGCCCGGGTGTGCCCCGACGCGCACGCCGTGGGAGAGCGCGAGCGAGACCGTGGTGTCCATGACCGTCGGATCGCCGGCGTGGAAGCCGCAGGCCACGTTGGCGGAGGTGACGAACGGCATCAGCGCCGCATCATCCATCCCCTCGCCGACATCGGCGTTGAGATCAATGCTCAAGGGACGCTAATGGTACTCCCGACGAAGACGGACGGCGGAAGGCGAGTGGGAAAGGCGATTGAAGACGGCGCTTCTTCGCGGCCGCCTACCGCCTGCCGCCTTCCGCCGGCCATGCCTCCAGCGCCTCGGGCAATTCCACCGGCCGAAACCGCAGAGTCGTTCCGGGGCCGGCCTGGCCGAGAAGCGGGAGATCCGCACCGATGACCGTCGCAATCTTCGGGTAGCCTCCGGTGACGGGACCGTCGGGCCCGAGAACGATGGGCAGACCGTTTCCGGGGACCTGAACGGACCCATCGACGGTCCCCTCGGGCTCTGTCTCGGGCGCGAGCGCGTGCGTCAGCCGCTCCCCCTCCAGGCGCAGCCCCCTTCGGTCACTCGCCGAGGAAACCCGCCAAGGGCTGGAGAGGAAACGGTCGATCTCGGCTTGCGGGAAGTGAGTGGTCTGGGGACCGAGAGCCACCCTCAGAAAAAGCTCCTCGGGGAGATCCGGAGGCGGCGCGGAGGGGGGGCCGATGGCGCGCCGACGGACGCCAACGGCTCCGTAGACGAGCTCACCCGCCTCGAGCCGCCGCGAAGTCTCGCCGGGCAGTCGGGGATTGGCGATCTCGCCTCGCACGGCGAGGTAGGCCCGCGCGCCCCGACGCGCACGTCCCAGACGTAAGCGCTCTCCGGCGGTGACTCGGAACGCCTCGCCGCAGGGCGCTCTCCGGCCGCCGCAATCGGCGGAGAGATCGGCTCCGGCAACCGCCACGACGGTTTCCTCCAGTGCCTCGAGCTCGGCTCCGACGAGCGTCATCTCCAGAACGGGCGCGATTGCGGAATTTCCGACGAGGGCGTTCGCGCGTGCTTGCGACCGGCGGTCCATCGCACCTCCCGGAGGCACGCCGGAGGAGCCGAGGCCGTAGCGGGGCGCGCCCTGGATCGAGGTGAAGAGACCCGAAGCGAGAACGCGAAAGATCGGGCGCCCCCCGGGTGGCTTCACGGGCCGCGGCTTCTTTGGCGCGCCGGCGAGCTCCTCGGCTCGGACGGGATCGAAACGAACGTAATCCCCCGCGCCGAGAAGGGCGGGTGGATTCGCGCCCGGGTCGAACAGCTCCGCAGCCGTCTTACCGATTAACCGCCACCCGCCGGGCGAGTCCTGCGGATAGATACCCGTGTACGAGCCCCCGATTGCGACGCTCCCGGCCGCGACCCGCCGTCGCGGACTCGCCAGGCGCGGGGCACAAAGCTCCGGAGGAAGGCCGACGAGGTACGGAAAGCCGGGAACGAAGCCGACGAAGGCGACACGGTACTCGGCAGCGGCATGACGCCGCGCGAACTCATCCCGGGAAAGACCGCTCGCCCGCGACAGCTCCGGCAGGTCGTCTCCGCCGTAGGAGACCGGAATCCGAATCAGGCGGCGTGCTCGACCCTCCTCGGCCCCACGACGGCTCTCTATTTCGATTCTTTCGGCCAAGCGATCGCGCCGGAGTCGCGCCGGCTCGAAGAGAACGAGGAGGGTCCGCGCCCCCGCAATCGCGTCGAGAAGGCCTCGGACGCCGTCGCCGCGCAGCCGCCGTCCCAAAGCGACCGCGGCCCGGTTGGCCTGCTCCTCCGATGCGTCCGGATACTCGACGAGCAGGACGCCGCCACGGATGTCGCGGACGCACGGTTGGGGTCTCATGTCTCGCTTCGCGAGCCATTACGTCTCCACAGAAAGTACATCGGCACGCCCGTCGCCAACACCGCATACCCCGGCCATGTCGTCGTCGGGCTTTCCACGAGAAGAAGGGCGATCAGCAGGATGCCGGCGACGGCATAGACGACCTGGAGCAGCGGGAATGCCGGTGCCCGAAACGGCCGCGGCCAGTCCGGCCGCTTGCGCCGAAGCACGATCACGGCGGCCACGAGGAGGACATAGAGAAGAATGTCGGCCGAGATTACGTACTTCAAGAGCTGGCTGTAAGTCCCGGTCAGCACCAGCGCCCCTGCCCACGCCGCCTGAAGCCAGAGCGCGTTGGCGGGAACCGAAGCCCGGTTCAGTCCGGCGAGTCGCTTAAAAAAGAGCCCGTCGCGCGCCATAGCGAAGGACACCCGGGCTCCTGAGAGAATCAGACCGTTCACGCAGCCGAACGTCGAAACCATGATTGCCGCTGCCGTCGCGCCGGCCGCCGCGGATCCGAAGAGCGCGCTGGCCGCCGCCGTGCCGACCCGGTCCTCGGGCGCGTGCTGAATCCCGGAGAGAGAAAGGGAGTTCAGGTATGCCACGTTGGTCACGACGTACAGGCTCGTGACGACCAAGCATCCTGCCAACAGCGCGAAGGGGAGCGTTTTTCCGGGTTTCTCGACCTCTTCGCCGGCGAAAGTCACGTTGTTCCACGCCGACTGTGAAAACAGCGGGCCAACCATCGCCGCCGCGAGGGCCGCGAGGAGTCCGAGCCCGGCGAGGCGGTCTCCCGAAAGAGACTCCGCACGGAAGAGCTCCGATGCGCGAAGCGCGACGCCCGGACCGCCTCCGAGGAGAAGTCCCGCCGCGGCCAACGCCAGCAACGCGGCGAACTTCGCGACGGTGAAAACGTTCTGCGTCCGCGTCCCGGCCTTCAGTCCCGTCGCGTTGCTCGCCGTCAGCAGGACGACGACGCCGAGCGCCACCAGTTGAACCGGCGACACATCGAGCACTCCGACGCGCGCGATCGGCGAGCCCGAAACCGCCGGGACCAGCACCCCCAGGAATTTCGCGAAGGCGACGGCGACCGCCGCGATCGTGCCGGTCTGGATGACCAGAAACATGGCCCAGCCGAAGAGAAACCCGAGCAACGGCCCGTACGCCTCCCGAAAGAAGACGTACTGGCCCCCCGCCTTTGGCAACATAGCCGCCAGCTCCGCGCAGGAGAGCGAGGCGATCAGCGTCAGAGCACCCGCGATGGCCCAGGCGGCCAGAAGCCATCCCCCCGAACCGAGGCGGCGGGCGCTCTCCGCCGAGACGATGAAGATTCCCGAGCCGATCATCGAGCCGACGACGAGCGCCGTGGCGTCGAATGGACCGATCCCCCGCCGGAGGCCCGCGGTCAAGGAGAATCCGGGTTGGACTTGAAACGGCGTCGGATTCTGTTCTCGACGACCGCGAGGCCGCGCAGCACCACCAACGCCAGCGCCGTCACGCCGATCGCGGCAGCGATTCTTCCGCTGGAGACGACGGTGCCCACGGCGGAGGTCAAGAGCAGCGAAGCGGCGGTCGTCAGCCCTTCGACATGATCGGTGTCGCTGTGACGCAGGATCGTCCCCGCGCCGATGAAGCCCACGGCCGTGGCGACCGCCTGAATGATGATAATCGGGTCGATCCGGATCGACGGATTGGAAGACACGGAGAACTGATGCAGCATGGAAATGCCGACCTCGGTAAATAGCGAGGCTGCGCCGGCGACGAGCATGTGCGTGCGGAGTCCCGCCGGTTTTTGCATGAACTCGCGTTCGAGGCCGAGAACGGCGCCCAGGCCCATCGCCAGCGCGACGCGTCCGACCATCGTGAGCTCCGTGAGCCAATCCACGGACCTCACCCCCCGAATCGCCGCCGGCGCCGAGACGACGCCAGACGCACGATCGTAAACGCCGCGAGACCGGCCGCCAGGCCGGCCGCGATCAGCGGTACGGGTGAAGAGGTAGTCGGAGGCGGCGGCGGGGGAATCCGCACGCGGTCGGACGGGGTCGGCGCGCGGCGCCGGGCGAGCTCCCGCCGCAGGCTCTCCTCCCCCATTCGCATCGCCCAGCGATGATTGGCCTGGAGCAGCGGCCGGAGAATTGGGGAGAGAACCCGAAGAAGAGGCTTCTCCGCGCGAACCCGCCAGTCGTAAGTGACGAGCGTCCAAGCCCCCGACTGCTCGAAGGTCCACACGCCGCGGCCGGCGAGATCGCCGGTGGCCTCGATCGTAAAGCCGTGGGGATACCGGGATTCGATCACGCGGAATTCCCACCGCAGCGTGTAAGGAAGCCACCCCTTCGTGAGGAGGCGAACGCGCCTGCCGACTCCATGCTCGCCGCCCGGCTCGATCTCCTCGACCTCGAGATAAACGGAGGGCCACCAGCGGGGAAGCTCCCGCGCATCGCCGAGCAGGTCGGCGACCTCTTCGACGGTGCCGATCACGCGCCAATGCGTCAGGAAGCGATACTCGGGCGCCGCCATCGTTACCTTACGCTCCGCGGCTTTCTTCGTTTCGTCGCCCGAGGGCGGGGACGAGCCCCGCGCCCACGCCAGTCGACGCCCCGCAGCTCCTCGCGCAGAAGTCCCATGCGGATCACGTCGATGTATCGCCCTTGCCGGAAGGCATCTTCCCGCAGCAGTCCTTCCCGCCGAAACCCCACGCGCTCGTAGGTCTTCATCGCGCGAGAGTTGGTTTCATACACGTCGAGCCGGATCTTGTGCAGGTTCATCTCGTCGAAGCCATACAGACAGAGAGTTCGCACGGCATCCTCGCCGTAGCCCTTCCCCCAGCAATCTTTCTCGCCGATCAGGATCCCGAGCGTGGCTGTGGCGTTGTCCCGGTCGATCTGGACCAAGCCGCAGTTGCCGATGTGGCGGTCCCCTTCGAAAAGGCAGATGGCGAGGGTGAGCTCGGAGGAGTCCTGGCCGCGCGTGGCTCGCTCGATCCAATCCGCCTGCCGGGCGAGCGACATCGGGTACCGCTGGGCAATCGTCGCTCGGAGCTCCTCCTCGTTCATCCAGTCATGGCAACGCTGCAGGTCGTCCCGCTCGATCGACCTCAAATAGACGCGCTCGCCTCGAATCACGACTCACCTCTGCGCCGGAGGGGCGCAACTCGTTCGGCGGCAACGATATCGGATCGCTTCGCCGTTTTCGACGCCCGCCGTCGCCGCGCGGCGCGCATCCCGCGTCCGGAAGTCGGCCCCGCAGAGGAACTTTCGGGCCGGTCGCTGCGTAACTCCTTCTCGAGGTCAGGGGTTCCATGAGCGGAGCGATCCGGCGCCTGCTTTCCAGGGAGGATGGTATGTCCAAGCTCTTCAAGACGCTGCTGCTTCTCGTCATTCTCGTGGCGGTTGCGGCGGGCCTCTACGCGCTCGCCCGGAGCGGCAAGGGGGCAGACGGGGAGTTCAAGTTCGTGACCGTCGAGAAGGGCTCGATTACCGAAAAGGCTCTGGCCGTCGGGCAGATCCAACCGCGACAGAAGTTCTCGATCAAGTCGAAGATCTCCGGCATCGTCAAGCGGTGCATGGTCAATGTGGGGGATAAGGTCAAGCCCGGCGACCCCTTATTCGAGATCGCCCCGGATCCGACCCCGCAGGAGCTGACCGAGGTCGACCGCCAGCTCGACTCGACGAAGGCCTCCTACGAGCGGGCGCGCGCCGAGTTCGAGCGGTCCCAGGAGCTTTCGCGCTCGGGCGTTCTGCCGAAGTCCGACCTGGACACCAAGCGCGAGGCCTTCGAGCTCGCCAAGGTCGCGCTGGCCAAGGCCGAGCAGCAGCGGGACTTGACGCGCATGGGCCGCATCCGGACCGAGGGCGTCAACATGGAGTCGATCCTCCGCTCGCCCGCCGCCGGAACGGTGCTGACCCGCGCCGTCAACCCCGGCGAGCCGGTCGTGCCGCTGACTTCCTACCAGCCCGGCACCGAGCTCGCGGCCATCGCCGACATGAGCGATCTCATCTTCAAGGGAACCGTCGACGAGATCGACGTCGGGAAGCTGCGCCTGGGACTGCCGGCCCGGATCAAAGTCGGCGCGATGCCGACGGACGTCGTGACCGGCAAAGTCGCGCGGATCGCGCCGCAGGCGCAGCAAAAGGAGGGGGCGACGCTCTTCGACGTCGAGATCGAGCTCGACTTTACCAAGATCATGCTGCGCGCGGGGTATTCGGCCAACGCAGACCTGATCATTCGCGAGAAGAAGGACGTGTTGACGCTTCCCGAGCGCGTCGTCATCTTCGAAGACGGCGGCAAGAAGACGTTCGTGGAGCTGCCGGCCGCCAAGCCCAAGGAGCCGCCGAAGAAGACCGAGATCAAGCTCGGAATCTCGGACGGCTTGAGCGCGGAGATCGTCGCCGGCCTCTCTCAAGGCGCGAAGGTGATCGAGCGGCCGCCGAAGAAGCTGACATCCGCGGTCGACTGAGGCCCAAGCCCCGTGCCGGAACCGCTCCGCCCATGCTCTCGATCCGGGACGCCATCCGCCAGATGTGGCGCGACGTGCGCAGCCAGAAGCTCCGCACGTTCTTAACGATCTTCGGGATCGTCTGGGGCACCGTCTCGATCTCGCTGATGCTCGCCTTCGGCAAGGGGCTGCAGCGGCAGATGGTTCTCAACACCGCCGGCCTCGGAGATCAGATTTGCATCGCCTGGCCCGGGCTGACTTCGATGCCCTTCGAGGGGCTCGGAAAGGGGCGCAAGATCCGGTTGAACGAGGAGGACGTCGAGGCGATCCGAAAGGAGGCTCCGGGCATCAATGCGATCTCGAGCGAGTACTCGAAGACGCTGAAAATGAACTATGGCGCCAAGACGATCGCCGTGGACGTCTCGGGCGTGTCGCCGGATTTCGGGGGAATGCGCAACCTCATTCCCCAGGCGGGCGGCCGCTTCTTCAACCCCTTGGACATGGGCGAGCAGCGCCGGGTTCTCTTCATCGGCAACAAGCTCGCCGACGACGTCTTCGGCAAGGGAACCCCCGCTACCGGCAAGACGGTCATGCTGGGCGGCTCCCCTTTCTTGATCATCGGCGTGCTCGAGAAGAAGATCCAGAACTCCAGCTACAGCGGCCGCGACAGCCAGAAGGGCTTCATACCCGGTTCCACCTTCCGCGCGCTGACGGGCGAGAAGTGGGTCGAGAACCTGATCTATCAGCCGGCGGTGGCCAAGGAGAGCAAATCCGTCACCGCCGGCGTGCGCCGGATCCTCGCGCAGCGCCAGCGATTCGATCCGGCCGACAAGGAGGCCTTCTCCGTCTGGGACACGACCGAGGAGTTCGCGTTCCTGTCCATCTTCTTTCTCTCCTTTCGCGTGTTCCTCGGCATCATCGGGTCCTTTACGTTGATCGTCGGCGGCATCGGGGTCTCCAACATCATGAACGTCGTCGTGGAGGAGCGCACTAAGGAAGTGGGGATCAAGATGGCGCTCGGCGCCCGGGCGCGCTGGATCCTTCGCCAGTTCTTGCTCGAAACGCTGCTCATCACCGGGATCGGCGGCGCGATCGGATTCGCGATCTCGCTTTGCGTCAGCCTCGTCTTTCCGAAGTTCGGCGTGACGGAGTATGTCGGCAATCCGGACGTGTCGCTTTCCGTGTCGCTGCTGACGGCGGCGGTGCTCGGGTTGACGGGCCTTATTGCCGGGTACTTCCCCGCCCGCGACGCAGCGCGCCTCGATCCCGTCGTGGCGATGAAGCTATGAGGCCGATGACCTGCCACTGCGATCGTAGGGGCGGCCCTTGCGGCCGCCCGCTGCAGCCGCTCATGCCCTTGGAGCGGGCGGGGAAAAGCCCCCGGGCTACAAGAGGGGAGCGCGAGCGCCTGTGACCCGCCGCGACGCGTCTCTCGTCCTTCAGCTCTTTCTCCGCTCGGCGCGGCTTCAGAAGAAGCGCGCCACGCTGACGATCGCGTCGCTGGCGTGGGGCACCGTGACGATCCTGCTCCTGCTCGCCTTCGGCGAAGGATTGAAACGTCAGATGACCTCGAACGAGCAGGCCATGGGCTCGAACCTCGCGATTCTTTGGCCGGGCGAAACCTCCAAGCCCTACAAGGGACTGCCGGAGGGGCGCCCCATCCGCCCGCGCTTGGACGACGTCGAGTACGTCCGCGAGCGGATGCCCGAGCTCGACGCGCTCTGGGGAGAGCTGACCTCCTGGCGCACGGCGCTTGCCTACGGCAGAAAAACGATCAACGGCCGTGTCATCGGAACGAGCTGGGTCTACGGCGCGCCTCGCAAGCACTTCGCGAAGCCCGGCGGACGGTTCTTAAACCCCGACGACCTCGACCAGAAGCGCCGCGTGGTCTTCCTCGGTAACGAGATGGCCAAAGACATCTTCGGCAAGGAGGACCCGGTCGGAAAGACGATCCTCGTCAACAACTCCCCCTTTACCGTCGTCGGCGTGATGCAGCGCAAGCGCCAGTCCTCGACCTACGGCGGGCCCGACGCGAGCCACGCCGTCATTCCCGAGACGACGTTCAAGGCGGTATTCGGCAAGGATCGGTTGAACGTCCTCGTGCTTCACGTTCGGAAGCCCGACGACATGGAGGGAGCACTGGTCCACTTGAACCGCGTGCTCGGCCCTCGGCTTGGCTTCGACCCCGAGGACCCGCGGGTCTTCGGCGTCTGGAACACGGTCGAGGGGCAGAAGATCTCGGGGAGGATCTTCCTCGGCCTCGAGCTCTTCTTCGGCATCATCGGGGCGCTCACGCTGATCATCGGCGGCGTCGGGGTGGCCAACATCATGTATGCCGTCGTCAAGGAACGGACCAAGGAGATCGGCGTCAAGATGGCTTTGGGCGCCCGGCGCACGTGGATCACCGGACCCTTCGTGCTCGAAGGGATGGTCTACACCTTCGTGGGTGGCCTCTTCGGCGGGCTGATCTCGATC
>DASXTI010000220.1:0-5519 GCA_036505535.1 Thermoanaerobaculia bacterium
TGACGAGCGGGCCGGCCTTCGACTCCCACCCGCGTTTTTCTCCCGACGGGAAGACGATCGCCTTCACGAGCGACCGCGGCGGAATCGAGAACATCTGGACCATGGACGCCGACGGCACGAACCCGCGCGCGGTCACCTCCGAAAAGGATGCCTACGTCCGGAGCGCGGCGTGGACGCCGGATGGCAATTACCTCGTCGCCCGCAAGGAGGACGCCAAGCGGGCCGGGATCCCCCCGGTGGAGCTCTGGATCTACCACCGCGAGGGAGGAGGCGGCATCAAGCTGACCTCCTCGGAGGATCTCAACAACGCCGGCGGCGCCGCCGTCTCCCCAGACGGCCGGTCGGTCTACTACGCGGCGCGGCAGGGCAAGTTCAACTACATCCCCGATCTCTCCAGCGGTCTCTGGCAGATCCGGCGCTACGACCGCGAGCTCGCCGAGAGCTTCCCGGTCACGCAGGGTTTCGGCGGCGCCGTGCGTCCGGCGGTCTCGCCGGACGGGAAGATTCTCACCTTCATCACGCGCCGCGACAACGAGACCGTCTTGGTCGCGCGAGATCTGACCTCGGGCTCCGAGCGGATCCTCGCCCGAGGTATCACGCGCGATGAACAGGAAGGATTCGCCCAGATGGACCTGTGGCCCAACTACGCCTTCTCCCGCGACGGGAAGTCGCTCTTCTTCTCGAACCAGGGGAAGCTCGTGCGTCTCGACGTCGCAACCGCCCGGATGCAGGAGATCCCCTTCACCGCCCCGGTCGAGCAATGGATCGCCCCGCGCGTCGCATGGCAGGAGAAGGTCGAGGCGGGACCGGTCAAGGCGCGGATCCTGCGCTGGCCGAATCAATCGCCCGATGGACGGTGGATCGCCTTCGAGGCCTTCGGCCGAATCTGGCTGCAGGGAATCGCGGCCGGCAAGGCTGCTGCCGCCCCGCGGCGGCTGACGGCCGACGCCGCAGGGCTCCCCAAGCGCGAGTACGCGCCGGTGTTTTCGCCCGACGGCAAATGGGTCGCCTACGTCAGCTGGAGCGACGCGGAGGGCGGGCACATCTGGAAGGCACCCGCACGGGTCGGCGCGACTCCGGTCAAGCTGACGAGGGTCCCCGGCCACTACGCGAATCCCTCCTGGTCCGCGAAGGGGGATCGGATCGCCGTTCTGCGTGGCTCGGGGCTCGAGTTCCGCGGACACCAACCCGAGGAAGAGGAGATCTTCGAGCTTTCCTGGCTCGAGGCCGGCGGCGGGGATCTGCATCCGGTCACCACCGTCAAGCTCGCCGACGCGATGAAGTTCCATCCTCAGGCCTTCTGGAGCGCCGACGGAACGCGTCTCTACTTCCGCGACCCGATCGAGCGCAAGAAGCCGACCGACGATCCGAAGAACGACCTCGTCTCCGTCCGACTCGACGGCACCGACCGCAAGCGTTATCTGCGGTTCCCGGCGGTCGACGACATCGTTCCCTCGCCGGACGAACGTTGGATCGTCTTCACCTCGCGTGACAACGTCTACGTCACGGCGTTTCCGGGCATCATGACCAAGGAGCCGCCCGAGGTCGGCCTCAAGGAGGGCGCCGTGCCCGTCTATCGCCTATCCGACGACGCGGGCGGCTACGTCCGATGGGCGGACGGCGGGAAGACGATCACCTGGGCGCTCGGCAACGCCTTCCACCGGCTTCCGCTTTCCTCCGCCCTCGACTTCGCGCGCGAACAGCGACGCAAGGACGAGGAGAAGGCGAAAAAGAAGGAAGCCGAGAAGGGGGAGGCCGCGGACGAAAAGGCGAAGGAGGAAGAGGAGAAGGAAAAGGTCCAGGAAGCGCGGGTGCCGAAGTCCGAGGCGATCGACATCGCGCTCGCCGTGCCCCGCCCCTCCCCCGAAGGCTCCCTGCTGCTGCGCGGCGCTCGCGTCGTCACGATGCAGGGGGACTCGGTGCTCGAGAACGCCGACGTGCTCGTGACGGGCAATCGCATCGCCTCGGTCGGCCCCTCGGGCAGTATCGCCTCCCCCGCCGGGACGAAGACGTGGGACGCCGCGGGCAAGACGATCGTTCCCGGATTCATCGACACGCACGCGCACCTGCACTACTCGGGCTTCGAGCTCTTTCCGGAAACGAAGTGGGAGTACATCGCCAACCTCGCCTACGGGGTCACGACGGTGTACGACCCCTCCGCGCCATCTCTCGATGTCTTCGCGCAGGGGGAAGAGGTCGAGGCCGGCTTGATGACCGGCCCGCGCATCTACTCTTCGGGCGACGTCCTCTACGGCGGGCAGCAGGAGGACATCTTCGCGGAGGTCAACAACCTGGAGGATGCGAAGCATCAGGTGCGCCGGATGAAGGCATACGGGGCGCGGATGATCAAGGTCTATCAACAGCCGCGCCGCTCCCAGCGCATCTGGTTCGCCGAGGCCTGCCGGGAAGAACACATGCTCTTGACCGCCGAGGGCGCGGGCGAGCTGCACACGGACCTGACGATGGCGATGGACGGCTTCACGGCCTGGGAGCACGCGGTGCCGGTCAAACTGAGAATGGACACGGTCGAGCTCTTCGCGAAGTCGGGCACCTTCTACACGCCCACGCTGCTCGTCGCCTACGGAGGCCCGTGGGGCGAGCTCTATTACTGGCAGACGCAGAACCCGCACGACGATCCAAAATTGAATCGCTTCGTGCCGCACGGCATGCTGGACCGTATGGCGCGGCGGCATCCGTGGATCTGGCCGGACGAATACCACTTCCCCACCGTCGCGACCGGCGCCGCCGCGGTCTTACGCGCCGGCGGCAACGTCTCACTCGGCGCCCACGGGCAGGTTCAGGGACTCGGGCCCCACTGGGAGATCTGGGCGATGGCCGGCGAGGGCGGGCTAACGAAGGGCTCCGCCATGACGCCGATGGAGGCGTTGCGGGCTTCGACGATCCTCGCGGCTGAGAAGATCGGGCTCGCTCCGGATCTCGGCTCGATTGAGGCGGGCAAGCTCGCCGACTTCATCGTGCTGGATGCCAATCCCCTCGAGGACATCCACAACACCGCGAAGATCCGCTGGGTCGTCAAGAATGGCCAGGTCTTCGAGGCGGAGACGATGAAGACGCTCTGGCCGCGCGAGGGCCCGGCGCCGACCTTCTTCTGGCAAGGAACGAAGTAGAGGAATTTCGCCAATTCTCTTTGTAGGATGATCTTTTGTCCGGCGCGCAGCCGGCGCGCCGTCCCTTGGAGCTCGGAGAAGGAGGAGTAGCCATGGCCGTCGATTTCGACTTCGAGCCCGACCTGTCGGTCGCGGTGACGATCCCATCGCGCTGGTATCGCGATCCCGCTCGGCTCGAGATCGAGCAGGAGCGCGTATTCGGCAAAACCTGGCAGCTTGTCGGCCACACCGAGCAGGTGAGCCTTCCGGGAGACTACTTCACCTGTAGTGTCGCGGGCGAACCGCTCGTGATCACGCGCGCGGAGGACGGAGCGATCCACGCCTTCTCGAACGTATGCCGCCATCGCGCCGGGCCGGTCGCCCGCGGCTCGGGTCACCGGAAGTCCCTGATGTGCGGCTATCACGGTTGGACGTACGCCCTCGACGGGACCCTGCTCGCGACCCCGGAGTGGGACGGCGTGCGCTGCTTCGAAAAAGAGCAGCAGCGCCTCCCTTCCGTACGCGCGGAGACCTGGGGACCCTTCCTCTTCGTCTGTCTGGATCCCGCGACGCCTTCGCTCGCGGAGACCCTCGGCACGATCCCCGAAGAGACGCGTCACCTTCCTCTCGAGCACATGAGCCTCTTCAAAAAAGTCGACTACGAGGTCGCCTGCAACTGGAAGACCTACGTCGACAACTATCTCGAGGGGTACCACATCCCAATCGTGCATCCGGAGCTCTTCAAGGAGCTCGACTACCGGGCCTACAAGGTCGAGACCGGGGTCTATCACTCTAAGCAGCACGCGCCGATCCGCTCGAAGAACGAAGAGTCCCTCTATCGGCGCAATCTTCCGACGGGTGAAGAGCCCGAGGCCTTGTACTACTGGGTCTTTCCCAACCTGATGCTCAACCTCTATCCCGACAACCTGCAGACGAACATCATCGTGCCGCTCTCCCCCGAGAGGACACTCACCCGTTTCGAGTGGTACGTGCTGGATCCAAACAGCCCGGGCGTGGCGGAGGAATTCGCCCGTTCCTTCGCCTTCAGCGACCAGGTTCAGCAGGAGGACATCGCAATCTGCGAGGCCGTGCAGAAAGGGCTTCGATCGCGAACGTTCGAAAAGGGGAGGTATTCCGTATTGCGCGAGAACGGGGTGCACCATTTTCATGGGCTGTTGACGAAGGCCATAGGGGATTGAAGATTGATGATTGAAGATTGATGATTGGGGGAGAAAACCATCCCGATGCCCTAATCTCCAAGTCTTCGATCATCAATCCCTCCGCGAGTCAGCTATGGCTCGTACAGCTTCAATCCGAACGTTGTCTTCAGAAACGCCGCCATCTGGGCCCGCGTGTTCGGCATGTCCGGACAGAAGTTTCCTCCGCCGCAGCCGGCGGTGATCCCCTCGTTGTAGAGCTCCTCGATCCACGGCGCGAAGGGGCTGGATACGGGAACGTCCGGGAAAATGCCGGCGGCCGCCGGCGGCGCGTAGAGGCTGCCGTGCTTTCCCTTCAGCAGAAACACCGCCATCTGCGAGCGCGTGACGGGAACCGAGGGGCAGAAGTTGCTGCCGCCGCAGCCCGCGGAGATACCGCTCGCGGCCAAGTCCTCGATCCAGTCGAGCGCGAAGGCGCCCGGCGGCACGTCGGCAAACACGGCCCCGGAACCGGCCGGCGGCACGTACAGTGCGCCGAGCTTCGACTTCAGCACAAACACCGCCATCTGCGAGCGCGTGACGCTGGCGTTGGGACAGTAGCTCACGCCGCCGCAACCCGCGGTGATGCCGTCATGGAGCAGCGTCTCGACGTCCTCGTAGAAAGGATCCGTCGCCGGCACGTCCCCGAAGCTCTTCCCGACATGGAGAGTCCAGGTCTTCAGGACAGCGCCGTTGACAGTCTCCGTGAAGGCCGCGTCCCAATGAGCCGAGGGGCGCGTCGCCGGATTCGAGAGGGACAGTGCGAAGCAGTCGCCGGTGGCGTCGAAGCAGTCGGCGGCCTGACCCGCGGCGGGCGTTCCGTAGGCGGCCGAGGCATCGGCGATCGAGTACGTCGCGCCCGGCGGCCCGCCGAAGCCCGACGCCGTGCTCGTCAGAGGCGACGTGCTGCCGTTGCCTTGCCAGGACGGGTCGACGACGACGGTCTCCCCCGGCTCGAACACCCCGTTCTGATTCGAGGATCCTCCGGCGCGCGTGTCCACCGAAAGCTCGGACGCGAGAGGCGGCTGCCAGGAAAGCTGGACGACCTCGAAGTCGGCGGCCGTCAGGGGGTTGAAGGCGGGATTCAAGACGCCGTTGTCCCAACGGTCGTCCCAGGTGCCGCCGATGTACATATCGGTCCCGTTGTCGGCGACGATCAATCCGTACGTCTTCATCGCTCGGAAGATCTTTTGAACGTACGGGTCGAATCCCGAGA
>DASXTI010000221.1:0-18235 GCA_036505535.1 Thermoanaerobaculia bacterium
CACCGCTTCGAGGACGAGCCGGCACAGCTCGACGGCTGGGCGGCCGGCATTCTCGCGGAGGAACCGCGCAAGGCGCTCGTCGCCGTAGTCTTCTTCGGCGGCATTCGAGGCCTCGGTGATGCCGTCGGTGAAGACGGCGAGGAGATCACCGGACTCGAAAGTCACGGTCTCCTGCCGATAGGCCGTCTCCGCGAAGACGCCCAGGGGCGGACCCCCCGTCCTCAGTCGATTGAGCCCCTCGGTGCCGCGGAGGAGCATCGGCGGGTTATGTCCCGCGTTGACATATGTGAGCGTTCGCCCCTTCCCATCGAAGACGCCCCAGAACAACGTGGCAAAGCGCGTCGGCTCCGTCAGGGCGTGCATCTGCGCGTTGACGTCGCGGACTAAGCCCGCCGGTCCGTCGCCCGAGAGGGACGCGTGGCTGCGCAGAGCGCCCTGCAGGCTCGCCATCAGAAGGGCGGCCGAGATGCCCTTTCCGGCGACATCGCCCACGGCGATGCCGAGGTGTCCGAAATCCAGAGCCAGGAAGTCATAGTAATCGCCGGCGGCGCCCCGGACCGGCCGGCAGAGGCCATGACAGTCGAGGCCCTGGATCTCCGGCACCTTCTGCGGAAACAAGCGCGATTGAACCTGCTGGGCGACCCGGACCTCTCCCTCCAACCGTTCCTGCTCCGCCAGCCGCTCGCGCTCGAGGGACCCCTTCAGCTCCGCGACGACGTAGACGAAGAGCGAGAGAAAGATCAGCCGAACGGCGATGTTCCAGTCGGCGACCGTCGTGCTGGAATAGGCATGCGTCGAGAGGACGTCTTCGTAGACCCAGAAGGCCGCGCTGGCGGCCGCGCCGAGAAGCCCCGCCCAGTGGCCGACGAACCAGACGAGGAAGAGCACCGGCGCGACGTAGAAGATCAGGAAGGAGAGGTCCGGGCCGGCGAGGTAGTCCAGCACACCGAGGACGCCGATGGCGAGCAGACCTGCGAGCGTCAAGACCCCGGGGTGCTGCCGGCGCAGGAACGCGGAGACGGCGGCGATCATTTTGGCGCGGCGTTTCCCGGAAGGGGCGGGGCTCTCAGTACGCGTTCCGGTGCCGCAAGCCGTTCCGGAGTGTCATCCACAAGATCTTGATGTCGAGCGAAAGCGACCAGTTTTCGATGTAGTAGAGGTCGTATTCGATTCGCTTGAAGAGGCTGGTGTTCCCGCGCCATCCGTGGACCTGCGCCCATCCGGTGATACCCGCGCGCACGCGGTGGCGCAGCATGTATTGGGGGAACTTCTCCTTGAACTCCCGAACGAATTCGGGGCGCTCGGGCCGCGGGCCGACCAGAGACATCTCGCCCTTGACGACGTTGACGAGCTGGGGCAGCTCGTCGAGGCTCCACCGTCGCAAGAATCTTCCGACCCGAGTGCGTCGAGCGTCGCCCGGGCTCGCCCATGTCGGGCCCGACTCCTCCTCGGCCCCGACGACCATGGAGCGAAACTTCAGGATGTCGAAGGAGCGCCCGTCGAGCCCCATCCGCCGCTGTCGATAGAGGACCGGGCCCCCGTCGCCGAAACGGATCGCGGCGGCGATCGCGGCCAGAAGCGGCGACAGAGCCACCAGCGCGCCGGCGGAGATCGCCACGTCGAGCGTCCGCTTCACCAGGCTCATCCATCCGGTCAGCGGCACCTGCGTCAGGTGGACGACGGGCAGGCCGTCCAAGTCTTCGACTCCGGCGCGGAAAGTGATGTGCTGGAGGAGATCCGGGACGACGCGCACGTCGGCGACCGTGCGGCCGACGTCCTGGAGCACGGCGAGCATGGTCCGGTGCGCCTCCAGCGGAAGCGCCAGGAAGACCGTGTCGATCCCCCTCCCATCCACGATGGCAGCCGCGTCGCGGGTCGTCCCGAGCACGGGCACGCCGCGGTAGTCGACCCCGCGCTTTTCGGGGGCATCGTCGACGAACCCGGCCGCACGCAAGCCCTCTTCCGGGCGCTCGAGGAACTTGTCGACGACCGCTCGCCCTAGCCGTCCGGCGCCTACCACCAGCACCTGCCGGACCCCGACGCCGTGGCGCCAGGCTTCTTCCAGATATCGCCGGATGGCTGTGCGTCCCGCGAACACGAAGAGGACATCGAGGGCGAGAAAGAGGAGCAACACCAGCCGCGAGTAGGAGAAGCCGCGGTAGAAGGTGGCCAGTCCCGAGAGCACGAGAGTGGCCAGCCCGGTCGCGACCAGCACCGAGAGCCCTTCCTCCACGCGAGAGCGGTTCCGCCGCACCTGGTAGAGGCCGTAGAAGTAATAGACGAGCGGCCAGAGGAGGGCGATCAGCGGGAAGAGACGGTAATACGAGGACGCGTCGGGAATCCCCTTGGTGACCGGGACGATCTCGGCGCGAAAGCGCAGGAAGTAGGCGCCTGCGAGCGCGAGGAACGTGGCGCCGACGTCGGAGACCAACAGCAGGACCGTGATGCGTCTGGTGGAACTTCGAATCACGGCGAAAGCTCTCCGAGCGCGCGCTGGAACCCCTCGGCGAACTTCTCTGGCCGGAAGCGGAGCGCCGATGCGCGCTGCTGAGTGTAATCGAACCGCACGCGGGAGGCCCGGTCGATCGCCCGCGTCAATCCCTCGACGCTGTCCTCTTCGTAGAGGACGCCGTTTTCTTCATCGCGGACGATGTCGCTCGCGCCACCGCGCGCCAGCGCCACGACGGGAGACCCGCAGGCGAGCGCTTCCACGGCGGCCATGCCGAAGTCTTCTTCGCCCGGCTGGAGATAAGCGGCGCAGGTCCGGTAGAGCTCGCGGAGCTCCTCCGGCCCGCGATGGGGCAGGATCTCGACGGACGGGGGGGCCAACGCGCGAAGGCGGCTCTCCAGCGGGCCTCCTCCCACCAGAAGGAGGCGGCGGCCCACGCGCCGGGCGGCTTCGATGGCGATCTCGTGCCGCTTGTATGGAACGAGAGCTCCCACGGCGAGCAGGAAGTCGCCGCGCGGGATCGGCGCGGGAGCGAAAAACTCCACGTCCACGGGGGGGTGACACACGCGCGCCGGCTTTCCGTAGTGTCGCCGGATTCTCTCGGCGACCGCCGTGGAATTAGCGAGATAGATCGTGGGCCGGGATGCGGTCGCGATATCCCAGCGGCGCAGGCGCGCGATCGCGGCGGCCTTGAGCGTGTAGAGGCGCGTCTTCCCGCGCGGAAAGTAGAGATCGAACTGGTCGTACGCGTAGCGTACGGGCGTGTGGCAATAGCAGAGATGCGGAACGCCGTCGGGGGCGAGGGCCCCCTTGGCGACGCAGTGGGAAGACGACACGACGAAATCGAAGCCGGACAGATCGAAGGACTCGACCGCCGAAGGGAAGAGCGGGAGGTAGGAGCGGTAGTGCCGCTTGGAGAATGGCAGGCGGTTCAGATAGGAGACGCGGATCGGGTATCGCTCGATCGCCGGGGAGACGGATCCCGGGGTGTGAAACAGCGTGAAGACCGTCGGCTCGGGCAGAAGCGGCAGGATCGCCTCCAGTACCTTCTCGCCGCCTCGCATGCCGTTGAGCCAATCGTGGACGACGGCGGTTCGGCGAAAGCCGGCAGACGGAAGACGGGAGACGGAAGACGAAAGCACTCGCTCGTTCACATCTACCGTCTACCGTCTACCCTCTCCCGGCTTCGGTCGGTCCCCAGTGCCTCCCCATACACGCGCAGCGTTTGCTCGGCGGCGCGATCCCAGGAGAAGTCGGCGGCGCGGCGCTTGCCGAGGTCGGCAAACTCCGCGCGGCGCTTCGCATCCGTCGCGAGGTCGGCGATTCCGCGAGCGATCGCGGTGACGTCCATCGGGTCGACGAGGTAGGCGTAGCCGCCGGCGATCTCCTGCAGCGCGGAAGTCGAGGAGGTCAGCACCGGCGTGCCGCAGGCCATCGCCTCGACCACCGGAAGGCCGAAGCCCTCGTACAGCGTGGGATAGAGAAAGGCGTCCGCTCCGGCGAACAGTCCGGGGAGGTCCTCCTCCGGCACGACCCCGGGCCGCACGACGCGGGACTCGAGGTCGAGCGCGGCGATCAAGGCCTCCACACGGCTGCGATTCTTGGGCATCGGCCCGGCGAGAACCAACGCGTGGGGCAGCGCTCTCTCTCGCCGTGCCTCGGCGAAGGCGCGAAGCACGTTGCGCACGTTCTTGTGGGGCTTCTCGCCGCCGAGGAAGAGCAGGTATGGCCGCGGCAGCCCATACCGGGCCGCGACGCGCTCACACTCCTCGCGCGACACTTCCGGGAGGAACTTGCCGGCGACGCCATTGTAGATGACGTCGACGCGCGCGGGCGGAATGCCGAAGTAGTCCACGAGGTCGCGCTTGCTGTTGTAGGACACGGTGATGATGCGATCGGCGCGTCGCAGCGCCCGGCGGATCATGACGCGGGCGTAGAGCAGCGCCGCGCGATTCGGAAGGAATTGGGGATAGAGCACATGAATGATGTCGTGGATCGTCACGACGGCGCGGGCGCGCGCGAGCGGCGGAATGACATAGTGCGTCGCGTGAAAGAGATCGAGCCGGTCGCGCAGAAGACGCCAGGCGAAGCCCGTGAGCTCGGAAATGGAGTAGCCGGGAGAGTCCTCTTCGACGATCTCGAAGTGCGCCGGTAGGATGGGAAGCAGATCGCGGTCGGCGCCCCGGACGTAGATCCGAAAACGATATCTTTCGGTCTCCGGCCGTTTCGCCATCGCCTCGATGAGGTTCCGGACGTAGGAGCCGATGCCGAAATCCTTGAGCTTGCGCGCGTCGATGCCCACCCGAGGGGGCCGTCCGGAGCTCATCGAGTCGCGTCCGCCGCCTCGGCGATGACCCCGGCCGTCCTCTCCGCGGCCTCCTCCCAGGTAAAGCGCGCCGCCCTTGCGGGCCCGTCGGCCGCCAGGCGTGAGCGAAGCGGCTCGTCCTCGAGCGCGCGCTCGATCTGCCGCGCGAGTGCCTCGGTGTCGCGCGGGGGCGCATACAGAGCGGCCTCGCCGCCGACTTCCTGGAGCGCCTCGGCCGTCGACGCGACGACCGGCGTACCAACCGCCATCGCCTCGAGCACCGGAAGACCGAATCCCTCGGCGAGCGACGGATAGACGAAGACTTCGGCCGCCCGGTAGAGCTCGCGAGCGGCGTGCCGTGCGGCATAGCCGGCGAGATGGATCTTGTCGCGGAAGGGGGAGCGGCCGATCCGACGGTGGAGGCCGGCCGTCTTCCAGCCCGCGCCCCCGGCCATGACCAAGTCCGGCCGCGAGCGCCTCCGACCCCACATCCGCTCGCACGCGACGACGAGGGCCTCGACGTTCTTGCGGGGCTCGAGGGTGCCGAGATAGAGAATGAAGGGCTGCCCGGCGGCATAGCGCTGTCGGGTCCTCTGGCGCGCGGCCGGGTCCTCCGAGGGCGCGAAGAAGGCGAGATCCACGCCGTTGCGGACGACGCGGATCCGCGAGGCCGTCTCGGGATAGCGCGCGACGAGATCCTTAGCCGTCGTGTCCGAGACGCAGAGAAACGACGCCGCCCGCTCAACGGTCCGCTCCCACAGTGGAACGAAGCCGATCAGGGTGCGGCGCGCGTGCCACTCGGGATGGCTGATCGGAGTCAGATCGTGGACGACCGAGACGAAGGGGACGCGGCCTCGCGCCGGCCCGATCGTCAAGGCCGACACGAGCACATCGGCGCCCCAGCCGGCGATTCGCTGCGGCAGCGTCGTCTGCAGCCAGACGATGCCGAACGGATGATGATCGGCGTGGAGGCTAAAAGCGCCGGATCCGTCGAGAGACGCCGGAAACGGCCGCGGGGCGAAGAGTCCGACGGAGACCCCGGGCCGCGCGGCCAGGCCCCGCGCGATCGCGAAGGTGTACGTCCCGATGCCCGTCCGCT
Organism: Thermoanaerobaculia bacterium; assembly: GCA_036505535.1. GTDB lineage: Bacteria > Acidobacteriota > Thermoanaerobaculia > UBA5066 > Gp7-AA6 > DAHUXD01. The sequence goes on from DASXTI010000221.1 coordinate 5,854, forward strand.
CGCCCAGAAGCGCCCTCGCGTCGATGGCGACTCGCACGGAGGGAGTCTACGGGATTTGACTGTGGCGCCAGCGGCGCTAAAATGCGCGGTTTCATCATGAATCCGCCGGACTCCCTTTCCCTGGAAGCCGTTCTCGACGAGCCCTTGAGGTTCGCCTGCGAGCTCTCGGTTTCCACCAGGTCGATCGACCGGCAGCCCCTCGTCTCCCTGTCGCCGCTGGGGCTCTCGGGCGAGATTGCGCGCATCGAAGGGGGATACGCCCTATCGGGGCATCTCGTCTACGACGGAGAGCTCGAGTGCAGCCGCTGCCTGGCCGCCTATCCTTTCCATGAAGACGAGCTCTTCTCGCTCGCCCTCTATCGGAGAAAGCGGGAAGCCGGCGCGGAGATAGAGCTCGACCAGGCGGACCTCGACGTCTTCTGGTACGACGAGCCGGTGATCCGGCTCTCGCCGATCGCCGAGGAACGGGTTCAGATCGCGCTTCCCATGAAACCGTTGTGCCGGCCGGACTGCCGCGGTCTGTGCGTGAGTTGCGGGCAAGACTTGAACCTCGGCGCCTGCACGTGCTCGCGCGAGACCGTCGATCCCCGGTGGGAGGCCCTGCGGGCTCTCAAAGAGAAAGTGTAGGAGCAAATGCCCAATCCCAAGCGACGCCACAGCAAGGCCCGCCGAGACAAGCGCCGCGCGCACGACGCGCTCACGCCCCCGGCCCTCTCGGAATGCCCGAACTGCCACGAGGTCAAGCAGCCGCATCGCGTCTGCCCGCACTGCGGGTACTACAAGGGCAGACAGGCCATCAACACATAGTTGGAAGTTGGTAGTCAGTAGTCGGGTAGGAGAGAGATAGCCCCACTACCGACTACCGACTACTATAATCCCGGCACCCGTGTTCCTTCTACCTTCGGTGGCATGACGTGCGAATCGCGGTCGACGCGATGGGGGGCGACCACGCCCCCCACGTCAACGTGGATGGCGCCATCGCGGCGGCGCGCGAGTTCGGCATCCCCTGTCTGCTCGTCGGCCGGGCGAGCGAGCTGTCGAAGCTGATCGCCGACTCCGGCTACCGCGGGTCCCAGATCGAGATCGTGGACGCCCCCGAGGTCGTCGCGATGGGCGACCCCGCCACGGCGGCGATCCGAAAGAAACGCAACTCCTCGATCCGCATCGCCGCCAACTGTGTGCGGGACGGGCTCGCCGAGGGATTGGTGTCAGCCGGGCACACCGGCGCCGCGATGGTCTCCGCGAAGATGGTCATTGGGACGATCGAAGGGGTCGATCGGCCGGCGCTCGCGACCGTGCTGCCGAATTTGACCGGCCATTGCCTGCTACTCGACGTCGGGGCGAACCCCGACACCAAAACGCCGCACTTCAAGGAATTCGCAGTCATGGGCTCGATCTACGCCGAGCTCGTCTTCGGCAAGAGAAAGCCGTCGATCGGGCTGATGTCGATCGGCGAGGAGGAGTCCAAGGGGACGGACCGGACGAAAGAGGCCTTCAAGACGCTGAAGGAAACGGGGCTCAATTTCGTCGGCAACGTCGAGGGGCGCGACGTCTTCAACGGAACCGTCGACGTCATCGTCACGGACGGCTTCACGGGCAACGTCATCCTCAAAGTCTCCGAGTCCCTGTCGGAAATGATCGAAAAGCTTCTGCGCGAGGAGATCAAGCGGACCCTGCAGGCCTCCGTCGGATTTCTGCTTTCCCGCTCGGCGTTTCGGCGATTCAAGCAACGCCTCGACTATTCCGAGTACGGGGGGGCGCCGCTGCTGGGCTTGAAGGGCTGCGTCATCATCTGCCATGGGCGCTCCTCCGCGAAGGCGGTCAAGAACGCCATCCGGTTCGCCGCCGAGTTCTCGAAGCGCAAGCTGGCCGAGAAGATCCAGGCCCAGATCGCGGAGCTTCATTCCCGCGAGCAGCGGCTCGCCAAGGCCTAGCGACGGATGAGCCGCGCGAAGATTCTCGGGACCGGAGCGGCCGTGCCGCGAAAGGTTTTGACGAACGCGGACTTAGAACGGCTCGTCGAGACCTCCAACGACTGGATCGTCAGCCGCACCGGAATCAAGGAACGGCACGTCGTCTCCGAGGGGGAGCACTTCTCCGACCTGTGCACTCGAGCCTCGGAACATGCCTTGAAGCGCGCGCATATGAAGCCCGAAGACGTCGACATGATTCTGGTCGGCACGATATCGGGGGACATGCCGTTCCCGGCGACGTCCTGCCTCGTGCAACGCAACCTCGGGGCCACCCGGGCGGCGGCGTCCGACGTCTCGGCCGCCTGCGTCGGGTTCCTTTACGCGCTTCACCTGGCCGACGGGCTCATCCAGTCCGGAAAGGCCGAGAACGTCCTCGTCATCGGCGGCGAGATCCTCTCTCGTTACGTGGATTGGACCGATCGCAACACCTGTGTGCTCTTCGGGGATGGCGCCGGCGCGGTCGCGCTCCAGGCGACCAAAGGGGATCATGGGATTCTGGGCAGCCTCATGAAGTCCAACGGCAACTACCACGACTTCATCTGCATGCCGGGAGGCGGATCGGACCGGCCCGCCAACGACGCGAAATCGATCGAGGAGCGTCTGCCCTTCATCAAGATGAAGGGGAACGAGACCTTCAAGGTCGCGGTCAAGGCGATGGCCGACGTGACCTTGGAGCTGCTCGGCGAACAGGGCTTCACGCACGAGCAGATCGACCTGTTCATCCCGCACCAGGCCAACGTGCGCATCATCGACGCCGTGGCAGAGAAGTTGAAGATCGATCCGATGAAGGTCTACAAGAACATCGACCGCTACGGAAATACGTCGGCCGCTTCGATCCCGATCGCCCTCGACGAGTGCGTCCGGGAGGGGCGGGTCAAGACCGGCGACATGGTGCTGATGACCGCCTTCGGCGCGGGGCTGGTGTGGGGCAGCGTACTGTTGCGATGGTGAGCGGAGCCATTTTGGATTTTGGATTTTGGATTGGGCTGGGCCGTTACGGTTCCAGAATTTAAAATCTAAAATCTAAAATCTAAAATCTAAAATCGTCATGCTCGCCCTCCTGTTCCCCGGCCAGGGCTCCCAGTTCGTCGGCATGGGCAAGGCCCTCTATGAGGGCTCGGCCGCCGCGCGCGGAGTCTTCGACGAGGCGGACGTCGTGCTCGGATTCCCGCTCTCGGCGCTCTGTTTCGAGGGACCGGAGGAACAGCTTCGCTCGACGGAGAATACGCAGCCGGCGATCCTGACGCATTCCGTGGCGGCGCTCGCCGAGCTTCGGGCCCGGTTCCCCGAGCGCCTGGAAGGCGCGGCCTTCGCGGCCGGACACTCGCTCGGAGAGTATTCCGCGAACGTCGCCGCAGGAGCACTCTCGTTTGCCGAAGCGGTTGCCCTCGTTCGGGAGCGCGGCCGGTTCATGCAGCAGGCCGTTCCCGCCGGGGTCGGAGCGATGGCGGCGATCGTGGGCCTCCCTTCCGACCAGGTGGAAGCCGCCTGCCTCGAGACAGCGCGCGGCGAGACCGTTTCGCCGGCCAACTACAACTCTCCCGAGCAGACGGTGATCGCGGGGCACGCGGCCGCCGTCGCTCGCGCTTCCGAAGCCTGCATGGCTCGAGGTGCCAAACGCGCCGTCCCGCTGCCGGTCTCGGCCCCCTTTCACTGCGCGCTCATGTCGCCGGCTCGGGAAAGGCTGCGGCCTCTTCTGGAGAAAGCGGCTTTCGCGGGCGCGACGATTCCGATTGTGACCAACGCGGATGCGACGTCCGAGACCGCAGGACCGCGACTGCGGAATGCGCTCGTGCGCCAGATCGATTCTCCCGTCCGCTGGGTCGCCTCGATTCAGTCGCTGGCCCGCGAGGGGGTCGACCGCGCGATCGAAATCGGCCCGGGAAATGTGCTGGCGGGGCTCCTGCGTCGGATCGACAGGAGAATCAAAGTGGAGGGCTATGCCGGACCGTAGACGGATTCTAGATTTTGGATTTTAGGTTGATGAGGCGAACCCTGATCTTCATGGCGGCGACATTCTGGTTCGCCGCCTGTGCGACGCTGCGACCCCCGGCTCCCGGCTCGGCAGCGGCGTTCGACGAGGCGGTCCGCGCCGCCGAGCGACGCTGCCAGTGTCGCGTGGGCGTGGCGGCCCGACACATGGAGAGCGGACGCTTCTACGAGCATAACGGCGATGCCGATTTCGAATCGGCGTCGGTCATCAAGATCGCCGTCCTCACCGAGGCCATGGCCGGCGTTGCCGAGGGACGCATCGACCTGTCGCAGCGCTGGGATCTTTCCGCCGACAGCAAAGCCGACGGCTCGGGCGTGCTGTTGATCCTGGACCCGGGCTTGAACCCGACCTGGAACGACCTGGCGACTCTGATGATCGGTCCCTCCGACAACACCGCGACGAACGCCTGGATCGGACGGCTGGGTATCGACCTCATCAATTCGCGGATGGAGTCCCTTGGCTTCTCGCATACGCATCTCTTTGCGCGGATTCCGGCGCTGTCGCAGAAGGACGATGCGCCCTCGCCGTGGAAGGGACTGCGGCTCGGGTCGATTACGCCGAACGAGGTGGCCGAGTGGATGACCCGCGTGGCCAAAGGGGAGCTTCTCGACGCGGAGTCCTCCAAGCGGATCTTCGAATATCTGGACAAGGATCCGAGCCGCCTTCGGATCGCGCGGCGGTTTCCGCCTGACGCGCTCTGGGCCGGAAAGACCGGCACAATGTCGGGCGTCCGCAACGACTCCGGAATTCTCCGCACGAAGAAGGGCCGTTTCGTAATTGCCGTCCTCACCGACGGCGGCAAGGCGGAGGGCTTCGGCCCCGACCACCCCGCGGTACTCGCGATCGCCGACCTGGCAAAGGCGATCGTGGACGGGTGGAACCAGGATCTACCGGAGATCGTTGAGAAGCCGGAGTAGGTTTCTGGTCTCTGGTCTCTGGTTTCTGGTTGAAAATGCCGGAACCAGAAACGAGAAACGAGAAACCAGAAACCATAAACTGCGCCGATGAAACGCTTCGACGGCAAAATCGCGCTAGTGACGGGTGCATCGAGAGGCATCGGCGAGTCGATTGCGAAGCGTCTGGCCTCGGAGGGGGCGACCGTGATCGCGGCGGCGCGGACCACCGACGCTCTATCGCGCGTGGTCGCGGACATCGAAGCCTCCGGCGGCAAGGCATCGGCCCTGTCTCTCGATCTCGCGGACGCCGCCTCCGTCGACGCGGCGGTCAAGAGCGCGCTGGCCTCGCATGCCGAGATCCACGTTCTGGTCAACAACGCCGGCATCACCGACGACAATCTGATCCTTCGCATGTCGAAGGAGGCGTGGGACAGAGTCCTCGCGACGAATCTCACCGGCGTATTTCTCCTCACGCAAGCCGTCGTCAAAGCGATGGTGCGCAAGCGCTATGGCCGGATCGTCAACGTGACCTCGGTCGTGGGGCTCATGGGTAACGCCGGCCAGGCGAACTACGCGTCGTCGAAGGCCGGGCTCATTGGGCTGACGAAGTCGGTCGCGCGCGAGCTCGCCTCGCGCAACATCACCTGCAATGCCGTCGCTCCGGGCTTCATCGCCACGGCGATGGCCGATAAGATGACGGACGTGGCGCGAGAGAGGCTTTCCTCGCAGATCCCTCTCGAGCGTCTGGGCACTCCCGACGACGTCGCCGCGGCCGTGGGTTTTCTGGCCTCCGACGAGGCGTCCTACATCACGGGTGCGGTGATCAACGTATCCGGCGGCCTCTACATGTAGAGTTCCGGCCGGGCTTGCCCCGAGGGGGCATCTGGGGAAGAATACGGCGTCTTTCGAGACTCAGCTTCAAGAAGGGGGAGTGGAATGGCTGTCGAAGAAAAGGTGAAGAGCATCATCGTCGAGCAGCTCGGCGTGGACGCGAATGAAGTGACTCCGGAAGCGTCTTTTGTCGACGATCTCGGCGCCGATTCGCTCGACACCGTGGAACTCGTCATGGCCTTCGAGGAAGCCTTCAACATCGAGATTCCGGACGAGGCCGCCGAGAAGATCCAGAAGGTCAAGGACGCCATCGAGTACATCGAGAAGAACTCCTCGAAAAACTGAAAACGCATGCCTCGTCTTTCCACGCCGCGCCGGGTGGCCGTCACCGGAGTAGGTCTCGTCTCGCCTCTGGGCGTCGGCAACCGCGAGAACTGGGATGCCTTGGTCTCAGGACGCTGCGGCCTCGGGCCGATCACCCGTTTCGACGCCTCCCGTTTGTCCTCCCGCATCGCCGGTGAAGTGAAGGGCTTCGACCCGTCGCTCTACATCGACCGGAAGGAGATCAAGAAGATGGACACCTTCATCCATTACGCGATGGGGGCGGCCCACTTCGCGATGGAAGACTCGGGAGTCCAAGTCACCGACGAGAACCGGGAACGATTCGCCGTTGTCGTCGGCTCGGGGATCGGAGGCCTTCCGCTCATCGAGGACACCCAGCGGAAGTACGTCGAGAACGGCGGCAACCCGCGAGTGATCTCTCCTTTTTTCATCACGGGACTGATCGTGAACGAGGCCGGCGGCAACATCTCGATCAAGTACGGCCTGAAGGGCCCCAACCTAGCGACCATCACGGCCTGCACAACGGGCGCCCACGCCGTCGGCGAGGCGTATCGCATGATCCAGTACGGCGACGCCGACCTCGCCGTGGCCGGCGGGACCGAGTCCGTCATCACGCCTCTGGCCGTCGGCGGGTTCGCCGTCATGAAGGCGCTTTCGAGCCGCAACGACGATCCCGAGCACGCCTCCCGCCCCTGGGACCGCGAGCGTGACGGCTTCGTCATCGCGGAGGGGGCCGGTCTGGTCGTTCTCGAGGAGATGGAAGGGGCGAAGGCACGCGGGGCGCGGATCTACGCGGAGATGGTGGGCTACGGCATGTCCGGCGATGCGTACCACATCGCCGCCCCTTCGGAAGACGGCGACGGCCCCGCGCGCGTCATGGAAAACTGTCTCGCCGACGCGGCGATCAATCCCGACGAAATCGACTACATCAACGCCCACGGCACCTCCACACCGCTCGGCGACAAGGCCGAGACGGTTGCGATCAAAAAGGTCTTCGGCGAGCACGCGAAGAAGCTCGCGGTTTCTTCGACCAAATCGATGACCGGGCACCTGCTCGGCGCGGCCGGAGGGCTCGAGACCGGAATCTGCGCCCTCGCGGTGCATCACGGCGTACTGCCGCCGACGATCAACTACGAGCACCCGGATCCCGAGTGCGACCTCGACTACGTCCCGAACATAGCGCGCGAAGCGCCCGTGCGATACGTGCTGTCGAACTCCTTCGGCTTCGGCGGCACCAACGGCTGCCTGATCTTGAAGAAGATGGAGTAGCGGGCCGCGATGAACTCGCTGGTCTGCATCGCATACGTCCCCGACACCGAGACGAAGATCAAGATCGCCGCCGACGCGAAATCGATCGACGAGACGGATGTGAAATGGATCGTCTCTCCCTACGACGAGTTCGCCCTCGAAGAGGCGCTGAAGACGAAGGAGGCCAAGGGAGCGGGGACGGTCACGGTGGTCACGGTCGGACCCGAGAGGGCAAAGACCGGCTTGCGGGAGTGTCTGGCCCGCGGCGCCGACGACGCGATCTGGGTCGACTCGACGGGGATCCCTTACCTCGACGCGCTCGGCACGGCCAAGGCCCTGGCGGCCGTCGCGAAGGGAGGGTCCTATGACTTCTTCTGGTTCGGACAGAAGGGGGTCGGCTACGACGAATCGCTGGTGGGTCCGATGTTTGCGGAGCTTGCGGGGTTGCCCCATGTCGGCAGCGTCATCCAGCTCGAGCTGGGAGACGGCAAGGTCACGGCCCACCGGGAGATCGAGGGGGCGCACGAGGTCGTCGAATGCGCCCTGCCCGCCGTCCTCACGGCACAGAAGGGATTGAACGAGCCGCGATACGCCTCGCTCAAGGGCATCATGGCCGCCAAGAAAAAACCGGTCGCTGAAAAGAAGCTTGCGGAGCTCGGCGTGCCCGAGGCCGATCCGGCCCAGGCGAAGACTCGCTGGCGGAAGCTCGAGCTTCCCCCGCCGCGTCAGGCGGTCAGGCTCGTGCCCGGAGACGATCCGGCGGCGGCGGGCAAGGAGCTCGTGAGGCTGCTGCGGGAAGAAGCCAAAGTCATTTGAGCGGCAGCTGGCAGATGCGGGCGGGGACGAGCCCCGCCACTACCGCAGGGCTCCGTAGGGGCGGCCGTTACCGCCGGCTCACGCCGGCGTTGCCTACTGCCGAAGGCCTGCCTTCGGTGGCCGGCTGCGGCCGCCCGCCGTCGCCGAGAGGATCGCGGGACATGGCATGAAATTCCTCGTTTTCATCGAACAGCGCGACGGCAAGATCCGGAAAGCCTCGATCGAGGCGCTGTCCCTGGCGCGGCGGCTCGGCGGCGGGCCCGCCGCAGCGGTGCTTCCCGGCAGAGGGGTGTCGGCGCTTGCGAAGGACCTCGGCCGGTACGGTGCCGGCAAGGTCTACGTTGCGGACCGAGAAGATCTCGCGCTCTACAGCAACAAGGGGTATGTCGGCGCGCTGGATGAGGCCGTCAAGAAGGAGAATCCCGACGCGGTTCTCATCGCCGCGACGGCGATGGGCAAGGACTTGGCCCCCCGGTTCGCGGCGCGCCACGACGTCTCCGTGCTCGCCGATGTCATGGATCTGAAGGTCGAGGGGGATCGTCTCGTCGGCTCGCGGCCCGTCTACTCCGGCAAGGCGCGCGTCGAGGTCGACTGCGGCATCGCAAGGCTCCAAATCGCCACGACACGCCCGAATGTTTTTCCGACGGAAGCCGAGGAGGGTGCCGCGGTGCCAAACGTGGAGCCTCTCGATTTGGGGGACATCGCGCCGCGCGCGAAGGTCCTCCGCATCGAGACCTCCGAGTCGAAGGAGCTGGACGTGGCGGAGGCGGACATCATCGTCTCGGGGGGCCGCGGCATCAAGGGTCCGGAAAACTGGCCTCTCGTCAGGGACCTCCAGCAGGCGCTGGGTGCCGCGCTCGGCGCCTCGCGCGCTGTCGTGGACGCCGGTTGGATCGATCATCAGCACCAGGTCGGACAGACCGGCAAAGTCGTCTCGCCGACTCTCTATGTGGCCTGCGGAATCTCCGGGGCCATTCAGCATCTCGCGGGAATGGGAACCTCGAAGGTCATCGTCGCGATCAACAAGGATGCCGAGGCGCCGATCTTCAAGGTCGCCACGTACGGCGTGGTCGGCGACATTTTCAAGATCATTCCCGAGTTCGCGAAGGCGGTCCGGGCCGCGAAGGAAGAGTGAATCGATTTTGGATTTTAGATTTCCGATTTTAGATTCGGAGACATGACGACCCCAATCCAAAATCTAAAATCCAAAATCCAAAATTGGTGCGGTGCCCTCAGGGCCTCGGCAATTCCTTCTCGACCACGCGCACCCGTCGCGCGCCGGCCGTCGCCCTGCGCCTCGATTCGTGGAACTGCTTCGACTGGACGCGGGTAAAGACAGCGCCCAGCAGCACAAGAAGCGAGGCGTAGTAGACCCAGAAGAGGATGACGATCACCGATGCGGCGGTGCCGTAGGCCGACGCCAGAGCAGTGCGGCCGAGATAGAAGCCGATCGCCCACTTGCCGACCGAGATGAGCAGCGCCGTCACCAATGCCCCCACCCAGACGTCGCGCCACGGGATTTCCACGTCGGGGAGGATGCGGTAGATCAGCGCGAAGAGGACTGTGAAGAGGAGATAGGACACGATCGCATTGCCGGCGTCGACTGCCGAGGGAGTAAACGGCACGAACCGCTCGACCTGGAGCTGAAGCGCGTGAATGCCGGCCGAAAGCGCAAGGGAGACGAGCAAAACGAAGCAGATGGCGAGAACCATTGCGAAGGACAACAGCCTCTTCAGCAGCAACGTGCGGATCAACGGGCCGGGCTTGGGCGCCACGTCCCACATTCGGTTGAGCGAGGTTTGGAGCTGCGCGAAGACCGCCGTCGTGCCGATGAGGAAGGCGGCGATCCCGATGATCCGCGCAATCAGACCCGTACTCCAGAGTGCCGCGCGCCCCAGCATCGCATCGACGGCCAGCGCCTGATCGCGCCCCATCAGCTTCTCGAACTCAGTCACGATCTGATTCCGCACCGTCGCCTCTTCGAAGGCGAGTCCCGCGAACGCAACGAAGAGAACCAGGGCCGGAGCCAGCGAGAAGAGGGAAAAGAACGCCAACGCCGCGCTCTCCGTGAAGGCATCGCGATCGAACCAGCTTTCGACGGTATCGCGCAGGATGCGCCTCCACAAAGCCAGGCGCGGAAACCTCGGTGCTCGGACCATCGACGGAGAGATCGTAAAGCAATGGAGGGTCTGGGGCGCCGAGCTTCTTCCTCGGTCTGTCGTCCCGAGCGCGGGCCGCTGTCCGAAAGACGGAGGGATGGCACTTGCGGCCGCCAGCGGGGGAGCGAGCAAATCTGCGTTGCAAGCGCCAGGTTAAACTCGCGCTATGCCTCTCCTCCCCACCGAGCGGTTGATCTTGGGCCTGCCCGGCCGGCTGATCTTTGGGCTCCTGGTTCTCGCCGCGATCGGCGCCTTCGTCTACTCGATGTCGCGCCGAATCCGCGTGCTGCTGGCCGGCCGGCCGGACAACCGCTTCGCACGCATCGCCGAGCGCTTCCGCCAGACGCTCGAATTCGCCTTCGCGCAGAAGCGGATGTTCCGCGACTTCTACGCGGGCGTCTTCCACATATTCATCTTCAGCGGCTTCGTCGTCCTCACTCTGCGGGTGGCCGCCCTGGTCGTGGAAGGGCTCGTCCCGGGCTTCCGGCTCCTGCCGGGCCGGGCGGGAGACGTCTACACGCTCGCGAAGGATATCTTCGAAGTTCTCGTTCTGCTTGGCGTCGGCATGGCGGTCTTCCGGCGCGCCTTCGCGCGGCCGAAGCGCCTGGACCTGACGTTCGACGCCTGGCTCATCCTCTTTCTGATCGCGCTTCTGATATCGGCCGATCTCGTATCGGAGGGCGCCAAGGTCGCCCTTCGGCCGGAGCTCGCCACCGTCTGGGCGCCCGCGGTGGGCGCGCTCGCGGGCCTCTTCGCGGGCGCCGCACCCGCCGCGCTCGACGCGGTCTACGCCGCCGGATGGTGGGTCCACCTCGTCGTCATCCTCTTCTTCGGCAATTACCTTCCGTACTCGAAGCACTTCCACATCATCACGTCGATTCCGAACATCTTCTTCATGAATCTGGAGCCGATGGGAAGGCTTCGGACCGTCGATCTGGAGAACGCCGAACGCTTCGGCGCCTCGCGCGTCGAGGACTTGACCTGGAAGTCGATGCTCGACGGCTACACCTGCACCGAGTGCGGCCGGTGCCGCGTCGTCTGCCCCACGGCCCTGACGGGGAAGCCTCTGGATCCGAAGATCTTCATCGGAGACCTGCGCGACGCCGTGTACGAGGCGACGCCGTCGATTCTGGCGGCGGCCTCCGCGCGGGGAGATGGCCCCGCGCCGGCGCGCAGGAACTTGATCGGAGACTGGATCTCCGAGGACACGATTTGGGCCTGCACGATGTGCGGCTTCTGCACGACCGCCTGCCCGGTCTTCATCGTTCCCGCGGTCGACAAGATCGCCGAGATGCGGCGGTACCTCGTGCTGGACAGGGCCGAGTTTCCCAGGGAGGTTCAGAACGCCTTCCGAGGCATGGAGACCAATGGGAATCCCTGGAACATCGCCGCGGCCTCGCGCGCCGACTGGGCGAAGGACCTGCCGGTCGTCACGATGGCCGAGGCGGAAGGCAAGGCGGTCGAGGTTCTCTTCTGGGTCGGGTGCGCCGGCTCCTACGAGGATCGCGCAAAGCGCGTCTCTCGCTCCTTGGTCGAGATCCTCGAGGCGGCGGGAGTCTCCTTCGCCATTTTGGGCGTCGAGGAGACCTGCACGGGCGACTCAGCGCGGCGCATGGGCAACGAGTACCTCTTCCAGATGCTCGCCCGGCAAAACATCGAGACGTTGAACAGCTACGGTATCAAGAAGATCGTGACGAATTGCCCGCACTGCCTGAACTGCCTGAAGAACGAGTATGGCGACTTCGGGGGGCACTACGAAGTCGTCCACGGTTCGCAGCTCGTCGCCGAGCTGATCGCCGCCGGCCGCGTCCGGATGACCACGCCGATTCCCGACACGATCACCTTCCACGACCCGTGCTACCTGGGCCGCTACAACGGCGGTTACGACGCGCCGCGTGCCATCCTCCGCGCGATACCGGGGCTGGAAGTCAAGGAGCTCGAGCGCTCGCGCGAGCGCGGCCTCTGCTGCGGCGCCGGCGGAGGAAGGATGTGGATGGAGGAGAAGCTGGGCTCCCGCATCAACCAGACGCGCATGCGCGAGATCGCGGACGCGAAAACCGGCGCCGTCGGTATCTCCTGCCCCTTCTGTATGGTCATGATCGGAAACGCGAAAGACGAGCTCGG
>DASXTI010000222.1:0-9285 GCA_036505535.1 Thermoanaerobaculia bacterium
GTCGGGCAGGCGGCCGTAGGACGCGCCCACGTTCTGCCGCACGTGATCGACGCGTGTCGTCGCGGGGATGGCGCAGATGACGGCCGGATGCGACACGATGAACTTGAGCAGCACCTGCGCCCAGTTCGCGCAGTCGATCTCACCAGCCCAGGCGGGCAGCGGCGCGCGCTCGACTCGGCGGATGAGCGCCCCGCGCTGAAACGGCCGGTTGCAGATCACGCCGATCGAGCGATCACGCGCGAGCGGCAGGATCCGCTCTTCCACGTCGCGATCCAGCACGTTGTAGGAGACCTGGACGAAGTCGAGCGGCTGGCTCCGCATGATCTTCTCGACCTCGCCGTGGCGCCGCCCGTCGGACGTGGTGACCCCCACGTAGCGAAGGTGGCCGGCCGCCTTCATGGTGAAGAGAGTCGGAAGATGCTCCTCCCAGGACATGACGTTGTGGACCTCGAGCAGGTCGAAGCGGGGGACGCCCCAGTGCCGGCGGGATTGCTCGATCTGCTGCGGGCCGCGCGCGCCCGACGAGATCCAGACCTTGTCGGCCGAGAAGAGCTGCGACGCGTTGCCGAGCTTGCGGAGGCCGTATCCGATCACCTCTTGCGAGGAGCCGTACATGGGAGAGGAGTCGATCAGCCGCCCGCCTTTCTCAAAGAAGGCGCGCATGACCTCGGCGCACGAGTCGCGCCCGGCGACGTCGTCGCCGACGTTGAACGTGATCCAGCTCCCGAGCCCGACGAGCGGCAGCTTCTCACCGGTCGAAGGGATCGGCCGGGCGAGGAGAGGTCCGGGATGGGCCGCCGCGGGCTCGGGACAGGCCAACCCTCTCGACGGACGCAGCACCGACGCCGCACCGGCCGCGGCGAGGGAGGTCAGGAAGGCGCGGCGACTGAGCGAGTCGGTTTGTCGCATGGAGTGATCGCCCTCTGTTCTGTTCTCGTGGAACGCGAACGCGAGGCTTGTCATTCCGAGCCTGTCATCCCGAGCGCCTGCCATGTCATCCGAGCGCAGCGAGGGATCTCGACGAGCCGTGTTTTCGTAAGGGCGGCCCTTGCGGCCGCCTGCTTACTTCGAAAGGGGGAGGCGACAAGCCCCTCCCCTACCAAGCATCACCCCAGCCTAACGTAGCACGGCGTGCCGTGCCTGCCAGACCGCGAGGGACCCGGCGTACGCCGATTCTCGCCGTAAGAGCGCGAGTCTCGATGGCGCGGAGACGGTCGGAGGAGTCTCGCCGCCCCGCCGAGCGCAGCGAGATAGCCGACCACCAGAGGCGCGCCGTCCACCGAAGGAAGACCCGCGGCAGTAGACAACGCTGGCCGAAGGCCGAGCGGTTAACACTCAGCAGTAGACAACGCCGAGCGGCGCTCGGCGTTCATCCCGAACTCGACGTGCGTCCGAGCCAATCCAGCGCGGGGTTTCTAGTGGCAGCGTAGTTTCTTAGGCCTGAAGGCCGTGCTTGCCGCCGAGGGAGACCCTAATCAGTTCGGGTTCGGAACGAGCGGCGCCGCGAGCCACATGAACGAAGTCCCGGTCTGGATCTCGAACGAGAAGCTGCCGTTCTGAATGTCGAAGATCCGGATCGGAATCTGCGAATCGCTCACACGCGTCATGTAAGTGCCGACGACCACCATGCCCTCCTGGATCTCGGGATCCGTGACGGCGCCGGAGCAGATCGCCCAGTTCGGCGCCTGCGCGGCATCGCTGCAGCTTCCGAGCCCGGTCAGGATCTTGCGCCGGTGCTCGGCCCGCAGAATCCCGACGGCCGCCTGCTCGCGCGTCAGCGGAGCGTCGGGGCAGTAGCTCCCGCCGCCGCATCCGACGAGGATGCCCTCGTTAAAGATCTCCTCGATCCAGTCGGCGTACTGGCTCGGGCAGGCCACGTCGTTGAACACGGCGCCTATGCACGGCGGCGGAAAGTAGTCCGTGCCTGGGTCCACGCCGCGTGCGTGCGACGCCCCGAGCGCCAGAATCAAAGCCGCTAGACACTGCTTCATAAGTTGCCTCCTTGCGGGGTGGAGTGCCTGCGAGGCGCAGGCCCTTACCACCTGTACTTTGGTACAGCATACATAATCGGGGACAAGCTCACTCCTGCTGAAGATTGCGGCGGCGCGGTCGGGGCAGTCGCCCAATCGGTGATCGAGCTCCAGAGCCGTCAGCCATCAGCGGATCGGGGCAATCGCGCTTTCGCGGCATGACTTAAAGTACGGTCCACTATGCCGGCTACTCTTGCGGGGCGTCTCCTCCTCGTCGGAATCCTCGCGGCTCAAGCGCGCGCCGCCGTGCCCACGGTGGCCGCCATCGGCGAGGCTCAGGCCGCGGCCCCGGCCGCCGCCATGCGGTGGACGGACCCGGAAGGCAAACCGCTGCCGTTCCAGTCCGAGGACGAGCTGCTCGTTTTCCTGCGCACTGCCGATGTCAAGTCGGAAAAACAGCTCTCCGGCGGCGTCACGGTTCCCACCAAGATGCTGCTCGAGAAGGACGGCATCCGCGCCGACGCCATCTTCCGCGACGTCAACGAGGAGAAGACGGCGGCGAACCTCGGCGGCGGCGTGAGCGATCTCTTCTTCCGCGACAGCTACATCTACGAGCCCGCCGCCTACGAGCTCGCCCGTCTCCTGGGCCTCGACAACGTCCCGCCCGCGACCCTGAGAAAGCTCCACGGCAAGAGCGGCAGCGTACAGATCTGGGTCGAGAATGCCATGACCGAGAAGAAGCGGTTTCACGAAAAGATTCATCCGCCCGACGAGACGCGGTGGAAAAAGCAACAGCAGATGATGAACGTGTTCGACGCGCTCGTATACAACACCGATCGCAACCGCGGCAACATTCTCATCACACCCGACTGGAAGCTCTGGTTGATCGACCATACCCGCGCCTTCCGCCGGAACCCCCACCTCCAGGATGCCGCCGCGCTCCAGCAATGCGAGCGCGGCCTGTACGAGAAGCTCAAGGCGTTGGATGAAGCGGTGGTGCGCGAGCGGCTCAAGGACTATCTCTCGAGCTTCGAGATGAGTGCGCTGCTGAAGCGGCGCAAGTTGATCCTCGAGCGGCTCGACAAGCTCATCACCGAGCGCGGCGAAGAAAAGGTTCTGTACACCTACACCGAGGAACCCGCCCCGCCGCAGCCGGCGAACCCGAACTAACGTCGCCCTAGCGGCTCGCGCTGACGCGCTCGACCCACGTCGCTCCTCGCGGATCGCGCTGCTGCGCGACCGCTGCGGGCTCCCGCATCGCGAACCTCCTCCCTCCTTCGTCGGGAGACTATTCGCGATGCGACCGGGGCAGGCGGGAGACTACGCGCGCCGCGACCAGGGAAGGCACGGGATCACGGCGCTGAAGACTAAGCCTTTTCCTCGAGCTGTTTCTTCGCCGCGCGGGCGGTCTCGCGCAGGAGGTCGTCCCCGGCATCCAGGCACGCCTCGACCTGACCGGCAAGCTCGCTCAAGCCAAGGGCTCCGATGGAGGAAATGCCGCAGGCCCTGAGCCAGGGATCGCTGCTTTCGACCAGCGCGGTAACCAGCTCGCGGGCCGTCGGCGCCTGCACGCCGGTGCGCTTGAGGATCGGAACGACGCGCTCGTCGAGCGTCGTCGTCGGGTCGAGCAGAGACACCAGAGGCTTCTGCAGGTCGCGGTCCAATGCGAGCTCGAGGAACTCGAGGGCATGGTCGCGGGCCTGGGGGTCGCTCGAGCGCAGTCCGTAGTGCGCGCTCCGAAAGTCGGTCTCCGGATGGAGCAGGCTCAGAATCCGGAATATGCTCTCGATCTCCTGGTCGTAACTCGCGTGCAGCCGCCGCATCACCTCCGTCGGCTGCGCCCCTCCGGGCCGCAAGTCCTCGGCTCGACCCGCGACGGAGAGGATCTGGCTCGTCCGACAGTGGAGCATCATCTCGAAGCCGAGCGCCGCTCGAAGGCGAGCCGGGTCGATCACGATCTTCGGGTGGGCGCGGCGCAGATCGTTGAGCGCGCAAATCGTGCGAAAGCGCAGCCCGGGGTCGCTCTCGAGCAGGTTCTCCACGAGAGCGTTCGCCGCTCCCTGATTCCCGATGCGTGCCAGGACGGTCGGAACCTCGAGACGGCCCGCCAGGGGAACGTCCCCATCGGTCAGCTGATCGCGCAGGGCGCCGAGCACGCGGTCGCCCATGGCGACGAGCGCGTCCGCCGCTTCGTCCCGCACCCGGGCATCGCTCAGAAGCTCGATCAGCTTGGGCGCCACGCGGCGCTCGCCGAGCTTCCCCGCCGCCCTTGCCGCCGCGCGCACGACCTCGGGCTCCTCGTCCACGAGCAGAGCGTCGAGCTGGCTGTCGAACCCGCCGCCCAGCATTCCGATCAACGACGCCGCTTCGAGTCGTGTGCGCTTTCCCGCTTCTCCGCGGCTGCCGATCATCCTGTCCATCAACATGCGCGCCTCCGGGAGGTTCTCTCCGCCGCCCGAGTGCGCGAGGAAGGCCACGATGCCCGAAACGACCGAGACGTCCTGAAACGCGTCGAGGTCCTGGATACGCGTCAACGGATCGACGGGCGCATGGTGAGCGAGGAAGAGCAGAGCCGCCGAGCGCACCTCGAGCTCGGGGTCGCGCAGCATCTCCTCGACGCGCGGCAAGGCCCAGAGATCGGCGGCGGCGTCGAGGATCTCGAGGGCGCGCCGCCGCACCGCCGGCTCCGGGTGGCCGAGCAGATCGCGCACGCCCGGATGCGTCGCGGGGCTCTGCGATACGCCGAAGACCTCCAGCGCGTAGAGCACCTCCTTGGTATCGGAGGAGGTCAATTGCTTCACCAGAACGTCGGCGGTGGACCGGTCGAGCACCGGCGCGAGCTGCCGCTCGGCGTCGAGACGACGCTGGCGGATGCTCTGCAATAGCGTGTCCAGGTAGCGGCGCCGCGCAATGACCGCCGCCCCAATCCAGCCGGCGATGAAGAGGAAGTTGATGAGCGACACCTTCTGCGGCGACCATTTGAGGCCGTCGGTGAAGATAGCGAGCGTGAAACCGGCCAGGCCGTCGCCGAGGCGCCAGACGACGGTGTCGATGGCCGACTTAGCCTGAAGCTTGACGTCCGCAGAGACCGGCAGGTAGAGGAGCTCGGTCGAGGACTTGTCGACCGAATAACGCAGCACCGAATCGCCGCCCTTGAGCAAGATCGCCGCCGCCAGGGTGCCGAGACCGAGGACGGCCAGCTCGCTGCCGAAGAGAACCAGCGGCACGACCAGAAGACCCGGCCCCAGGCCGAAGCGGCGCAGAAATCGCGACGTCAGCAGGAGCTGGACCGTCAGGCAGGCCAGAGCGGCCCAGAAGTTGAATTGCCCGAAGAACGCGGCCAGAGAGTTCTTGTCCTGGTAGACGGTCCTGGCGATCGCCTTGAACTGCCACCCCGCGAAGGTGGTCGCAACCGAGGACAGCGTGATCAGCGATGCGATCGAGATGAGGTACGGGGAGGAGAAGACGAGCGTGAGACTCTCTCGCAGGCTCTTCGATTCCGGCTGCCCGTGGGGCCTTGCGCCCGCTTCGAGCGACTTCTCCTTCTCACGCCACAGGGCCACCACCAGCGCGGCACAGCCCAGCAGCATGATCGCCATCGCCAGGAGCAAGCTCTCCGCGCCCAGTCCCCTGGTCCTGGCGAGCCGGGCGGCGAGGAAGCCGGAGACGACCCAGCCGGCGATGCCGCCTGCGCCAACGAGCCCGAAGACGCGCTTCGCCTCTCGAGTCGTGAGGAGATAGTTGGCGAGCGTCCAGACCTGGGTCGGTGCCAGCACGCCGAGAATCCCCACCCAGACGTAGAACACCGGGTACTGCCACGTGAGCTCCGGCCGGAACTTCACCAGATACCAGAAGCCGCACTGCAGGGCCGCGAAGAGGAGGAGAGAAGCCACCATCAGGTTGCGGAGCTTCGTGCGGCGGGCGATCGTCACGTAGGCGGCGACCACCACCCCCACCGAGAAGGCGATCGCCATGTCGGCGTAGGGAAGTTTCGAGGCCTTGAACACGCTGAGAAACAGAGCGTCGCGCGCGGTCTTGCCGAGCGTGTAGCAGGTGATGATCAGGAAGAGGTAGGTAAACAGCAGGGTGCCGCGCCGCCCGTCACCTCGCTGGAGGTTGAAGAGCCGCGCGATCGGATTCGACATGTCTCTTGCCACCCGTCCGCTTACGGCGACCAGTCAAAGAGCACGGCTCTCTCGCCGCGCTCCTTGATCAGTGTATCGATCAGGTCGACGAGCTTTCTGCGCCGCTCGAGCAGCCCCGAGATTTCGGCGGACTTCAGGCTCTCACCGACACTGGTGATGATCTCGGCGTCGCCGACGGTGCGGAGCTTCTGCCAGAAGCCGCGTTCGCACCAGACGATGTTCTCGGCGCCCGGAAGGTCGACGCCGCTGCGGAACGACCGCGTGTGGTCGATCAGCCACATCTGCCAACCTGGCGCGTAGAGAGTGTTGCCCTGGTTGCGGTCGGAATTGCCGATCAGCGCGTCCCAGACCATCCTCGCTTGGAGGTGGCGCTGCCAGTCCAGCTTCTCGGGAGGCTCGCTCTTGGCCTCCCTTCGCCGTTGCTCGGTCATCGCCCTCTCGATCCAGACCTGGACCGATCCGGGATCGCCTTTGAGACGGCGCAGCGTGGCCGGGGGGATGTTGTCGACACCGAGCAAGAGTCCCAGACGATAGGCCGCCGGCTCGAAGCCGAAAAAGTCCCGAAAAGGGAGCTCGAGCTTGCCATCGGGCAAACGAGCGAGCGAGTACTCGGTGTGGACGTTGCGGAAGATCGCGCGCGCACGCACACCGTTGCGCTCCAGAGTCAGCCGGCGCGGCCGGGTGATTCCTTCGCCGATGGCCTGGGCCTCGACGACCCTGGCCTCGCGCAGGAACTCGAGCAGCTCGGCGTCGTCCGCGAATGGCAGCGGACTGCCGTCCGGGCCGAGGAAGACACGCGCGCGAGGCGTTGCCGTGGCGACCATTCTCGGCGGCGATCGCCAGATCGCCTGGCGAGGCTCGCTGGGATAGATCGCGCTCACGGTGCCGCCCGCGATCTCGAGCGCCGAGCCCCTGCCTCCGATGAAATAGGAGGAAAGCATGCCGGTGTCGATCAGGAAGACGGCACCGCCGAAGCGGACGCGAATGCGTCCGTTCTCCTGGACCGTGTGCCCGACGACGAAGCGCTGGACACCGGCGGCCGCCAAGAGCCTCGGCATCTCGGCGTCGCCCTCCGCGTCGCTCCACTGGCTGTAGCCGCGAAACCAGAAGGGCCCGTCGGGGGAATTGATCGTCCAGCCGTACCAGTCGAGAAAGCGCTCGTACGTCTTTCTCCGCTCGGCGTCCGCGGCCCGTGTCGTGTAAGTCTTCCCCGTCTCCGTGGTGGCGGCGCGCGAGGCCGCCTCGGCGTCGACGAGCGCCTTCAGCTCTTCCCTGACGGCCCGGATCGTCTCCGGCAGGTCGAAGAACACCAGAATCAGTTCCTGCGCGACGAAGAGCCGCTTGTAGGAGTCGAAGGTCGCCAGATCCTGGTGGACGCGGCGGTCGATCTCCTCGAGCGACACTCTCGCGAAGGCCGGGGCGAGGCCGCCGTGCAGAAAGGCGGTCCCCTGCGCGACGAAGCATGCGGGCCGGGCACGCAGCCAGCGGCCGTACGTGCCATCCGGACCGAATGCCGCCTGGTGTTCGAGGAAGCCTGCCGGGTGCGCTTCGAGCCAGGCCTGCCGCTCTTGCGAGCCGGACGGTGGCTCGGCCTGGCCCAGCTTTCGGGCGCGCTGCTTTCGCAGGTCGCGAACCTGAAGCCAGGCCTCGGCACGGCGCTTCTCCGACCCGGCGTCCGCGAACTCGGCGTAGTTCGCGGGGGCGACGTAGCGCAGATCGCCGGTGATGTTCATGATCTCGTGGTTGCCGAGGACCGACACCACCCGCCCGCCGTGCTTCGGGGCCGCCTGCTCGAGGGCCATGACGAAATCGAGGGTGCCTCGCATGCTCGGTCCGCGGTCGATCAAGTCGCCGACCTGGACCAGCACGGTCTCGCCACCCACCCAGGCGCCGCTCGCGTCGAGAACGCCGGCCTCCACGAGAATCGTCTTGAGCGCCGCGAGGTCGCCGTGGACATCGCCGACCGCCACGATGGACGGCGTTGCGGCTGCGATCGCGGCAGCGAGGAAGAGAGCGAAACAGGCTCCGAGCCACCGCCGACGGCGGAGGGGTCGAATCCGCATGCCGTCCATTGCGAGGAATTCTATCGAGTCGCGCGGCTCGCCAGGCCGCCGCCCTTCCGCTGTTGTTCCGAGCGTTCTCAAGCAAGCCGGCGGGCCGCCTTCATCCCGAAGAGCGCGGTACGGCGACTGAGCGTGTCGGTTGGCGTAACGGGTGCTCGACTTCGTCAGCGGTGCCCGAGTTTCTTATATAATTAACTAGGGATGGCCAACGGGTGCTCTTTCGGTGGAATGCTTGGAATGAGGAACACGTCGGTTCTCACGGCGTCCAGCCCGACGAGGCAGAGGAGGTCGTGCGAGGCGCTCGATCTCCCTTCCCCGTGGTTCAAAACGACGAGAAGTTTCTGGTCTGGGGATCGACGAGTGCCGGCCGACTCCTCCAGGTCGTGTTTGTCATCGACCCGGATGACTCGATTTTCGTAATCCACGCCCGCCCGTTGACCGAAAAGGAGAAGAAGCGCTACCGACGGAGGGTTCGATGAAAAAGAAGGGGTCACGAAGACAGACTCGGTTCGACCAGATGCGCCCTCAGCAGCTCGCCGAGGAAACGGCGCCCTACGGCCGCGAGATGGTCATAGACGAGTTCGGGCCGCTGTCCGGCGATGCGTACCGCCGTTGGAAACGAGCGCAGCGAAAACCCGGCCGTCCGCGCCGCGGAAAAGGCGCCGAAGTGATCTCGGTGAGCGTGGAAAGAGAACTTCTCTCACGTTCGGACATGCTGGCAAAGAACCTTGGCATCAGCCGCGCGCGCCTGGTGGAGCGAGGCCTAAAGGCCGTGCTTGCCGCTGAGGGGGAACTCTAATGATCGATCGGCGGCGGGACCGAATTTCCCTCTTGAAACGACGCCGCCGCGAGGCGCGGGACCGGGCCATCTTGAATCGCCGCTCGAAGTCACTGAACGCTGAGGCGCTCGACGTGCTCGAATATCAGGCCGACTGGTGAAGCACGGGGAGCTCTACCGGGTTCGACATCCGAAGGGCGAGCCGAAGCGATCGCGAATCTTCTGCATCGCGAGCCGTGCGGCGCTGATCGGCTCCTCATTCTCGACCGTCACCCGTGCCCCGATCTACTCGGCTCGCCACGGCCTCTCAATACAGGTGTTGGTCGGCC
>DASXTI010000223.1:0-15683 GCA_036505535.1 Thermoanaerobaculia bacterium
TCCGACCCCTCCTTCGCGGGACCCGACACGATTCTCTTCGTCGGCGCCAAGGATGGGAAAAGCCAGGTCTGGCGGATCAGAACGGACGGCAGCGGAGCGCGGCCGATCGGCGCTCCGGAGTGCCTGCTTCCGATGGCCAACCCGGCGGCGACGGCCTTCGTCTGCGAGGGGGGCGAGGGGTCCCGAGCGATATTGGTCTATCCCATGGACGGGGGCCCGGGCCGGAAGATCTTCGAGCATCCGTCGAACGTGCGCTTCTGGTACGCCCGGTGGGACACCGGCGGGAACCGGATCTTCGCCGTCTCGCGGGATCGTGAGCTCTTCACGCTCGACGCCGCGCGGGGCAGAGTTCTTGCCCGCGAGTCCCTTCCGGTCCCCGAGGCGCTCGGATACTCCGAGCTCATCGACGCCGCCCTGACCGCCGACGGCTCGGTCCAGGCCTACTCACTCAACGTGTATGCGTCCAACCTCTATCTGCTTTCCGGTTTAAGATAGGGACAATTCTAGGAGACGCACATGCCGAAGAGACGGCGCAGGAGTGTGTTGAAAGGGGAAGAGGTCAAGTGGCTGCTCAAGAAGCATCCACAACTCCGTCGCACACTCAAGAAGCTGCGGCTGAAGCTGACCCTCGAAGGCCGGATCCTGGCTCTCTACAAGGCAGGGTGCCCGCCCGAGGATTGGACGCGCGGAAAACTGCCTTCGGATCCGTTGATCGCGCGGACGCGGAAGTCTCGGAGATAGCTCGACCGTGTGACACGGCTGCTCCGCAATCCGGCGCTTCTCGTCTGCTGGAGCGGCGGACGCCTTCTCATCCGCGATCTCGAGAACGGCCGAAGCGTGCGCGCAGAAGCCGACGCCGTTACCCTGCTCGATCTCTTCACGACCCCTCGGACCCCGTCAGAGGCCGCAAGGCGGCTTCCCGAATTCGAGAAGCGTTCGGTCGCGCTCGCGGTCAAGAAGCTCGCGCGCGCCGGACTGCTCCTGCCGGAGAGCGAGGCGAGACGACGCGTCGCGCGCCTCCGCGCCTGGAAAGAGAATCTGGCCTCGGCCTTCTATCACTCCGCGGTCCGCGATCAGCCCTATCTTCGAAGCAAGGTGGCGACCACTCGCTACCTGCGGCGAATGGTCGCCTCGCGGCGCCCCCCGACGCGATCCAAACGCTACCCGAAGGCGCCCTGCATCCGAATGCCCCGCGCGCTGGCGGAAGGAGACCGGGAGGCCTGTCTCCGAGCCGTCCTGCACGCGCGGCGCACGGTTCGCCGGTTCGCGGGAAAATCCCTCGGCTTCGAAGACCTCGCCGCGCTCGTGCGCGAGACCTGGGGAAAAACTGGCGAGATCGACGCCGGAATTCTCGGCAAGCTCACCACCAAGACGAGTCCTTCCGCGGGTGCGCTCCATCCGATCGAGTGCTATCTGCTCGCCTGGAACGTGCGCGGTTTGGCCCCGGGTCTTTACCACTACGACGTCGCCGGAGACGAGCTGCGCCGGCTGAAGCCCGGGTCGATGCGCGCGGCCGCGGTCGAGGCCGCCTCGGGCCAGCGCTGGATCGGCAAGGCGGCCTTTCTCTGCGTGATGACCGCGGCCTTCGGGCGGACGCTGTGGAAGTACGGGATGGAGTCGGCCTACCGCGTCCTCTGGCTCGAGGCGGGACACCTCGCCCAGACCTTCTGCCTTCTCGCCACCGCGCGCGGCCTGGGCAGCTTCGTCGGCGACACGCTTCAGGACTCCTTTCTCGAGCGGCTGATCGGGCTCGACGGCGTGCGCGAGTTTCCGGTCTATCTCTGCGGCGCGGGCGTGCCCGCCGACGTTCCGTCTAGTGTCCGGTCGGGCGTAGGTGCGGGGCTTGTCCCCGCCCGCGGGCGGCCGCAAGGGCCGCCCCTACGGCAGAAAACCGTTCGAGGACCTCTGCCATAGGACTTTACGGCGAGAGCCCGGGTTCGTAGTTCAGTACAAACTCGACGAACCGCACGACCTCGAGAATGTCCTTGCCGTGAAAACGGATCGAGTGCGCGTCGGTGCGCTCGACGATCGGCAGATATGCGAGGACCTCGGAAGGGCGGTAATTCTTGAAGCGGAGGTCCAGGGTGACGGGCGACTTGACGCGATAGGGCTTCCACTCCTTCAGCCGGGAGATGGCCTTCTTCGCCTCTTCGCGAATCAGGTCGCAGCTCGACTCGGGGGTAAGTGTCCTCGCGGAATGGAATCCGTAAGACCACTTCACCACGGCGCCTTCGATCGAGCCGAGCAATCCCTGCGCCTCCTTCACGATCGCGTCGTCCCCCGAGATCATCACGACCGGGACGTTGAAGTGCCCCGCGACCGCGGCGTTCAAGCCCGCCTCGGGAACCGAGAGGCCGTTGACGCGCACGTCGGCGAAGTTTGCCGAGGACATCGTGTGCGCGCGGACCCCTTCGGAGTTCGTCGTCGACGAGTGGTAACCGATGAAGATCACGGCATCGAAGCTGTCATCGATCCCCTGCATCATCGCCAGGGGCCGCGGCCATGAACGGACGATCTGCACGTCCTTGGGGAACCTCTCGATCAAAAGGTTCTCGCCGTTGCCGTGCGAGTCGCTCACGAGGAACTCGGTGGCGCCCGCCGCGCGCGCTCCCTCGATCGCCGCGAGCGCTTCGTTCGTCATGAAGCCGCGGAAGCGCTCATATTCGAAGCCCGTCGGACCCAGCTGGTCGCCCGTCACCGTCCCCGCCACGCCCTCCATGTCGACCGACAGATAGACCTTGAGCTTCGGCTGGGCCGCGGCGGGGAGCGTGAGAAGCGCGACCAGGGCGGCGCCCGCAAGGAGCTTCTCCGGCATCACAGGCTCCCTTCGCTCAACTCACGGCCGGTGCGGGATCGGGCTTCTCGACCGGCTTCTTCGATTCCGGCATCCGGAAGCGTGAGTCGTCGATCGGAACGTTCAATTCGATCTTGTCGAACTTGAGCGTCTGTTTCTGCGACGCACCCTTTGCCCTCGCTTCGAAGGAGTGTGGCAGGAGAACGCCGTTCACGTCGCGGTAATCACCGATCTCGCTCTCGACCTCCATCTCCTTGCCTTCGATCGTGCGCCGCGTCACGGTCAAGAACTGCAGATTTGTTTTCACATCGAGATAGATCTCTCGCACGTCGCCGTTCGTCAGCGTCACTCGGAGCCTCCACGCCTCGCGTTCCCCGACTCTCTCGCGGCCGACCAGCTCCACCCGGTTCCCCTTCGCCTTGTAGCCGACCAGCGGCCCGTCCATGTCGGCCTGCAGCTCGATGTCTTTCAGGTCATCGGCCGACATCGATTCGGGCTCGGTCTTGCCCGCAAACGGCATGACCGTCCAGCCGGTCTTTCCGTCGTAGGCCTGAACGGCCGTGGCCCCTTCTACGGTGAACTCCCAGCGCGTCTTGTTCGGCCGCTTGATCTCGAGCGTGGAAAGCATGTCCTGCCCCTCGACCGACATCGTTCCGGTCAGCCGCATCGATTGGACCGACTTGATCTTTGCGAGGCCTCCTCGTGCCTCGATGTTCCTTTGGATGACCTCGTCGGCCGTCGGCGCCGCGGGGGAGGCCGCCAGCAGGACTGCCGCCGTGAGAGCGATCCCCAACTTGTCCATTTCCCATCCTCCTCGGGTCTCTCGGGAAGGGACAGACTCTACCGCAGGCTCCGCGGGCGCCCCCGCGGAAGAAGCGAGCGGCTCTCCTGTTCGCGCTCATTCCCGCCGGTATCGTCTTCGTTCCCTTCCGGGACGCGCGCAAAGCCGCTGAGTCCGCCGGAAGCTCGGAGTCGGCTTCGCCCGTGAAGCCGATCGAAGACCTATCGACACCCGCGGTTCTGGTGGATCTGGGCGTTCTCGAGCGCAACATCGCGCGGATGCAGGAGCGGGCACGAGAGGCCGGCGTCAAGCTCCGGCCACACGCGAAAACGCATAAGGCCCCGGAGGTCGGCCGCATGCAGATTCGCGCGGGATCCACGGGCCTCACGCTCGCCAAGACCTCGGAGGCGGAGGTCTTCGCCGCGGCGGGGTTCGAAGATCTCTTCCTCGCGTACCCCATCGTCGGCGCCGAGAAGGCGCGGCGACTCCTTGCGCTGTCCGACCGGATCCGGATCGCCGTCGGCGTAGACAGCGAGGAAGGGGGCCGCAGCCTGGGCGAAACTTTCCGCGCGGCCGGCTGGCGCCTCCCGGTGCGGCACGGCTTCATCGAGGGGGAAATCGCCGTGGCGGCAAGAGGTTGCGTGCGTTGAGCGGCGCGAAGGCCCGGACCTCCCGGCCGATCCTGAGGCACCGGATAGTTGACATATCAATAATTGACTAATAATGTATCTCGGCCGTGCCCGAATTCCGAAGCGCGCTGGCGCGCGAGATCCAGCAAGAGCGGCCGTTCCACTCCCTGCGCCAGGAGGGGGCACTGGGACTCTTCAAGACTTCGGACCTCCTGCGCCAGCACTTTTCCCGGGTGATCAAGCCCTTCGGAATCACCGACCAGCAGTACAACGTCCTGCGGATCCTACGCGGCGCCGGAAAAGACGGGCTCGCTACGCTCGAGATCGCCGACCGCATGATCGAGAAGGCTCCCGGAATCACCCGCCTGCTCGATCGGCTGGAACGCCGGAAATTTCTCCGGCGCAAGCGCTCCGCAAGAGACCGCCGGCAGGTTCTCTGCACCCTCGCGGCGCCGGGCTCCCGCCTTCTCGCCCGCCTCGACGCACCCGTGAACGCGGCCGACGACGAAGCACTGGGTATGCTCCGCCCCGAGGAGCTCGAGACCCTGATTCGCCTTCTCGAAGCGATCCGTGAAGGACTTTCCCAAAAATCTTCGCGCTCACGCTCTTGACCAGATCCCTCTGACGAAAGGAGATCGGAATGCTTCGGAAACCCTGGATCTTGACTCTGCTGGCCGCCGCGGCGGTGGCCCCTCTGCTCGCGGCCGATACCTATACTCTCGACAAGAACCACTGCGACGTGAGCTTTCAAGTCCGGCACTTCGTTTCGAAGGTGCGCGGACGATTCACCGACTTCGACGGCATGATTCAGGCCGATCCATCGAAACCTCAAGCATCTTCGGTTGCCTTTACGATCAAGGCCACCTCGATCGATACGAACCAGGCCGACCGCGACAAGGACCTGCGCTCGGAGAACTTCTTCGACGTGGCAAAGTTTCCAGACATCGCCTTCAAGAGCTCACGGATCACGCCGGTCGGCCGGGACAGGTACGCCGTGCAGGGGACGCTGACGATTCACGGCGTCACCAAGGAAGTCCAGCTTCCCGTCGCCTTTCTGGGATTCTTCAAGGATCCCCGGGGCAACGAGCATGCCGGCTTCGAGCTCTCGACGACGTTGAACCGCAAGGACTACGGCGTCAAAGGGGGCGGTCCGGTCGTCGGCGACGACGTCGAGATCTCGATCAACCTCGACACGGTCAAGAAGAAGCCGGAGGCGGCGGCCGCCAACTAGGGACGGGGAGGAGGAGGACCTCGGCATCCGGCCTGTGAATTGCAAGTCCGGGACATGATGAAGTTCGGGGTCAGGTCTGTGAAGAGTGACAATCCGGTGGAATCTCACTTCACGGATCCGGCGTCTCCGAGTGCCCCCCCTCGGCCGCCGCGCGCCGCCGTCCGCGAGTTTGTCTACGCGAAGATCGGGATGCCTCTCCTCGAGCAGCTCCGCCAGGGTCTTACGCCCGAGAAGATCGCGCTGACCCTGGCATGCGGTCTCTGCATCGCGGTCATCCCCGTCGTCGGCGTGACGACGATCTTGAGCTTCGCGACGGCGTGGGCGTTGGGCTTGAACCAGCCGATCCATCCAGGCGATCAACTGGTTCTCGTACGCGCTGCAGCTCCTGCTGATCGTTCCGTTCATCCGGATGGGGGAACGCATCTTCCGGGCGCCGCGCCTCACGCTTTCGATCGACGAGCTCGTGACGATCGCGAAGGTGGATCCGTTCGGCGCCCTCGCGCAACTCTGGACGACCCTTTGGCACGCCGTCGCCGCCTGGGCGATCGTCGTGCCCTTTGCGGGTGCCCTCGTTTTCTTCGCATCGTGGCCGCTCTTCCGGAGTCTGGCACGCCGAGTCGCCGCCGCGCGCGGCAAGCAGATGCACGACGTCGCATGAGCCTCGGGGACTCCCGCTGAGCCCTCCGCCGACACCGCTCGAACGCGCCCCCGAAGCGCTCGCCGGAGGACGGGCGCTCTATTTCAAGCGCGAAGACCTCCACGAGCTCGGCGCGTTCAAGTGGCGCGGCGCGTTGCCGACGATCGAGGTTTTCCGTGGCCGCGGGGCGTCGGCCGTCGTGACCGCATCCACCGGAAACCACGGAGCGGCCGTCGCCTGGGCGAGCCGCCTGAAGGGCATCCGGGCGGTCGTCTACGCTCCGATCGGCGCTTCACGGGCGAAGCTCGAGCTGATCCGGACGCTCGGTGCGGAGGTACGCCTCGCTGGAGACGATCTCGATGTCGCCAAGGAGGAAGGAAAGCGGTTCGCCGAACGGGAGAAGCTGCCCTTCTTCGAAGATGGGCTGGAACCGACACAACGGGAAGGTTACGGCGCCATTGCCGACGAGATCCTCGGACAGATCGCCGAGCCTCCCGCGGCCGTCGTCGTGCCGGTCGGCAACGGAGCGCTCATCGCCGGCATCGGGCAAACCTTCCGGCGACGATCGCCGGGCACGCGAGTCGTCGGCGTCGCCGCGAAAGAAGCTCCGGTTATGGCCCTCTCCTTCCAGGCCCATCGACCCGTGGAGTGCAATCGCATGGCAACTTTCGCCGACGGCCTCGCCGTTCGCGTCGCGATTCCGGGCGCGGTCGAAATGCTGAACCGCGTCGTCGATCGCATGCTTCTCGTCTCGGAGCGTCAGATCGCCCGGGCGATCGGCGAATTCGCTCGAAGGGCCATTCGTGTCGAAGGCGCGGCCGCGGCCGGACTCGCGGCCCTTCGGGAGCTCTCCGATGTTGCCGGACCGGTCGTTCTCGTCGTCACCGGCCGAAACATCGACGAGCCGGTCCACCGGCGCGCGGTGGAGCAACCGGAGTCATTCCCGGATTAAC
Source organism: Thermoanaerobaculia bacterium (assembly GCA_036505535.1). Taxonomy (GTDB): domain Bacteria; phylum Acidobacteriota; class Thermoanaerobaculia; order UBA5066; family Gp7-AA6; genus DAHUXD01. Next base: position 7,026 of record DASXTI010000223.1, read on the forward strand.
TCGCCGCCGCTGTGACGGGCAGCTCCGTCGTCGCGAGGAACTTCGGTGGACGGCGGTGCCGGGTGGCCTGCTCGTAGGCGAAAGCGATCCGGAGCAGCGTCGGCTCGCTCCAGGCCCGACCAAAGAACGAGATGCCGACCGGGAGGCCGAATGCGTCGCCGGCGGGCACCGTGACGTGCGGGTAGCCGGCGATCGCCGGAAGCGACGAGCTTCCGCCCGGACCGTAGTCGCCGTTGACCAGATCGATCAACGATGCCGGACCGCTCGTCGGCGCCACCAGGCAGTCGAGCCTGTGCTGATCCATTGTCTTGTCGATTCCCTGCTTGCGGGAAAGGCGGATGTCCTTCTCCAAGGCCTTGAGGTAACCCTTCTCCGTGAGGGGCCCCTTCTTCTCCGCCTGTTCGAAGATCTCCTGGCCGAAGTAGGGCATCTCCACGTCACGGTTCTTCTCGTTGAATTCGATCAAGTCCTTGAGGGTCCGGTAGGGGGTTCGGCTGCCGAGCCCCGCGAGATAGGCGTTCAAGTCCGCCCGGAATTCATAGAGGAGCACTTCAAACTCGCTCTTGTCCGTCTCCCCCACCGTCGCGATGTCCGCGGGATCCACCATCACCGCTCCCAGCCGTTTCATGTCCGCGAGCGCCGCTTCGACGACGCGGTCGGCCGCGGGGTTCTGACCGAAGAGACCCTTGCGCGGCACGCCGATCCGAGCACCCGCGAGTCCCTTCGGATCGAGGGTGGCCGCATAGTCGGTCGGAGGCTTGCCGGCCATTGGCTTGGTCTCGACGTCGGCCGGATCGAAACCGGCGAGCACGGAAAGCAGGATCGCGGCGTCGGCGACCGTGCGTGTCATCGGTCCCGCGGTGTCCTGGCTGTGCGCGATCGGGACGATGCCGTTGCGGCTGACGAGACCGAGCGTGGGCTTGAAACCCACCAGGCCGCAGTTGTTCGCCGGCGATACGATCGATCCATCCGTCTCGGTGCCCACGGCCAGGGCGCAGAAGTTCGCCGCCGCTGCCGCGCCCGAGCCGGAGCTCGAGCCCGACGGATTGCGGTCCAGGACGTAAGGGTTGCGGCACTGCCCCCCTCGGCCGCTCCAGCCGCTCGAGGAGTGGGTCGAGCGGAAGTTCGCCCACTCGGAGAGGTTGGTCTTGCCCAGAATCACCGCGCCTCCATCGCGCAGGCGCCTGACGACGAAGGCATCGGAGGCGGGCGTCGCGCCGACGAGCGCCAGGGATCCCGCGGTCGTATTCATGCGGTCGGCCGTAGAGATGTTGTCTTTGATCAGAATCGGAATGCCGTGCAACGGACCGCGTAAGCGGCCGGCCCTTCTCTCGGCGTCCAGAGAGTCGGCGATCGAGAGCGCGTCGGGATTGATCTCCAGCACCGAGTGGAGCGTCGGGCCGCGCCGGTCCATGGCGTCGATCCGCGCGAGATACTTTTCGGCGATCGAGCGGGCGGAGGCTTCCCCCGAGGCCATCCGCTTCTGGAGATCCGCGACCGTCGCCTCGTCGAGCTCGAAGGGCCGCATGCGCTCCGGAGAAGCGGCCTGCGCCGGCTTCGCGACGGCCGGACCGGCGATCGCGGCCGCGCCTCCCAATACTCCATAGCGAAAGAGGGTCCTGCGATTCACGCCTCGCGGCATAACTCCTCCTCTCCGGCAAGCGAGCTGACGCGAAGAAATATCACGGCGTCCACGGCCCGCGTTGCCGACGGCGTCGGATTCGCTCTCGTGATCCTTCCGGAGCGAAGGTGACTCCGGCCGCGGCGATCAGCGGCTGCTCGGCTGTAATTCTCACCGTCCTCGCCGCGCGGGGTCTCAGAGCAGGTGCGCGATCGAGTTCGCGTAATAGCGCAGCAGGGGCAGCTCCTCGTAACGCGCGGCATAGAGACCGCCACGATCCTCGATCAAATGGCGCAGCGTCAACATCCGGAGACCCACCGTGATGGCGTAGTCCTGATCGCCGCGGGGGACGTAGACATGCGCGCCGCGACCTTCCAGCTTCTCGATCCACCGCAGCACTTCCGCTTTCAGCTCGAGCTCGCTCCAGACCTTCTGCGGCTCACGCACCAGAATGGACGACACCAGAGAAACGGGCACGACCGGTATGACGGCGGCCACGGATTCCATCAACTCGCGCGCCAGCTCCTCGAGTCGCCGCGAGTGCTCTTCTCGGGAGAGGCCGCGAAAGTCGAGCCCTCGGCGACCGAGATAGTCGCGCAGGGAGATGGGCGAGCCGAAGTTGACGCAGGCATAGCCGAATCGGTGCCAGTGATTCCGGGCCATGAGCCAGAGGTTGCGGAGCACGAACCGCGCCGTGTGACCCAGAGCCGCCAGAGCGCCCGGCCGGTTCGCCCCGGAATCGAGCTCGAGCAAGAAGCTCCGGTCCTCGAAGGTCCTGTCGTAGTTGATACCCACCGGAACGAATGCGATGTCCCGCTCCCCGGCTGGGTCGAAGGACCGAAGCATGTAATCGAGGAGGCCGAGCTTCGGCGGCCGCAGCTTTCCATCGCGAGAGAGACCTCCTTCGGGAAACAAAGCCTGCGTCACGCCGGCGGCGGTCGCCATCGCGATGTAGCGCTCGAGGACCTTCCGGTAGAGAGGATCGCGCGAGTTGCGGCGGACGAAGTACGCCCCCATCGCGCGTATCAGCGTCTGCAGCGGCCAGATCCGAGCCCACTCCCCCACGGCGTAGGAGAGCGCGGCCTTCTCCGCGGCCAGGTAGCCGACGAGGATGTAGTCCATGTTGCTGCGGTGGTTGATGAGAAACACAACGGTCGATTGCGGGGAGATCGCGGAGAGCCCCTCCTCGTCCGAGTAACCGAGGCGCACTCGATAAAGAGAGCGAGCGATGTTTCTCGCCAGCCGATAGCCGAGCCGGAAGTACACGTAGGCGTTGAAGGCCGGAACGATCTCTCGGGCGTAGCGTCCGACCCGGGCCATGACGACTTGCCGCAGCATCTCGTTTTCGCGCGAGTATGCCTCGGCTGCCTGCTGCACCTGCGCGTCGTAGAGAAGCCGGTCGATCAAGATCTCGCGCTTGGTGAGACTGAAGGGTTGGATTCGGATCCTCAACCGCGTGTTGATCTCGTCGAGCATCCGGTTGACGCGGCGGCGCAACAGCCACCGGACGCTCGGAATCAGAAGACGACCGAGCACCGACCACGCTGCGAGCAGCGCCAGAACGACGGCAAGCCAGACCGGGAGCGAGAGGGTACCGGTCATCCGGATTTCTACGTCGAAAGCATAGGATAGGGGACGGCCGCTTTCCGAGCATGCAGCGACGCAACGTTTTCGTCACCGGCGCAACGGGTTATCTCGGCCGCCGCATGATCCCGGATCTGGTGGAGCGAGGACACACGGTCAGGGCGCTTGTGCGGCCGGAGTCCCGAGGGCGCCTGCCGGCGGGCTGCGAAGCCATCACCGGCAACGCGCTCGACGGCGCGTCTTTCGCGCTCCGAGTGCCCCCCTCGGATACGTTCCTGCACCTGGTCGGCGTCCCGCATCCGAGTCCCGCCAAGGCGGCTCTCTTTCGCAGCGTCGATCTCGCATCGATCCGAGCCTCGGCGGAGGCGGCCGCCCAAGCCGGCATCGCCCATTTCGTTTACGTCAGCGTCGCGCATCCCGCGCCGGTGATGAAGGCCTACTGGGGGGCGCGCGCCGAAGGCGAGGCGATCCTGCGGGAGAAGGGATTGAATGCCACGATCCTGCGTCCCTGGTACGTGCTCGGCCCCGGGCACCGGTGGCCCTATCTGCTGCTGCCGGCTTACTGGATGCTCGAGCGGCTCCCGGCGACGCGCGCGACGGCGCGGCGGCTCGGCCTCCTCACTTTAGAGGAGATGGCTTGGGCGCTCGTCTACGCGATCGAGAGCCCGACGGAGGGCGTCCGAACCCTGGAGGTTCCGGAAATCCGCGATCTGCGAACCGATCGGTCCTAGCCCCTCCATCCGGCGGATCGGCGCTCGGCACGAGCCCACGGGGAATGCCGCGGGTGCCGCAAGGGTAGAGGAGCCGATCACCACGGCGAGGCGGAAAACGAAACCAAAGTGAGAAGCATGACCTCGTCTCCTTCGCTCGCAGAGTAGCCGCAACCGCGGATTTTCGATCCGCCCCAGGGGACCGAGCCCGTTAATCGAATCCTGATTCGGAAGCGTCCGGCGATAGCATCGGGCTCATGGAATGGCGTCGCGACCTCTACACGATCTCGACGGATCCGGTCCGGCTCGACCGCGAGGCCATCCATGCGTTCCTCGCGAGCTCCTATTGGGCACGAGGGATCCCGCGGGCCGTCGTCGACCGATCGATCCAGAACTCCATGGTGTTCGGCCTCTACGAGGGCGCGCGACAGGTCGGGTTCGCGCGCGTCATCACCGACAAGGCAACTTTCGCGTACGTGTCGGACGTCTTCGTGGTCGATTCGCACCGCGGGAAGGGGCTCGGCCGGTGGCTCATGGAGACGATCCTGGGCCATCCGGATCTCCAGGGACTGAGGCGCTGGGTGCTCCTGACGCAAGATGCGCACGCGCTCTATCGCGGAGTCGGCTTCGAGGATGTGCGCGATCCGGCGTGGTACATGGAAATCGTGAACAGAAATGTCTACCGGCCCGACGAGTTATGATGTCCTCGGCCTATGACTGCCTCTCGCTAGCGGTCCGGACCTTCCGGATCGCCCCACAAGTCACCCCCTGACATCGGCGCGCCCGGCAGGGCGTGCCACAGCGAGAGGAGAATCCCTTGAACGCGCCAAACAACTGGTATGAGCACTTCTTTTCGGGACTCGCCGTCGACTTCTGGCGAGCGGCAATGACCGACGACACCACACAGGCGGAGGCCGACTTTTTCCAGGAGCACCTGCGGCTTGCGCCCGGATCCCGCGTCCTCGATGTGCCCTGCGGGGATGGACGCCTCTCGCTCGCGCTCGCGGAGCGGGGTTGCGCGATGACGGGCGTCGACATATCGGCCGAATTTCTCGAGGCGGCCGAGAAGAGCGCCTCCGAAAGAGACCTGCCCATCGCGCTGCGGCGGTCGGACATGCGCGATTTGCCCTGGAGCGCGCAGTTCGACGCGGCGTTCTGCGCCGGAAACAGTTTCGGCTTCTTCGACGACGAGGGAAACCGCGCCTATATCGAGGCCGTCGCGCGCAGCCTCAAGCCGGCAGGATGGTTCGCGCTCGACACGGGGTGGGTCGCCGAGGCGCTCTTTCCGCACTTTCGTGGGAAGATCGAGATGGAATTGGGCGCGATCCGCTTCCTCGCGGAAAATCGGTACGAGCCAAGAACCGGACGCGTCGAGAACCGCTTTACGATCTCGCGCGGGAAAGAGAGCGAGAGCAAGCTCGCATCGCACCGGGTGTACAGCGGGGTGGAGCTGACGGGCCTGCTCGAGGAGGCGGGGCTCGAGCCTGTCGAGATGTTTGGCTCTCTCACGGAAGAGCCGTTCCGGCTGGGGTCGCGGAGGCTGCTCATCGTGGCGCAGAAGCGAGGACGAATTCCCTCGCCTACGGCGCCGGGCGCAGCAGCCTCCGTCCCAACGAGACGAGGCTGATGACGGCCCACGCGCCCTCCAGGGCGATCAAGCCGAGGTTGCGCGCCTCGACGGCGAAGTAGGTCAGGATCGCCGAGCCGACCAGGTTCAGCGCCAGATAGAGATGGTCGTCCCCCTTCAGCCGGCCCGTCTGTTGAGCGAGGAAGGCCACGAGGATCATTGCGGCCCCGGCGAGCGAGACGATCTGTCCGATCACCGGCCTTCTCGGTTTTTGAGCAGGGGGGCAAGACGCGCCAGCGCCGACTGCATCTGTTCGTCGATCGCCTCCATGCAGCCCGACGGCGGCTCCCAGCCGAGCCCTTGGATCCCGACGACTCGCCTAGCCGGTCCCATGCAGAGCTCCTCCCAGGACAGCACGACCTCCCAACCGGTCTTCGAGAGAACGCGACCCGTCACGCTCTCGAACCCTCCTTCGATTCCCCCGTCTCGGCCGGGACCGGATAGCAGGCCAGGACGAGGCGGTACGGATGGCCGCGTCCGGGCGCTCCGCTTTCGCGCTGATTTGGTAACGAGTGTCGCGCGATGACGTCGACCAACGCCTGGCGGACCGCGTTCGCAAACTCGGCGCGCTGGCTTGGGCTCTCGAACCGGAACTGTGACTTTACCGACAGCGTCGCCAAGCGCTTGCCCTCGGCCTCGGCCTCCGCCGATGCTCGCGAAATGTCCGACCGGACCTGCTCCGTCAAGGCCAGAAGGTAGTCGGAGGAAGCGGTGTCTTCGATCTGCCTCCAGTCGGCGGCGAGCGGTCCAAGGATGCCCGGCGAGAGAACATACGCTCGGGCGGTCGCGACATAACGCTGCTCGATCATGTTGCGCTTACGCGTCCGGCCGGCGGGCCGCAGGAATCCCGCCTGCTCCAGCGTGCGGACGTGGTAGTGGACTCGCTGGCGAGGCAGACCGAGCCTCCGGGCGAGCTCCGTCGAAGACGCCGGCTCCCTCGCCAGGGAGAGCAGCGTCAAGCGCAGAGGGTGCAGCAGGGCGCTCGCCCTGCGCGGTTCCCTTACGCTTTCGAGCTCGGTCGGAGCCTTGGCCGCGGCCTCAATGGATAGTATTATCCATACAGACAAAAATATTTGTCAAGGATGACCCCCAAACCTTCGATGACCCCCAAACCTTCGAGGATTGCCGAGACGCTCCTCATGGCCCTTTCTGAGCGTAATTTGCACCGATGGACAACTGTTCGGGGCCCCCCACCCGGGACCGCTACAATCGGCTCGTGCCCTCTTCCCTTCCCTTCCCGGCTTTCACCGGACCGGTCTGAGCATGGCGAAGCTCGGTATTGCGGGGGGCGGGCTCACTTCTCGCTCGGTGCGCGCCGAGAAGCGGCGCGGAACTTCGCTCTTGCGGCCCGAGGAAGAGAGCAAGAAGAAGAAGAAGGCACTTCCCTTATCCGTCATCCTCCCGGATGCGCTCGAGCTTCTTCGAGCGCGCAAAGGGCGTCTCGCGCTCGGATTCGGCTTGCTCGTCATCAGCCGCGTCGCCGGGCTCGTCCTCCCCGGAACGAGCAAGATTCTGCTCGACGACGTCATCGGCAAGGGCCGGCGCGATCTCTTGCTGCCGATCGCCTTGGCTGCCGCAGGCGCGACGCTGGTCCAGGCCGTCACCGGCTTCTCGCTATCTCAGGTGCTCGGCAAAGCGGCTCAGCGTTCGATCACCGAGATGCGCCGCAGCGTGCAGGCGCACGTCGGCCGGCTCCAGGTCGCCTTCTTCGATCAGACGAAGACGGGGGTCCTTCTCTCGCGCGTCATGACCGACGCCGAGGGTATCCGCAACCTCGTCGGGACCGGGTTAGTCGAGCTCGCTGGAGGGTCTTTGACGGCATTGCTCGCTCTCGGCATCCTCTTCTACTTCAGCGTGAAGTTGACGTTGATCGCGCTCGGCGTGGTCTCCTTTTTCGGCCTCGTTCTCCTCTACGCCTTCAAGACGCTCCGGCCCCTCTTCCGCGAGCGTTCGAAGATCAACGCCGAGGTATCGGGGCGACTGGCCGAGTCGTTTTCGGGGATCCGAGTGGTCAAGGCCTATCGGGCCGAGCGCCGTGAGGCGCTCGTCTTCACCCGAGGGGTGCACCGCCTCTTCCGCAACGTGGCGAAGACGATGACGAGCTTCTCGGCCGTTTCGTCTCTATCCACGCTGCTGCTGGGGGTCGTCGGCGTGGCGATCATGTGGGTCGGCGCCCACGAAATCCAGGCCGGGCGCATGACCGTCGGGTCGTTCGTCTCGTTCACCCTCTATCTCGGTCTTCTCGTCGGGCCCGTCATCCAGATCGTCTCGATCGGCAGCCAGGTCACGGAGGCGTTCGCCGGGCTGGAACGCATCCGCGAGCTGCGCAACGAGCTCGCCGAGGATGCCCGAGACGGGAGCCGCGAGCCCTTGCCGCCGCTCGAAGGGAGGGTCGAGTTCCGAGAGGTCTCCTTCGCCTACGAGGAGAATAGCCCCGTCTTGCACGGCGTTTCGTTTCTCGCCTCGCCGGGGACTGCGACAGCGCTGGTCGGCCCGTCCGGGGGCGGCAAGAGCACGATCATCGGCCTCGTCGCGGCCTTCTATCGTCCTGGGTCGGGAGCGATCCTCGTCGATGGGCACGATCTTTCGAAGGTGCGTCTGTCGGACTACCGTTCACAGATCGGCGTCGTCTTCCAGGACAATTTCCTCTTCGACGGGTCCGTCTTCGAGAACATCGCCTACTCGCGCCCCGACGCCCCCCGCGAAGACGTTCTGCGGGCGGCCGCAATCGCCCGCTGCGACGAGTTCGTCGAGAAGCTGCCCGAAAAGTACGACACGATCGTCGGCGAGCGGGGGGTGAAGCTCTCCGGAGGCCAGCGTCAGCGTGTCGCGATCGCCCGGGCGATTCTCGCCGATCCGCGGATTCTGATCTTAGACGAAGCGACCTCCTCTCTCGACAGCGAGAGCGAAGCCTTGATCCAGGAGGGGCTCGCGGAGCTGATGAAGGGACGCACGACTTTCGTCATCGCGCACCGGCTATCGACCATCCGCCGCGCGGATACGATTCTCGTCGTCGAGGATGGACGAATCGTCGAGCGGGGACGACACGAGGAGCTTCTCGCCCGGGGCGGCCGCTACGCCGACCTCTACACGCGCCAGTACGGGGTCGAGGTGAA
>DASXTI010000224.1:0-36870 GCA_036505535.1 Thermoanaerobaculia bacterium
TCTGTCAAGAACGATCGATGCCTCGTTTCTCCGAGAACCCTTTCATTTCTACATGCAGCTTAGCTATCCGCCGCTCGTGACGAACGTCTATGCGCTGTGCACGATGGTGGCCGGCCGGTTCCCCTGGGGCGCCGCGGCGATTACGTTCCCGCTCCTCGTGGCTCTCTTCGCGGCGGGACTGCCGGGAGTGCTCAAAGCAGCGGTCTCGCGCGGGAGAGCCGTCGCCTGGACCAGTCTGGCGGTGGCGACCATTTCGGTCGGGGGCGTGGCGGCCTTGATCGCCGGCAACGGCGAAATGCCCCTGCTCGCCTTTGAGTCGATGGCCGTGGCCATTCTCGCCGGAAAGATGGGCGGCACCAGAGCCGGAGCCTTGCTCGCGGGACTGCTCCTGGCCGGCGCTGCCTCGACGAAGGTCGAGGGGCTCGTTTACGTGATGGTCACCGTGCTGACAGTGGCGGGAATCCGCCGCCACTCGGCCGGTACCGTCCTTCTCCTGCTGACCCCGACCGCGCTCTCGACCGGAACATGGTTCGCCTTCGGCCTGACACGAAGCGTGTTCCACCGGTACGGCGCCGGCGGTCCGCTTCTGGAGATTTTCTGGTCTCGGCTCCCCGAGGTGGCCCGATACACCGGCAGGGTCTTGCTGTCGACCGCGCATGGCGCGCCGTATCTGCTCCCCGTCTTGGCGCTCCTCTTCGCGGCGAGCCGATCTCGGCGGATGGGATTCCTGCTCGCCACGGCGGCCGCGATGTCGGGATTCTTTCTGTTCACGTATTTGCACGGGAAGGAGGATCCGCACCCCTGGATCCGCTGGTCGGCGCCCCGTGTCTTCTTGAGCGTCGCCGTCCTGCTCTGTGTCGCCGGCGCGGTCGCGCAGAAGGAGCCGGCGCGGGAGTCCGATTGAGAAGCCGCACCAGGCTCGCTTCGCTTCTCCTGCTGACCTCGACGATCGGATGCGATCAGGTCTCGAAGGAGATCGCTTCGCGCCTTCTCGCCGGTCGGGCAGACATCGCGGTGTTGCGGGGAGCGCTGCGCCTGCGACTTGCCGAAAATCGCGGCGCATTCTTGAGCGGGGGGCGGGAGCTGCCGGAGGCCGCACGGTTCGCGGTGTTCGTCGTGATCGTCGGCGGCGCTTTGCTCGTCGGGGTCGGAATCCTCCTCTCGAGCAAGCGGCTGTCAATGCTCTCGCGCGCGGGTCTTGCCCTCCTTCTTGGCGGTGGCCTTGGAAACCTGGCCGACCGCCTCGTCCGCGGGCAGGTGATCGATTTCGTGATGCTGCGGATCGGTCCGCTGCAGACGGGTGTCTTCAATCTGGCGGATGTCGCGATCATCGCCGGAGCCATCTTGCTTCTCTGGTCGCGGCAGCCTTCGCCTTCCGCGCCCCTCCGAGGATGAGTTGGCCGTCGCGGGCGCCGGTCAAGCGTGAAGGAGCGCCGGCGAGCTGCCCTTGAGGCGGTGCATGATCCGTCCAAGGCGCACGTTCAGCGTGTGCCGGCGATCCAGAAACGGAATCGGCGGCGGCTGCCGGACGCCGAGCTTCTTGCGCATGCGAAGCAGGGTGAAATTGTCCGGCGCCGCGCGCAGGCCCCGCTCGATCGCCTCGATTGCATCCTTGCGCGACCGGGCGAGCAGATGAAGCTGCGCCAGACACCAATAGATGTGAGGGTTGCGCGGATCGGCGTGCTGCGCCCTCTTGCAGAGATCGAGGCCCCGGCGCAGCTCATCCCCATGCCCGACACACAACGCGTAGCTCGCGAGCCCGGAGGCCGGCACGGTCTCGCTGCGCGCCGTGTAGCGATGAACGTAGGCGGCCAGAAGAGTGGTTGCCCGGGGCCACTGTTCGCGCTTGATCGCTTCGCGCCCTGCTTCGAGCAGTTCTTCGTCCGAGTACTCTTGGAAATCCATGGAGTTGCCTCCCTCGCCGGCAGACGGCGTTGCTTTATTCTATCCGGATTGTTCGAGGACTGAGCGGCGGCTAGCCGAGATCCTCTTCGAGGATCTTTCTCGCCTGATCGGCGCGGAACGCGGTGAGCTTCTTCGCGAGATCGGAACGCCGGCCCGCGAGGATGGCGATCGCGAAGAGCGCCGCGTTCGTCGCGCCGGCCTTGCCGATGGCGAACGTGGCGACCGGAATACCCCCGGGCATCTGGACCGTGGACAGCAGAGAGTCGAGACCCTTGAGCGATGCGCTCTCCATCGGTACACCGAGAACCGGAAGGATCGTATGCGCCGCGACGATTCCGGCGAGATGCGCCGCGCCGCCGGCCCCGGCGACCAGAACCTCGATGCCGCGCTCCTGCGCCGTCTCCGCGTACCGCGTCGTCTCCTGCGGCGTGCGATGCGCCGACAGTACGCGGCTCTCGTAGGGTACCCCGAAGCGCTCGAGCGTCTCGGAGACCTGGCGCATCGTTTCCCAGTCGGACTTGCTTCCCATCAGGATGCCGACGAGCGGTTTTTCCGAAGTCGGAGCCGGCATGCTCATTCCCCCTGCCCGAGCGAGTAGCCCCGCTCGCCGTCGAAGTCGGAAAGATTCTCGATTTTGACGAAATCGAGACCGGCGGTGGCGATCCGCGACAGCAGCGCCACGATATCGGCGCGGGAGACGGCCCCCTCGTTGGAGGCCATGAAACGGCAGCGGCACTCGTCGGCCCTCAAGGTCTCCGGCCGACCTTCGGGCCAGACCTTGATCCCGCGGGACGTGAGCATCGTGAGCTTGAACTGCGGCCCCTCGAGCGGCGCTAGACGCGCCGCCAGAGCCTCGGAGTCGGGATCGCGCCACCCGATGTAGACGTCGACGCCGACGAGCCGTTGCTCCGGCAGGGCTCGGGTCGGGTTCGCGGCCGGCGCGGCGGATCGCGCGGGCGCCCTGCTGTAGTGGACCGCTCTGAGCTTCGCGGGGCGCTGGCCGAGGCGGGCGGCGACGGCGACCGCGAACTCCTTGGTTCCGACCTTCTCGCGGCTGATGCCTTCCTCATAGATGTCGTAGGTGTGGACGCCATCTTCGAGCGTCTTCAGCCACGCGTTGTGGACGCGCTCGGCGATCTCGGGCTGATCGATGTGGACCAGCATCATGACGGCGCCCAGCAGTAGACCCGACGGGTTGGCGAGATTTTGGCCGGCCCGGCGGGGCGCGGATCCGTGGATCGCCTCGAACATCGCATATCGATCCCCGATGTTGGCCGAGCCGGCTAAGCCCACGGACCCCGCGATCTGAGCCGCGACGTCCGAGAGGATGTCGCCGTAGAGGTTCGGCATGACGATCACATCGAAGACCTCGGGAGAGTCGGCGAGCTTGGCGGCGCCGATGTCGACGATCCAATGCTCCTTCTCGATGTCGGGATATGCGGCCGCGACCTCGTCGAAGACTCGGTGGAAGAGGCCATCGGTCAGCTTCATGATGTTGTCTTTCGTGAAGCAGGTGACCTTCTTGCGGTTGTTGCGGCGCGCGTACTCGAAGGCGTAGCGGACGATTCTTTCCGAGCCCGGCCGGGTGATCAGCTTGAGGCACTGGTAGACGTCGGCCGTCAGTCGGTATTCGATGCCGGCGTAGAGGTCCTCCTCGTTCTCGCGGACGACGACCAAGTTCATGACGGGGTGCTTCGTCGCGACGAAGGGGTGGTAGGAGATGCAGGGACGTATGTTGGCGTAGAGGCCGAGTGTCTTGCGCGCCGTGACGTTCAAGCTCTTGAAACCGCCTCCCTGGGGGGTGGTGACCGGCGCCTTCAGGAAGACCCGTGTGCGCTGCAGCGACTCCCATGCCGAAGGCTCGATGCCGGCCGAATTGCCGCGGAGGAAGACTCGTTGGCCGATCTCGATCTCTTCGATGGCCAGACGCGCGCCCGCTTCCTTGAGGATGTGGAGTGTGGCGGCCATGATCTCGGGGCCGATGCCGTCGCCCCGGGCGATGGTGACGGGAACCTCTTGGGCCATGTCTGTCTCTGTCTCCGCGGCGCGGGACGCCGGCCGAAGCGCTCCGGCGAGCCCGCAACCTTATCATCGGCGCGATGACACTGGAGGACGGAATTCGCTTGCTCGCCGAACGCATCCGGCCGGGGCCGCGCCTCACGGTCATCACCGGCGCGGGCGTCTCGGCCGCGAGCGGAATCCCGACGTTCCGCGGACCCGGTGGCCTGTGGCGCCGCTTTCGGCCGGAGGAGCTCGCGACGCCGGAAGCATTTGCAAAGGATCCAAGCCTGGTGTGGGAGTGGTACGCGTGGCGCCGCGAATTGACCGCGCGCGCGAAACCCAACCGCGCCCACGCGGTGCTCGCGCAATGGAGCCGCCGCTACGCCGGCTTCACGCTGGTGACGCAGAACGTCGACGGTCTTCACGAGCGCGCGGGTACGCGGAACGTCGTTCGCTTCCACGGCTCGCTATGGGAGCTCTCCTGCTGGGAGGGATGCCGCGAGGCGCCTCCCCGCTGGGCCGACTCGACTCCCACCCTCTCCGAGCTTCCGCCGCGGTGTCCCCACTGCGGAGGTCTGGCCCGGCCGGGAGTGGTCTGGTTCGGCGAGCCGATCGACGACAGCGTCATGGCCGCTTCTCGCGATGCTCTCGACTGCGACGTCTGCCTTGCCGTCGGGACCTCCTCGATCGTCTATCCCGCCGCGGCCCTCATCACGGAGGCGGCTTCCCGCGGCGCGTTCACGGCCGAGATCAACCCGGAAGCGACGCCGGCATCCCCGAGCGTCGATCTCGCCCTGGCCGGACGGGCGGAGGAGGTCTTGGACGCCGTCGAGAACCGGATCCGCCGCAGAGGGTCCTGAGTCATGAGTCACGAGAGGTCGCGAAAGAGATGGGTGAGGCGACCGTGCTTGCATGAGCTCACGGCTCATGACCCACAACTCACGACCCCCCTTTCGGGTTTAAGCTTGGGCCGGTGAAGAAGGTCCTCTGGATCGTCCTGGCGGTCGGAATCGCTCTGGCCGGGGCGTGGGGATACGGAGAGCTCGTCCGGCGAGAGAACGACTCCGGCCGGCCTCTGCGTCTTCTCGCCATCGCCGAGGAGCAAAGCCTCGCGCTCTCCTTCTCTCGCCGGGGGCGCTTGACGACGCGCGTGCCCGAAGAAGGGGAGACGATCGCGGCGGGTCAGGAGGTCGCGCGGATCGAAGAGCCGGGGCTTTCCGAAGACGCCTCCGACATCGAGCGGCAGATCTCTCAGGTCAGTGCCCGCGACAAGACGCGCCTGGAGGAGATCGAGAAATTGAAGGCGCAGTTCGCCGGGGTGGCTTCCGAGGAACGGCGCATCGGACGCCTGGTGAAGGAAGGGGTCTCGCCGGCGGCGAACCTCGAAACTCTCCAGCACCAGCGTGAGGCGATTGCGGCGGACATTCGCGCTCGCGAGACGGAGAAGGGCCAGCTCGACGCCGAAGAGCAAGCGCTCCAGGTCCGCCTCGAGAAGATCCGCCACTTCGAGAAGGAAGGCATCTTGAGCTCACCGGCGGGGGGAACGGTTCTCACGCGGCATCACCGCATGGGAGAGTGGGTCGAGCCCGGACAGCCGATCGTGACGCTCCAGATCGAGACGCCGTATCTACGGGTCGAGGTCCCCGAGGAGCGGCTCTCCTCTTTCGTCGTCGGCAAGATCGTCTCGGTGTGGCCGCAGGCGCGCCCCGATGCGCGATTCCGGGCTCGAATCGTCTCGATCAAGCCGCGCTCGGAGTATGCGACACGCAAGAACTGGGGTCTGCAGAGCCGCGACCTGCAGACTTTCTCGGTGCGCATCCAGCCGATCGGCGCCACGGTCATCTCCGGCCAGACCTTCGTCGTCGAGGCGGGCAGCGAGCCGCCGAGGGCTTGAGCCGGAAAGAGAGCGCCCCCCGTCGGTCCGCCGGCGACGAATGACCCAGCCGATCGAGGTCGAGGCGCTGACGAAGCGGTTCGGCGACTTCGTGGCCGACGACGCCGTCTCGTTCTCCGTTGGGTCCGGAGAGATCTACGGGCTGCTCGGCCCCAACGGCGCCGGCAAGACGACCCTGATCCGCATGCTGACCACGCTGCTGCCCCCGACGTCGGGCACCGGTCGGATCGAGGGGCACGACATCGTCGCCGAAAAGCCTTCCGTGCGGCGCGCCATCGGAACCGTATCGCAGGCGCAGACGACCGACGAGCACTTGACCGTCCGTGAGAACCTCTCGGTGCAGGGCAAGATGTACGGCCTCTCGGGACGCGTGCTGCGCGAGCGGATCGAGGGACGCTTGAAGCGGGTCGGCCTGTGGGAGCGGCGGAACCAGGTGGTGCGGCATCTGTCGAGCGGCATGCGGCGGCGCCTGGAGATCGCGCGCGGAGTCCTCCACTCTCCGCGCGTCCTCTTCTTGGACGAACCGACGACGGGCCTCGATCCGCAAAGCCGCCGCGCGATCTGGGACATGTTCGCCGAGCTGAAGTCGGCCGATCCGCGGCCGGCCATCATCCTGACGACGCATGCGATGGAGGAGGCGGACTTTCTCTGCGATCGCGTGGCGATCATGGATCAGGGAAGAATTCTCTGCGAAGACTCGCCAGAGGCCCTCAAGCGCAACCTTTCGTCCGGCGAACGGGTCGAGCTCGAGACGGACCGTGCGATCGACGAGGAGGATCGACAGGCCGTTGTCGAAGAGGGCGCGGCCAACGTCCGCTTCGCCTCGCCGACCCTCGTGTTCTTCGACGCCAAACCGGGAGAGGGAACCGGCCGTCGCGTGGCGCGGCTGCTCGAGAACAGCGGCTATCACATCGTTCATCTGGCGATCGCTCTGGTGACGCTCGAGGACGTGTTCTTCTCCTACACGGGCCGCGCCTTGCGCGAGGCGGCCGCGCCCCAATGAAGCCGCCGGCCCGCGGCATCCGGCTCGTCATCCTCGGCGTCGCTGCGATCGGCCAGCGCGCGTTTCTCACTCTCTGGCGCCAGCCGGTGCTGGTCGTATCGACGATGGTCTTTCCCGTGATCTACCTGCTGATTCTGGGCAATGCGATGAATCGGCAGCTCGAGAACGTGCCCATCGCGGTCGTCGACGAGGCGGGCAATGCGTTCTCCTCCGAGTGCCGCCGCGGTGTTCTCGCGCTGGAGAGCGGTCGCCGACTAGTCTCCGCGACCTTCGTGGCCGACCGCGCCACGGCGCTCGAAGGGTTGCGGCGCGGACGCTATCGCGGCATCTGGGTGCTCCCCTTCGGTCTCTCCCCGTCGGGACCGGCGCCGTCATTCATCGGCGACAACACGGACCGTTTCTCCTTCGAGGCCGTGGAGTCGGCGGTGCGCCAGATCTGGAGTGAGGTCTCGGCCCCGAGGGATACGCCCCGTCCCGATCCCGCCGTTCGCCTGGAGGCGTATCCGTATCTGGACTATCTGACCTACCTGGGCCCGGCGGTGGTCTGTCTGGCGATCTTCATGGGCTCGATGGTCTCCGGCGGCCTACAGGTGCTCGAAGACCGGATGTACGGCTACCACGAGGGGTATCTCGTGACGCCGATCTCGACCGGAACCCTGGTGGCCGGGCACATTCTCGCCGGCGCGATCGTCGCGTCGTTCGCCGGGATTCTCGTGCTCGCCTGCGTCGTGCTTCTGACGCCGCTGCCGCTGGTGGGCGGGCCAAGCCTCGGGGCGGCCGCGGTGACGGTCTTTCTGACGTCCACCTCGATCGCGGCGCTCTGGTTCCTGCTGTTCGCGCGCGCACGCAGTACGAGCCTGCTTCGGGGCATGTTCGGCATCATCAACGTCCTCGTCTTCTTCCCCTCGGGGGCGCTCTATCCGGTGGAGTCGTATCCCGAGTGGCTCCGGAACCTCTCCGCCGCCGATCCTTTGACGTACGGCTTGCGTGCTCTGCGGAGCCTGCTGCTGCGCGGCTCGGCTCCGGCGTCGGTCTATGCGGACTGGATCTTTCTGGCGACGTTTACCGTAGTCTGTGGAGTCCTCACCAAGGTACTTTTTCGGCGAGAAGTATAGGAATTGTCGAGTGTCGATTGCCGATTGTCGATTGAGCCGAGCGGGTGGGTCCCTTCAATCGGCACTCGGCAATCGCCAATCGGCCGTCAGCTCCTCATGTAGTTCTCGAACTCCTCCGGATGAACGGCGCGGGCGCGTGCCTCTTCGATGTCGACGATTCCTTCGCGGACGAGCCGCGCGAGCGATTCCTCGAGCGTGACGGAGCCCTGCTTGCGCGTGATCGCGATCTCCTGGTGGAGGTGCTGGAGAGCGTTCTTGCGGATGTGCTGGCGCGCGCCGTAGCTGACGAACAGAAGCTCCGCCGCGGCGGCGCGCCCTCCGGCCTTCCGGGGCAGGAGCGTTTGCGTCAGGACGGCGGCCAGCGCCATCGACAGCTCCTGCCGGATCGTGTTCTGGCGCTCGGGCGGCGAGGAATCCGCGACACGCGAGACCGTCGAGGCCACGTCGGTCGTGTGGACGGTCGAGAAGACGAGATGCCCGGTCTCGGCGGCGGCTAAGGCGATGCGCATCGTTTCGGGATCCCGCATCTCTCCCACGACGATTACGTCCGGCGCCTGGCGCATCGCGGCACGCAGCGCCGTCGGGAAGTCGGGGGCGTCGACGCCGATCTCGACCTGCTCGACGAGGCAGGACCGATGCGGGTGCTCGTACTCGACAGGGTCCTCGATCGTCACGATGTGGCGGGCGTCGCGGCGGTTGATCTCCTCGACCAAAGCGGCGAGCGTGGTCGTCTTGCCGGAGCCAGCCGGTCCTCCGACGAGAACGAGCCCGCGGGATAGCCTCGTCAATGCCTCCGTGGCGGGCGGCAGCCCCAGGCTCGAGAGACGCGGCGGCTGAGCCGGAAGCGCCCGAACCGTTGCCGCCGCGCGGCCGCGCTCGCGATGGAGGTTGACCCGGAATCGACCGAGCCCCCGCACGCGGTGCGACGCGTCGACGATCGATTCGTTGCGGTAGCGTACGCGAGCCGGGTGGGGGAGCGCCGGCAGCACGGTCTCCTCGATCTCCTCACCGGAGAGCGGGGGCTCCGGCAGCGGTGTTACGGACCCGTCGATCCGCACCGAGGGAGGGGCGCCTGCCACCAGGAGCAGATCGCTCCCGGAGAGGGCCACGAGCTTCTCGAGCCAGCCGTCGAGCCGAACCGCTTCGGAAACCTCCGCCGCGGCGCCGGAGGGTCTCCCCTCGTTAAGTTCCCGGATGAGCTTGTTGATGTCGTCGGCTTCGTCCATGGAGGAAGGAATTGGTGATTTGTGATTTGTGATCAGGACAAGCAAGTCACACTGACGCCCTGTTCACAAATCACCAATCACAAATCACAACCCTCTCTCAACCTGCCAGGTGCCAGTCCGTGTGCGGCGCCTTGTTCTCGAAGATCCAGCCGCGGAAGAGGCGCCCGTAGGTCGTCGGCTCCCAGCCGATCGATTCGAAAAACGGTCGAAGGGCGAAGTGGAGCCGTCGGAGGTTGTAGAACGGAACCCCGGTGAAGTAATGGTGCTCCAGGTGATACGCCGAGGAGAGAAACCAGAAGTCCCAGAAGCGGCTGGGCTTGATGATTGAGCCCCATTTCGCGGGATCCGACGGATCGATCGCGTAGTGCTGGCCGAGGCGGTTCAAAGCGAAGGCGATCGGAAAGACGAAGAACACCGGTACCAGGTAGACGCGCGCGAGAACGGCGAGGCCGCCGGCGGCGTAGATCGCCCCCATGACGGCGAGGTGAAACAGGATCGTCGCGCGGCGCTCCCACGCGATCCGCTTCTGGAGATCGGGTGGATATCCGGCCGTTTCCTTTCTCGCGGCGCGAAAGTAGATCGGAAAGAGCGCCGGCGTGAAGTAGAGGAGCTTGAACCAGGGCCGGTTGATCTTCGGCGATAAGTAGTGCCTCTTCGGGTCGGCTTCCGCGTCTCCGAGCTCGGCGTGATGCGTCAGGTGCCAGCGCGTGAACTGGAGCGCCGAGATGCCCGACGGTACGGCGTAGAGCAAGCCGAGGACGCGATCTCCCTTCGGGTGTGACCCGTTGAAGATCGCATGGTGCACCGCCTCGTGGAGCAGGACGGTGAAGTTGAAGACGGTCCAACCCGCCACGACCGCCGCCGGCATCCAGATCCAGGGCTGCGGAAATTTCCATGCGGCGGCGCCGGCGGCCAGAAGAATCAAGAACTGCCGGACCGCGATCAGCACGTGACGCGCCGGGCTCTTGCGGTGGAGCTCCTTCAAGAGCTCGTGTGGGACGGCCTTGTTGAGCCGGTGCCGAAGATCGCGTGAGGCCTTGGTCCAATAGTGCTCGCCCGGGGCGATCTCGTCCGGGCGGGGAATCTGGCCGGTGGTGGGATTAGCGCTCATGAGGAAACCGCCAGCCCGTAAACCCGCGGGATGGCGCTCTTATTCTCACACAGACGACGGCGGAAGGCTCTCTCCCTCCTCTTCGCGCATACTAGCGTCCTGTCAGCTCCGACCCGTTCCCGCGCCCGACGCCTCCTCGAAGAGCTCTACTCAGCCGCCATTGCGGGGGTCGACCCCGAACGGGCGGTTCGGGACGCCCTCCGTGCGCCGGCAATCCGACGGATGATGGACGAGGCGCGAGAAGTCGGGATCTTCGCCGCGGGCAAAGCCGCCGCGGGCATGGCTCTGGGGGCATATGCGCGGTTGGGACGCAGGCCGTCCCTCTGTATCCTTCCCGTCGGACATCCCGCCCCGCCGCCGATCCGCCGCGGCGCTGTCTTCGCCGCGCATCCGGAACCGGACGCCTCCAGCGTGCGCGCCGCCCGACGGGCGCTGCGATTCTTCCGGCGTTTCGGCAAGAAGGATGTCGTTCTGTGCCTGATTTCGGGGGGCTCCTCCGCGCTTCTCGCCCTGCCGCGAAAGGGCTCTTCGCTGGCGGCGAAGAAGCGAGCCGTACGCGAGCTGGCACGCTCGGGAGCTTCCATCCTCGCGCTCAACCGACTGCGCGCCTCGCTCTCCGCCGTCAAGGGAGGGAGACTCGGTAAAGCAACACGGGCGCGGCTGGTGACGCTCGTGCTCTCCGACGTGCCCGGCAACCGCGCGGCGCTGGTGGGCTCGGGGCCGACGGTGCGCGGGCGCCCCGGCGACCTCGTGCGCGTCGTCGCGTCCAATGCCTCCGGCCTCGATGCGGCCGAGCGTCGAGCGCGGCGCCTGGGTTTGCGAATTCTGAGACAGAAGACGCGACTCTCCGGCGAGGCAAGCCTCGCCGGGCGGCGACTCGCGCGGGAATCGAGACGGCTTGCCGCACGGACGCTGCTTCTGGCCGGTGGGGAAACGGTCGTGACGCTCGGATCGGAGTACGGGCGCGGCGGCCGCAGCCTCGAGCTCGCGCTGGCCGCCGCGATCGAGCTCGAGGGATGTCGGGGGATCGCCATGCTCGCCGCGGGCTCGGACGGAAAGGACGGAACCTCCGACGCCGCGGGGGCCTTCGTCGATGGCGCGACGATCGCACGCGGGAGGCGCCGGCGCCTGAATCCCGCCGCCGCCCTTCGACGGCATGACACGCATCGATTCTTCGCGCGGCTCAAGGATCTCTTCTCGACGGGACCGACGGGCACCAACGTCGGAGACTGGGTCTTCGTGCTCCGAGCCGATCATCGTCTTAAGAGACAATGACGGCGATGCGAATCCTCCGAAGAGTGCTGGCTTCGATCGCGCTGGCCGCGTGTGCGGCCGGCGAGGAGCCCGCGCCCCTTCATTACCGGATCCAGGCGTCCGGCTCCGATCTTCGCTGGGAGCTGCCGGCGACGCTGCACACGGTGCACGGTATCGCGCCGGAGGTCTCCGGGACGGTGGACGCCGAGCCGGGCTCCGGCGGAGAGTGGAGGATTCAGAGCCGGATCGTCGTGCCGGCGGCCGCGATGGTCACGGGAAACTCATCGCGCGACCGGAACATGCGGGAGAAGGTGCTCGAGACCGAACGCTTCCCCCAGATCGTTTTCGATTCGAGACGGGTCGCGGCGGATCTCTCGCGGTTCAAGAAAGGGGAGCACTTCACCGTCGAGGCGAGCGGCGAGCTTACCGTCCACGGCAAGGCCGTCGCCATCCAGCTTCCCGTTGACGTCTACGTGTTCCCCGACCACGTCATCTTGAACGGTTCCTTTCCGCTGAACTGGCGCCAATTCGGTCTCACCGATCCCTCCTTCGGCATAATCAAGGTGAAAGAGCCGATGAAGGTCCTCTTCCGGCTCAAGGCCGTTCCCGCCTCGGACAAGCCGTAGGAAGGAAGCGACCGTCTGACCCCGTATAATGTCCGGTTTCGACATGACCGCGACCGCGAAGAACCGAGAGCGCGCCCTTCTCGAGCGCTTTACCGAAGAGCCCAATCGGTTCGGCGCCTACCGCCTTGCCCTGGGATTTCCCAACTCCTACGAGATCGGCATGTCCAACCTGGGGTTCCAGTGGGTCTATCGGCTCTTCAACCGTGTCCCTGATTTCTCCTGCGAGCGTTTCTTCTTCGAGGAAGGGGAGCCGGCCGTCACCTTCGAGACCGGCACGCCGCTGGCCGAGTTCGGCCTGCTGGCCTGGTCGCTCTCCTGGGAAATGGACATCGTCAACATTCTGCGCACGCTCCAGGCGGCGGGGATTCCCGTGCGCCGCGAAGCGCGCGACGAGCGGCATCCCTTGATCCTCGTCGGCGGCGACATCGCGCGGATGAATCCGGCCGCGCTCTCCTCGTTCGTGGACGTCTTCGCCCTGGGGGACGGTGAACGCCTGGTGCCGCGCATCGCCGACCTGCTGACCGCGGGTCTCGATCGCGACCGGTTCTTGTCGGCTGCGGCGAAGCTCCCCGGCTTCTTCGTGCCGGGCGTCCACGGTGCGCACGCGGAATCCGCGGAAAGCGGGCGCGTGGTCATCCAGCAGCCGATGTCTCGCAAGGAGATCCCACCGGATTTCGAGGTGCCGCACACGACGATCTTGACGCCGCGGACGGAGCTCGCCGACAAGCTCTTGATCGAAATCTCGCGGGGTTGCACCGAGATGTGCCGCTTCTGCTGGGCCGCCTACGCGATGGCGCCGGTCAAGCAGTATCCGGCCGCCTCGATCCTGAAGGTAGCGCGTGAAGCGCGCGCGCTCACGGACCGGACCGGCCTCATCGCGACCGCTGTCTGCGACCATCCGGAGATCGTTCCGATCCTCGAAGGCCTAGCCGGCCTCGGGTACCACATCGCGCTCTCGTCGATCAAGATCGACGCCATCGAGGATCCCATCCTCGAGATTCTCGCGCGGCAAGGGGAGAAGGCTCTGTCCATCGCGCCGGAGGCCGGCAATGAGCGGCTGCGCCGGTTCGTCAACAAGAAGGTCTCGGACGCGATGCTCTTCGAAAAGGTTCGCCTCGTCTTCGCCCGTGGTTTCACGCGGCTGAAACTGTATCTGCAGGTCGGCCTGCCGTCGGAGACGGACGAGGACGTGAAGGACATCGTGCGACTGATCGGGCGGCTTCACGCCGTCGCGGTCGAGGAGGGCAAGCGGTTTGGGCGCGTTGCCGAGATCATTCCGTCCGTCAACGCCTTCATCCCCAAGCCGCACACCCCGTACGAGGACGAATCGCTGCGAGACGAGGAGTACCTGAAGGAAAAGCTCGGGGAGCTGCAGCGCGAGTTCGAACGGATGCCCAATGTGGTATTTCGCGGCATGCCGGTCGGCGAGGCCGTCTGGGAAGCCTTTCTCGCCAAGGTGGACGAGTCGGGAGCCGATATCCTCGAGGAAGCGGCGGGCGGCGTTCCGGTACGCCGGCTGCTCAAGACGCATCGCGAACGGATTGCCACGGTGATCAGACCTGAGGCCGTGGGCCCTGCGGCGGCCTCGCCGCCATGGGCCTTCATCTCCAAGAGGTAGAGCGTGGCGGACGAGAACCGATTTTGGATTTTAGATTTTAGATTTTGGATTGGAAAGAGAGATGCGTCTTCTTCGTAATCCAAAATCCAAAATCCAAAATCCGAAATTCTTGCTTGTCGCCGTCCTGATCCTCGCAGCCGCGCCGGCGCTCTGCCTCGACTATCCTCCTCTCATTCCCGACCCAGCCGCATTCAAGGCGCGCCGCGAAAAGTTCATGGCACAACTGCCTCCGAAGTCGATCGCGATCCTTCGGTCGGCGCCGCTCCGGACCATGTCCAACGACGTCGAGTACCTCTATCGTCAGGACTCCGATTTTTATTACCTGACGGGTATCGCGGAAGAGGATGTGACGGCGGTCTTCCGGCCCGGCGCTCCCGACGGTAAGCACTACATCCTGTTTCTCCAGCCTCGCGATCTGCGGCGCGAAGCGTGGCAGGGAGTGCGCGTGGGCCCCGAGGAAGCCGTGGTGGCCTACGGTGCCGATGCCGCATATGCCTCCAAGGACTTCAACGCGAAGCTGGCAGAGTTCGATGCGAACACCCACAAGAGGAGCGGCTATCTGATCGGGATGGAGCGTCTCTATCTCTCCGACGGCGCCGACGAGACGTGGGCGGGGAAGTTCCGCAAGGACTACGAGCAGATGCGGGCCAGCGACGAGGGTCCTCCGGCCGTCGTGGACGCGCGGAGCCTCATCCACGAGATGCGGCTCATCAAGGACGAGGAGGATCTCCGTTTCCTCCGCCGCGCCGCCGAGATCTCTGCCCGCGGCCACATGCTCGCCATGCAGGGTGCGGCTCCCGGCAAGTGGGAGTTCGAGGTGCAGACCGCCCTGGACGGATATTGCTACTCCAACGGCGCGCGGCGCATGGCTTATCCCTCGATCGCCGGCTCGGGCCCGAACTCCTGCGTCCTGCACTACGACCGGAGCGGCCGCCAGATGAAGGACGGCGAGCTGCTCTTGAACGACTCGGGCGCTGAGTACGGCGAGTACGCGACAGACATCACTCGGACCTATCCCGTCAACGGCCGCTTCTCCCCGGAACAACGCGCGATCTACGAGGTCGTGTTGTCGGCGCAGAAGGAGGCCATGGCATTGGTGAAGCCCGGCATCGCTCACGACGAGATCGAGAAGAAGGCGGCGCAGGTTCAGGCCGAGGGGCTCGTGAAGCTGGGGCTTCTGTCCGGGGACCCCGCCCAGCTGGTGAAGAGCTTCGCGCATCGCCGTTTCACGCTCCACGGCGTCTCGCATTGGGTCGGCCTCGACGTCCACGACGTCGGCGCTTACGGAGGATCCGGCAAGTCTCGGGTGCTCGCTCCCGGGATGGTCTTCACGATCGAGCCTGGAATCTACATTCCGGCCAATTCGGAGAGGGTCGATCCGAAGTGGTGGAACATCGGCGTGCGGATCGAGGACACGGTGCTCGTCACGAAAGATGGATTCGAGTGCCTCTCCTGCGCGGCGCCACGCGAAGTCGCGGACGTGGAGAGGACCGTGCAGGCGGGGAGAAAGAATTGATGATTGAAGATCGATGATTGGTTGATTGAGGTGAGAAATCGGCTTTTTCGCCTTAATCGGCAAATCATCAATCTTCAATCATCAATCGTTCGGCTTCAAATCTCCCTTCCACACCCCTTCCTTCCCTTTTCGGCACCAATATCCTGACCGTATCGGTTCCCACCCGGCATCGGACCGGCGTCTCGAGAATGCAATCGCCGTCTACTTCCACTTCCACCGGGTAATCTTCGGCGGAGCGTATCTCCACATCTCGCCCCCGGACGATCCGGGCGATCCCGTTGGCGAGATGGCCTGACCTGCCGACTTTCATCTGCTGAAAGAGCCGAAAGAATTTCCAGCGGCTCTGGTGTTCGAAGAGCAGGACATCGAGAGAATCGGCATCCAGGCTCGCCTCGGGAGCGATGATCCACTCGCCGGCGTAGCGCCGGGCGCGGCAAACGACGGCGAAGGTAGCCGCATGCTCGATCCCGTCGATGGAGACTTTCAGGCTGGGAAACTCGTAGCTCGCGAACTGGGAGGCGGCAGTCAAGAAGATCCCCGTGCGTCCGAGCCAGCGCTTTAACCATGGATTCATGTTCGCCATGACGCGGGCGTCCAGACCCGCGCCGGCCCATAGAAGGAAGGGGCGGTTGTCGGCGCGCGCTAGGCGGATCGGAGTAGGCACGCCGTGGACGAGAAGCTCCTCGGCGCGCTCGAAATCGAGCGGAATCCCCAGCTCGCGCGCGAGGACGTTCGAGGTTCCGCCGGGCAGGAGAGCCAGGGGCACGCCGGATCCGACCAGGCCGCAGGCCGCTTCCGAGATCGTCCCGTCGCCGCCGCAGACCGCGACCAGGTCGACGCCGCGCTGCAGGAAGGTCTGCACGATCGCCGTCGCATCTGTCGGTCCGCTGGTCGGCGCGTTGACGAGGTCGAGCCCCCGAGAGCGCATCCGATCGATCAGCGCGCTCATTTGTGCCCGGCGGTTTCGCTGGCCGGCGATCGGGTTGTAGACGAGGATGCCGCGTTTCATGAGGACCGTCGATAGTCAACAGTCGACAGTCAACAGTCCACAGAAATTTCTCTGTCGACTGTAGACTGTGGACTGTGGACTAGAACAGCTCCCCCTCCCGTCTGGGCGGCACGATTCCGAGATGGCGATATGCCGCCGAGGAGGCCACCCGGCCCCGGGGCGTGCGCTGCAAGAATCCGGCCTGAAGCAGATAAGGCTCGTAGAGATCCTCGAGCGTACCGCGATCCTCGCCGAGCGAAGCGGCGATCGCGCCGACGCCCACGGGACCTCCGCCGAACTTTTCGATGATCGTCGCGAGGATGCGCCGGTCGAGCTCGTCGAAGCCGTGCTCGTCCACTTCCAGACGCTCCAGCGCCTCGCGCGCCGTCGCCAGATCGATCGTGTCCTTGCCCGCGACCTCCGCGAAGTCGCGCAAGCGGCGGAGCAGCCGGTTCGCGATGCGCGGGGTGCCGCGGCTGCGAGCTCCAATCTCGCGCGCCGCGTCCGGGTCGATCCGGATCGAGAGGATCTTCGCCGAGCGACCCACGATCATCGCGAGCGCGGCGACGTCGTAGAAGTCGAGGCGCAGCGTGATGCCGAAGCGGCCGTGGAGCGGCTGAGAGAGCAGGCCGGGCCGCGTCGTGGCTCCGACCAAGGTGAACGGGGGCAGATCGACCCTCATGGTGCGGGCCATCGGGCCCTCGCCGATCATCACATCCAGCCGGAAGTCCTCCATGGCCGGATAGAGGATTTCCTCGACGGAGGGATTGAGCCGGTGAATCTCGTCGACGAAGAGGACGTCGTTAGGCTGAAGGTTGGTCAGGATTCCCGCGAGATCCCCGGCGCGGCTGATCATGGGGCCCGCGGTCAACCGCAGGCCGGCGGACATCTCCCGCGCCACGATGTATGCCAGTGTCGTCTTTCCGAGACCGGGGGGGCCGGTCAAGAGAACATGATCGAGCGGCTCCCCACGTCCGCGCGCGGCCGCCAGGAAAACCGAGAGATTCTCGCGGACTTTGTTTTGCCCGATGTATTCGCCGAGGGTCTGCGGCCGGAGCTTCGGCTCGACGGCGGCGTCTTCCGCGAGCGCGGTGCCGGCCAGGATCGTGCGATCTTCGGTCATTGATGCGAGTCTATCGTTCCCGCTGCGGAGCCTCCCGCCGCTCTCCTACCTCCTGCCGCTTGCCTCCCGCTCACCCGCCCGTCAGCCGCTTGAGCGCCTGACGCAGAAACTCACCAAACTCCGTCGGGCCTCCGTCGCGGGAGATGGCGTCGACGACCCGCTCGGCTTCGCTCTTCCGGTACCCGAGGTTCACGAGGGCGGAGATGACGTCGTCGGCCGCGACCTTCTTCGGCCCCGCCGTCGGAGCTTCGCCCGGCAGATTCGCGACTTTTTCTGCGAGCTCCAGCACCATCCGCTCCGCCGTCTTCTTTCCAACGCCGGGGATGGCGATGAGCCGGCGCACGTCCTGTTTGCACAGGGCGTCGACGAGCTCGGCCGGGGGGATCCCGGAGAGCACCGTCAGCGCGACGCGGGGGCCGATGCCCGTCACGCCCAGCAGCAGCAGAAACAGGGAGCGCTCTCGCTCCGTCAAGAACCCATAGAGCGCGAGCGCGTCTTCGCGCACGTGGGTATGGATCCAGAGCGATGCCGGATTCTCCTGCTCCGGGAGCTCGTAGAACGTCGAGAGCGGAATGTGAATGAGATAACCGACCCCCCCGACATCCAGAAGGACCTGGTCGGGCGCCCGACTCGCCAGACGCCCGGTGAGACGGCCGATCATGGGGCGATTCTAAAGGTTTGTAGTCTGTGGTCTGTTTTAGTGGGGTCAGGTCTGTGAACTGTGAGTACAAGGAAAAGATCACACATCACAGACCTGACCCCGAGCGGTGCCCCGGGTGCACTCGACGCACGAGGCGTGAGGCCGTCGCCTAGCTTCGGCGGCCGCTCCTCGATTCCGGGAGGAACGACGCGAGCAACTGCTCGTTGACCTCGACCTTGCGGGCGGTTCGCATCTGCTGCAGATAGGCGCGGATCAAGCGGTCCGCTTCTCGGCTCCGGATCGAATCCCGCAGTTGTTCCTTCTGGGACTGGAACGCGTCGCGGTTCCCCTCCGTCTTGGTCAGTACGCGGAAGAGCACGAAGCCGTTCGGCACGCCGACTGGGGATCCGGCCTGCCCCTGCGGCGTCTGGAATACTGCGGCCGCCAATTCCGGCGCCGCGCCGATCTCGGGAACCGGACCGCTCGGCCCGAATTCCGTGGTTGTCTTAACCTCGGTGCCGTAGCGGCCGGCGAGGGATACGAGCGTCGCGCCCGAAGCCAGCTCCTTCGCCGCGGGCTCGAGTTGCGCCAGGGCGTCCTTCGCGCGGCGCTCGCTCTTCCAGTCTCGCTCCAGGCGTTGCCTCAACTCCGCAAACGGCGGCAGTCCGGCGGGGCGTTCCTCGGTCGGCTTGACGAACGCGATGCCCCGTCCGGTGGAGACCGGGGTCGTCGAGATCTTGCCGACCGGAGTCGTCCAGGCCTCTTCCGAGAACTTCTGGTTGGCCCCGATTCCCTGAATCGAGTCCCCTCGGGCGGCCCACTCGGTGGTGTTGTACGTGACGACGTCGTTCTGCAGCTTGCGGAGCTCGTCGTCCGAGGGGGAGCGCATTCCCTTGAGCTTCTCCGCGAGCTCGCGGGAGAGGCGGTCCGCCTCCGCAGAAGCCTGGCGCTCGGCGATCTCCGCCGCGAGGGAAGGACGCGCCTCTTCGATCGTCCGCGTGCGCGCCGGCGTCTTCGAGACGAGCTTGATGATGTGGTAGCCGAACTGGGTCTTGATGGGGCCGCGGATCTCGCCCGGCGCCATGTTGAAGGCGGCCTCCTCGAACTCCGGGACCATCTGTCCGCGCGAGAACGGGGGCAGCCGTCCGCCCTCCCCCTTTCCGCTCGGATCGTCCGTGTTCTCGTTGGCGAGCTTGGCGAAGTCGCCTCCGGCTTTCGCTCTGGCGGCGAGATTCTCCGCTTTTGCCTTCGCGGCCGCGTCGGCCTCGGGGGCCGAGTCGGGCTTGACGGAGATGAGGATGTGCGCCGCGGTCACCTGCTCGGGGACGTTCAAGCTGTCCTTGCGCTTGTCGAATTCGGCGAGGATCTGCGCGTCGGTCGGCTTGATCTTCGAGCGGACCTTCGCATTCTCGATCAGAAGATACTTGACTCGCCGCTGGACCGGTGTCCGGTATCGGTCCTTGTGCGTGTCGAGGTAGGCCTGGAGATCGGCATCGGTGGGCTGCGCGGCGCTCTCGAGACGGCTGGCCGGGATCAGGATGTACTCGATCGTCGCCTTGTCGTTGCGCGCGGCGTACTCGCGAAGCAGATCGGCGTCGGGCACGACCACGGATGCCTTGACGAGCTCCGAGTACTTCTCCAGCAGCATGTCCTCGCGCAGCTCTTCTTCGAATCGCTCGGGAAGGATGCCGTTGGAGCGCAGGATCTTCTCGTACCTCTGGACCCCGACGAACTGTCCGTTCTCCTGGAAGAAGGGGAGAGAGACGACCTTCCGCTGCAGCTCTTCGTCGGAAACGCGAAGATTCAAGCGGTGCACCGCCTCCAGACGCAGAAGTCTCTCGATCATCGCGTCGAGAACGTTGCGCGGAAGATCGAGCGCCCTCGCCAGCTCGGGCGAAAAGTTGCCCTGATACATCTGGCGATATCGCTCGGCCTGCGCCTTGTATTGCCGGTCGAACTCGACCGCGGTGATCCGTTCGTTGCCCACGCGCGCGACGATTTGCCCGGCTTTGTTCTGATCGCCGCCCGAGCCGGACCAAAACACGAAGCCCAGGATGAATACCGCAATCACGGCAAAAAGCGTCCACTTCAGCTGGTGGAAGCTGTTGCGCATGGTCTTCAGCATCGAAACCCCTCCGGCAAGATCTCCGAGAACGGGCGACTATAGCAGGCCCGTTCTGGGGCATTCGCGCGAGGAGTCCGAGGCCTCTCCGGGCGGGGTGGAGGGGCCCGGACGACGGCGGCTCCCAAACCGAGTATGCTATAAGCCAAAAGGGTAAGTCCCGCAGTTTCGGGAGTTTATGCGTAAACGGAAGTCCGGGCAGCCGGCGGGGACGGATCTCGACTGGTTCGTCATCCCGATACAGAAGATCCGTCAGTGGGGAATCATTGTCGTGCTCCTGCTCGCCGCCGGCGTCATTGGCTACGCCCTCTACAGCCGCAGCCGCCGCTCGCCCCAGGAGAAGGCCCGGGCCGAGATCGCGGAGGCGGAAACCCTGCTCTCCCGCGCCACGAAGGCCGTGGGCGTCATCCGCCCCGGATCCAATGTCGCGCAGGCCCGCGACTTTCTTCGCGACGCCCATGAGTCCTTCTCCGGCACGCGCTACGAAGAAGCCTTCCGCCTCGCGGTCGAGTCCCAGTCTTACTCGCGGAGGACCCTGGGCGGATCGGGGGCCGGCGAGACCGGGGACGCGTCCTTCATCTTCGTTGAGGGAGACGTGTCGCTCCAGCGGGCGGGCCGCTCGACCTTCGAGCCGGCGCGCCAGCGGCAACCTCTCTTCGAGGGAGATTTCGTCAAGGCGGGAAGGACCGGATCGGCCGAGATCATGTTCTACGACGGGACCCTCTACACGATCCGTCCCGGCTCGCTCTTCGAGTGCCGGCGGCCGATCTCCTCCGAGGTCAGCGGAAGCCAGATCAAGATGATCTCGGGCGCCGTCAACGTCTACACGTCGGCCTCCACCTCGACCGTCGCCACCGACGCGGCCACCGCCGCCATCGACCGCGAGTCGCGCGTGTCGGTCGATGTCGCGATGGGGGAGAAGACGGACATCACCAGTTACCGCGGCCGAGCGACGGTGTCGACCGGAAAGGAGACCGTCGCGCTGGAGGGCCGGGAGAAGATCTCGGCGGACGCACGGAGCCGCCTCATTTCACCGAAGGTGGCGCTACCCGACATGCCCCAACCTCTGCTACCGGCGGACAATCGGATCTACGACCTGAAAACGGGAGACCAGGTCGATCTGAAGTGGTCCAAGATCCCCGAGGCCGCCCGATATCGCCTTCAGATCTCGCGTTCCCGCCTCTTCGTCCCGGACGCGACAGAGGTCGATTTAGACGACCGGGTGCAGACGAGCGCCCGTGTGAAGGTGTCCAAAGAAGGGTCCTTCTTCTGGCGCGTCGCCGCGATCGATCCAAACGGCATCGTCTCCGACTGGAGCGCGGTGCGGCGCTTCAAGATGATGACCGAGCCGCAGCGGTCGGGCAGCGGCGACACGGCGCCTCCGGACCTCGCCGTGTTTCCACCGCAGCAGATGGGCAATCTCTTCCTGATCTACGGCAAGACGGAGCCCGGAGCGATCGTCACGGTCAACGCCGAGCCGGCCGACGTCGAGCCGGACGGCTCCTTCAAGAAGACGATCACGATCGAGCGCGACGGCGCGGCCGTGCTCGTCGTCAAATCGGTCGACGCGGCGGGCAATGAAACGGTTCGGAGGGTACGCGTCTTCGTGGAGACTCTATGATGAAGATGTGCCGCGTGTCGGGTGTCGCGTGTCGACGGGACGTTCTCACGAAACCCGACACTCGAAACCCGACACCCCTCTAGGAGGTCCTCTTGGCTTGGAAATCCATCTTCTCGATCTTCTCCAACGACCTGGCGATCGATCTCGGTACGGCCAACACACTGGTCTTCGCGCGCGGCAAGGGCATCGTCGTGCGGGAGCCGTCGATCGTCGCCGTCAATACCAAGACCAATCGCGTCGAGGCCGTCGGCACCGACGCCAAGGAGATGCTCGGACGCACGCCAGGCAACATCGTCGCGATCCGGCCCATGAAGGACGGGGTCATCGCGGATTTTGAAGTGACCGAGAAGATGCTCGATCACTTCATCAAGAAGGCTCATGGCCGATCGCTCTTCGTCCGGCCGCGGATCGTGATCTCGGTGCCCTCGGGAATCACGCAGGTCGAAAAGAGGGCGGTGCAGGACTCGGCGTTGCGCGCGGGCGCCTCCGAGGTCTTCATCATCGAGCAGTCGATGGCGGCCGCGATCGGGGCGGGCCTGCCGATCACCGAGCCGACCGGGAACATGATCGTCGATATCGGAGGGGGCACGACGGACGTCGCCGTCATTTCGCTGGCGGGAATCGTGTACAGCCGATCGGTACGGACGGCCTCCAACGAGATGGACGAAGCGCTCATTCAGTACCTCAAGCGCAAGTACAACTTGCTCATCGGCGAGCGCACGGCCGAGCAAATCAAGATCGAGATCGGGTCGGGGCACCCCCTGGATGAGCCGCTGACGATGGAGGTCAAGGGGCGCGACCTCGTCGAAGGCGTTCCGAAGACGCTCACGCTGACCGACGAAGAGGTCCGCGAGGCGCTCTCGGAAGTCGTGGCGGCGATCGTCGAGACGGTGCGCGTGGCGCTCGAGCGGACGCCTCCGGAGCTCTCCGCCGACATCATGGACAAGGGGATCATCATCACCGGCGGAGGCTCGCTGCTTCGCAATCTCGACCGGCGCCTCTCGGAGGAGACGGGCCTGCCGATCTCGTATGCCGAGGATCCGCTGGCCTCCGTGGCGCTCGGGACCGGCGCGATGCTCACGGACATGAATCTCTTGAGGAGGATCTCCATCACGTGACGAAGTCGGTAGACGGCAGACGGAAGACGGGAGACGAGCCAGGTAGGCAGTTGACCGCATTGTTCCTTGTTTCCTCTACCGTTTGCCGTCTACCGTCTCCCGTCCCATGAGACCCCCGAACGCTCACCCCGAGATCGCCACCCTCAACCCGCGCCGCGGAGGCGCGGTCCTGGTAACGGTGCTGGTTGGCTGCGTGCTGATCCTTTCGGCGCAGGCGCGGGCGCGGTCCGGCCGAGGCACGGTGCTGCAGGCCTGGATCCTCACGGTCTCGGCGCCCCTGACCCACGGGGTCTCCTCGATTTCCCGCGTGGTATGGGACACGGTCGATTCGGCGGCGGACCTCTTGACCGCGCGTTCCGAGAACGAACGCCTGCGGCGCGATCTCGATACGCGTGAGCGGGAGCTCTTCCGACTGCGGGCGGAGATGCGCCAGATCTCCGAGGAGCGTCGCTTGGCACTGGGGGGATCGGCGATGCCGGGCGTTGTCGGCAGCGTTCCGGTTCTCCTCCTAGAGCACCGATCCGGCGTTCACAGCATTCTCATCGGCGCGGGCGCATCGGAAGGAGTCCTCCCCGGCTCGCCGCTCGCCGTACCGGGGGGCCTCGTCGGGCGCGTGGTCGCCGTCGGCCGCAGTGTGTCCCGCGCGCAGCTGCTGCTGGACGCCTCGGCGGCGGCCGGAGCCCGCATCGCGCGGACGGGTGAGCTCGGCGTGATCCGGGGTGACGGACGCGGCGCCCTCGTTCTCAACAACATCGCGACGACGTCTTCGGTGGCTCGCGGCGATTCGATCGAATCGGCCGGCATCGACGGAATCTATCCGCGGGGGGTCCCGATCGGCCGCGTCGAGTCGGTCGCGCGCGGCAGCAAGCTCTTCCTGGAGGTCCGCGTGGCGCCGTCGGCGGACTTCGCGCGGTTGACGGACGTTCTTCTGTTGACTCCCTCGCCGGCGGCGAAGGAGAGCCCGGAGGTCAGCCGGAGTGCCGTGCGGTGAAAGTCAGGCGGATCGCCCTGCTGCTCGCGGCGGCGGCCGTCCTCGAGTTTTTCGTGGGCGGATCGCCCCACCGGCGCCTTTTGCCCGTGGACTGGTTCCTGCTCGCGACGGCCACGGTGGCCCGCAGCGGCAACTTCGTGCGGGCGGTACTCACCGGCGCGGCGGGCGGCTTTCTGGAAGACGCTCTCTCCCAGCCGCTTCTGGGCGTCAACGCCTTTGCGAAGGCGGTCATCGGCTACGCGCTCACGATCGTGTCGGTGCGGGTCGTCTTCGGTGGCGCGCTGGCCGTCGGCGCGGCGCTGGCGGCAGCCTCCCTCGCCAACGAGGCGATCGTGGCCGTTCTGGGAGCACTGCTGCTGCAGTCCCCCGTCGTCGTATTCTCACGCGACGCGCTCTGGCGAGCGGCGGCGACGGGCGTCGCAGGAGGAGCTCTCGAAGCGGCCTGGAACTTTCCCTGGAGCGAATGGTGGAAGCGGCACCGCCTGCGGAGGCTGAGGTGACACGGGGCGGGAGGCGAGAAGCGGAAGACGGTAGGCGGATGCGCCGATTCCGCTCGCCTGCGACCTGTCGCCTGCCGTCTGTCGCTGCGCCGGAGGCGCCGTGTTGAGGATCCGGGAGGACCGGCAGGCGCTGCTGCGGCGGATCGAAGTTTCGCGCGTGGCGGCGGGAGCGATGCTCTCTCTGCTCGCGACGGCGTACTGGTTCATCCAGATCGTGCGCGGCGAGTACTACTTCTCGCTGTCGGAGAACAATCGCATCCGTGCCGTGAAGATCACGGCTCCCCGCGGCTATGTCCTCGACCGAAACGGGGCGCCGCTGGTCGAGAACGAGCCCGCCTATACCCTTCACCTCTATCGCCGCGAGGCGAGAGACCTCGACGCCTCCATCGAGTTTGTCACGGCCTTGCTCGCCTTGAACCCCGATCAGGTCCGGTCGCGCGTGGATCGAGGTCGGAGGGATCCCGAGTTCGTCCCGATCGCCATCGCCGAGAATCTCGGGATCGAGGAGGTCGCGGCCGTGGAGGCTCGCGCGATCGAGCATCCGGAGTTCGCCATCACGGTCTCGCAGCGGCGCCTCTACAAGCACGGCGGCGCGGCGGCACACGCGCTGGGATACCTCTCGGAGGCGACGCCGGACCAGATCAAGAACGCCGGAAACCTGTATCAGGTGGGCGATTGGATTGGACAGAAGGGAATCGAGGGAGCCTACGAGCGGCTGCTCGCGGGGGTCAACGGCGAGCGCCGCGTCATCGTCGACTCGCACGGCCGCGAGGTTTCGGAAGCCAACCGGCTCGAGGCGAGCCCGGGCCAGAATCTTTTCTTGACGCTCGACCTGAAGCTTCAGGACATCGCCGAAGAGTATTTTCGCGAGCGCGTGGGATCGGCCGTGGCGCTCGATCCGGAAACCGGCGAGATCTTGGCCCTCGTCTCCTCGCCGTCCTACGATCCGAACTGGTTCACCCGCCGCGTGACGGCGACCGAATGGTCGGGTCTGCTCGAGAACCCGGACCGGCCGCTGCAAAACCGCGCCATCCAGAACATGTATTCACCCGGCTCGGCGTTCAAGCCGTTCCTGGCGTACGGCGCCCTCGCAAAGGGCCTCGTCGATCCGAACATGCGCATTTTCTGTCCCGGCCATGCCACCTTCTACGGGCGCGAGTTCCATTGCCACAAGAAGGGGGGTCATGGGTGGGTCAGTCTGCGCGATGCGATCAAGGTCTCCTGCGACGTCTACTTCTACAACCTCGGAAAGAAGCTCGGGATCGATCACATCAGCGAGATCGCGGGCAGCTTCGGGTTCGGCTCGCCGACGGGTGTCGACCTCGCGTTCGAGAAGTCGGGTCTGGTGCCGTCGGAGGAGTGGGCCCGCGCCCGGCGCGGATCCCGGTGGTATCCGAGTGAGACGATCTCCGTCGCGATCGGGCAGGGGCCGGTTCTGGTCACGTCGATGCAGGTCGCGCGGGCGCTGGCGGGATTGGTCGAGGGGGGACGGCTGCCGACCCCGCACCTCTTCTACTCTTCGCAGGACCCGCGGACCGGCTCGCAGCTGCGGTACAAGGCCGAGTTCCGGCAAGGCCTTGCGATCTCCCCGGAGAAGCTCCAGATCGTGCGCAACGGGATGTGGGCCGTCGTGAACGAGCCCGGAGGAACGGCGTTCGGATCCCGGGTCACGGGCCTGGAGATGGGAGGGAAGACGGGCACCGCCCAGGTCGTCGGACGCGAGGCGAATATTCGCGCCGGCGCCGACCGGAAAAAGCTACAGGATCACGCCTGGTTCGCGGGGTTCGGGCCCGTGGAAAACCCGAAGATGGTGGTTGTC
Organism: Thermoanaerobaculia bacterium; assembly: GCA_036505535.1. Taxonomy (GTDB): domain Bacteria; phylum Acidobacteriota; class Thermoanaerobaculia; order UBA5066; family Gp7-AA6; genus DAHUXD01. Next base: position 26,192 of record DASXTI010000224.1, read on the forward strand.
GTCTTCGTCGAGAACGGCGGCCACGGCAGTCTGGCGGCGGCGCCGCTGGCGCGGGCGCTCTTCGAAGCGCGTTTCGGCGTCGGTCCCGCGGCGCCCCGGCCCGCTCCGTCGGTGCAGGCCGCGGCGCCCGCCGCCGGACTTCAGCGCGCCGCCCGGCGGGCAGGACCATGATCGGCAGGGCGATTCCCGGCTCGCGACGTCTCGATCTCGTCGTGCTCGGCTGCGCGCTGGCCCTGGCCGTAATGGGCGTGCTCTTCGTCGCGTCGGCGACGGGCGGCACGCGTTTCGAGGGGCTGGCCAGCCGCCAGGCGATCTGGATCGCCGTCGGCCTCGTGGCGATGGCGGCGGCGATCCTCTTCGACTACCGGATGCTGATGAAGTTCTCCTTCGCGATCTATTGCGTCTGCCTGCTGCCGCTCGTGTATCTGCTCTTCTTCGGCGAACGCATTGCGAATGTCCGCTCCTGGATCCGCATCGGCCACTTCCAGTTTCAGCCGGCCGAGCTGTCGAAGATCGCGACGGCGCTGCTGGTCGCCTATCTCTTCGCGGACGAGGACGATCAGCGGCTGAGCGCCTCGGCCATCGTCAAGCTCGGCGCCATCGTGGGTCTCCCCTTTCTCCTCGTCTTTCTCCAGCCCGACATGGGCCTCGCCTTGACCTTCCTGCCGCTTCTGTTCGTCGGCCTCTTCTACGGCGGGCTCCCGGCGCGAGGCTGGATCGCGATCGTGCTCATCCTCGTGGTTCTCGCGGGCGGCGGCTGGTTCCTCCTCAAGGACTATCAGAAGGCGCGGATCGGCACCTTTCTCAACCCCGATAGCGACGTCCTCGGCTCCGGATATCAGGTGCGCCAGTCCAAGATCGCCGTCGGCTCCGGAGGGTTTGCGGGAAAGGGGTTCCGCAGCGGAACGCAGAGTCAGCTTCGGTTCCTGCCCGTCCAGCACACCGACTTCATACTCGCCGTCATCGCGGAGGAATGGGGGTTCCTCGGCGTCATTCTCGTCCTGGCGCTGTTCGCCGCGCTCTTTCTCCGGGCGCTCAAGCTCGCGCAGACCGCGCGGGATCGGGGAGGAGTGTTTCTGGTTCTGGCCTTGACGGGAATGCTCTTCTTCTCGGTCGTCGTCAACGCGGCGATGATGATCGGCCTGGCTCCGACGACGGGGATCCCCTTGCCGCTCGTGTCGTACGGAGGCTCCTCGATCGCAACCACGTTTTTGGGGATCGGTTTGATCCTCGGCGTCGAGTATCGGCGGTTCGCCAACGCGTGAGGAAAGAACTCCTCATCAACGCGACCCCGCCCGAGACCCGCGTCGCTCTCACGGAAGACGGCCGCGTCGTGGAGGTCCTGCACGAGCGGCGCGGAAGGCAAGGACTCGTCGGCAACGTCTACCTCGGTCGCGTGCATCGGGTCCTGCCCGGCATGCAGGCGGCATTCGTGTCGATCGGGCTCGATCGCGACGCGTTTCTCTATGTCGAGGACGTCGAGCCCCTCCCGGCGGAGTTCGACTTCGGGGTGGAGATCGAAGGCACGGAGAAGCCCGACGCGTCGGAGAGCGGAGAGCCTCCCCGCATCGACGATCTCATCAAGGAGGGGGAAGAGATCCTCGTGCAGGTGACCAAGGATCCGATCGCCGGCAAGGGGCCTCGCGTCACGGCCGGCATCTCGCTTCCCGGCCGCACGATGGTGTATCTGCCGGGCGCCCGCGAGATCGGCGTATCCCGCCGCGTGACGGACGAGGCGGAGCGCCAGCGCTTGCGCGGTATCCTCGAGCGTTTCGACGGCGAGGGGGGATGGATCGCGCGTACGGCCGCGCTCGGAAAGTCGGAAGAGCAACTCCTGCCGGACTTCCGATACCTGACCGATCTGGCGGCGCGGATCTCCCGCCGCCGGGAAAACGCCGCGCCGCCGGCCCTGATACATCGGGAGCTCGATCTGGCGCTGCGCAGCGTCCGCGATCTGGCGGGGGATGAGTGCGAGGTCATTCGCGTGGATGAAGAGGCCGCACACGACCGGCTCAAGCAGTTCCTCCAGTCGGTGGCGCCTTCTCTCATCTCGCGGCTGGATTTTCACGGCCGCTCAGAGCCGCTCTTCGAGCTCTACGGCGTCGAGGCGGAGATCGAGAACGCGCTCAGGAGCCGCGTGAGCCTGCCGTCGGGAGGCTCGCTCGTCATCCACCAGACGGAGGCGCTCGTGGCAGTCGACATCAATACCGGCAAGTTCGTGGGCAAGGAGGGACTCGAGGAGACGGTCTTCGCCACGAACCTCGAGGCCGTTCCCGAAGTCGCGCGGCAGATACGATTGCGAGACCTCGGGGGACTCCTCGTCATCGACTTCATCGACATGGAAGAGCCCGAGCATCGCCGCCGGCTCTTCGAGCGCTTCGAGCAAGAGCTATCGAAGGACCGGGCCCGGACCCGAATCCTTCAAGTCTCGGAGTTCGGTTTGATCGAGGTCACCCGCCAGCGGACGCGAGGCAACCTCGAAAGGATCTTGACCCGAGCCTGCCCCGCCTGCGCGGGGAGCGGACGGATCAAAACGGACCTGACGGTGGCCCTCGACCTGCGGAGGGCACTCCTGCGCCCTCCGAACCTCTTCTCGGCGGGTCAGACAGTCCAGGTGCGGGTGAGACCCGGCGTGGCGCGCGTCTTGATGGAAGAGGACCCCGCGCTGCTGGCGGAAGTGGAAGCGACGCTGGGAGTGCGAGTCGAGCTCGAGGAGGATGAGACAGTCGCCGCGCCGGGCTTCGAGATAGCAAAAGGCTAAGTCTTTCAATTACAATAATTAGGTTCTGAAATAATTCATCCTGACCCCCTGTTGGAGGGGTCAGCACGCGATACCTTCCTTCCCGGCCCCGACCTTTGTTGTCGGGGCCGCCTTTTTTGATTGAAGATTTCCGATCGAAGATTGCCGATGAAGAGATGAAACCAACGCCCCAATAATCGCCAATCGGCAATCGCCAATCGCCAATCGGCAAATCGTCAATCTCTCGCCCCGCTCAGCCTCTCGTGCAGCTCTCTGACTTCATCCAGAGTGGCGATATCGCCCACCGCCTTGTCCGGCCTCAGGCGGACGATTCGGGGAAAACGCAAGGCAAAGCCGGACTTGTGGCGCCCACTCTGCTGGATCGCGTCGAAAGAGACTTCGAGAACGACTCGCGGCTCCACGACGCGGACCGGGCCGTATCGGCCGGTCGTGAACTTTCGGAACTCGCCTCCCATCCCGCGGATCTCCTCGTCCGTCAGTCCGGAGTAAGCCTTCCCGATGTTGACGAAGCGATCGCCATCGCGGACGGCGAAGGTATAGTCGGAAAGCATCCCAGCGCGCTTTCCGTGCCCCTGCTCGACCGCCGTCACGACGACGTCGAGTGTAGCGAGCGCCTTTTTCCACTTTCGCCACGCCCGTCCGCGCTTGCCCGCCTGATACGTCGAATCCCGGCGCTTCAACATGAGCCCCTCGTTGCCGCGCTCGCGCGCCTTCACGAAGAGCTCCTCGAGCCCATCGGGCGTGGCCGCCGCGAAGACCTCCGAAACGCGAAGCGGCTGACGGACCGCGATCTCCTCGAGATGCCCTCGCCGCTCCCGCCACGGCGCTTCGAAGAGCGGTCGGCTCTCCCGGGCGAGACAGTCGTAGGCGATGAACGCCGTCGGGATCTCGGCGATCAGCGCCGGGTCGGGAGCCTTGCGGCCCAGACGGCGCTGTAGCTTGAAAAAGGAGCCGGGCCGATCCCGCTCCCAGGCGACGATCTCCCCGTCGAGGAGGAAGGTTCCCTCTAGTTGCGCCAGCTCCGCCGCGGTTTCGGGGAACTGCCCCGTCACCTCGTCCAGCGTACGCGAGAACAGCGCCACGCGCGTTCCCTCTTTGTGGGCGTGAGCGCGAATCCCGTCGAACTTGTCTTCGATGGCAAAATGGGAGAGCTCGTCAGCCACCTCGGTGGCGCTCTCGATCGGCGAGGCCAGCATGAACCCGATCGGGTGGAAGAGGCGGAAACCAATCTCGGCGAGGCGATTCGCTTTCGCCGCCGCGGCGGTCTCGCCGATGTCGCCGCAATCCCGCCTGGCCCGCGCCACGCTTTCCCGATCCCTTCCGAAGGCGGCGGCGATCGACTCCTCGACGGTCGTGACGTCGGCCCCGATCCGCAGCCCACCGGAGAGCGTCTTGAGAAGGTATTTCGCCTCGACCGCAGAAGAGCGACGGAGGAGCGTCTCCAGCAGCGCGCGCTTCTCCCCCGGCTTTCGGATCCGCGAGAGTTCGCGGAAGAACACGTCGGCCTCCGCGATCGTCATGGCCTCGGCCGGCTCCGAGCGCATTAGCAGCGAGACGGCTTCGCCCAGGTCCCCGATGGCGCCCGCGCACGCACCGACGGTCTCTTCGTCCCAACCCGTCACGACCGAGGCCGCGCGGACCACGGTGGCCCAACCCACGGAGGTCGTCGTTTCCTCGTGCTCGGCGAAGGGAGAGCCGGAAAGAAACCGCGCGGCGGTTACGAGCTCGCCGTCCTCCACGCTCGCGAGCGCGGCGGCGAGCCGGGCCATCTTGGCAAGCTTTCCTCGGGCGGCGGCCACGGCCTCGAGCGTCTCGGCCAACACCCGATAGGCGGTCATGCGTCCTCCGGAGGCCTTTCCTCCCGCTCGGGCAGGGCTTCGGCCGGTATCCCGCCCGCCGCGAGGATGCGGGCAAAGTCCCGGGCGAAACCGTGGAGCGTGAAGACGCGCTCGGGCGCGACGTCGCGCACGTGCGCGAGGAGATCCTCGAAGTCCGCGTGGTCCGACATCGGGATCAAGACATCCGCATCGAGCTCGGCTCGTGACGCCTCGCGAATCGCCCAGCCCGAGAGGTAGATCACGCGCTTACGCCGGATCCCCCGGACCATGGGCGTCCGCACGGTGGAGGGGGGTGTGATCAGCCCTTCGCCGGGTTCGGCGGGTCCCGTCTCATAGGCACGGCACAGCGGCAGCGCGATTCCGGCATCGGCGAACTCCGGCAGCAGCTTCCAGGCGGCGCCGTGGAGAACGGCCGGGATGCCCGCCGCTGCGAGTATGGCGGCGGTCTCCTGCGCCTTCCCGAGTGCGTACGCCAGCAGCACGGGCGTCTCCCCTTCGGCGATCGCTTCGCGGCAAGCCCTCACGATCCACTCCTCGAGCTCCGCTCTCGGGGGAAAACGGAAGACGGGCAGACCGTAGGTCGTCTCGGTCAACAAAGTCGTCGCGGCGGGCGCCTCGGCCGGGATGACGGTGTGCCCTTCGCGCCGTTTGAAATCCGCCGTGTAGAGGAGGGATCCTCCTTCCCCCGTGAAAAAGAGCTGTGCGGCGCCGAGCACGTGCCCGGAGGGCACGAGCCTTAGACGAACTCCGTTCTCTTCGTGTTGCTCGCCGTAAGAAATCTCGCGGGCTGTGCCGCTCCACTCGGGGTGCCGGCGGCGATAGAGCGCCGCGGTCTCGCGGGTCGCCCAGATCTCCCCGTGACCGGCGACGGCGTGGTCCGCGTGCGCGTGGGACAGGATCGCGCGAGGCACCGGGATGAGCGGATCGAGGAACGCGCCGAAGGCCGGAGCGTAGAGTCCCTCGGGACGAGCAACGAGAAAAGGAGGGAGGGAGCTCACACCGCCGTCAGGAGAGCGGCGTCAGCCCGAAGAGCGGGAGCGTCACGACCGTCCTCAGGCCGGGCGGCGCCTGGACGATGAAGGGGATCGCATTGACGACGGTGCCGATCGTCGACCGGTCGCCGTGAAACCCTCCCGAGACGACCAGATGGATCGGCGGATCGCCTTCGATGTCGATCCGATCCGCCGGGTCGGCGACGCCCACCGCCATCGTCAGATCAAGAACGACCTTGACCTCGTCGCCGGCCTGGACGAGCGCGATCTGATGGAGACCGAGGACGCGGCCGGCCGCAACGCCGTCCGTCTCGTTCTCCGCAATCACTGGTTTGATCGTTTCGGTGATCTCGTCGATCGGAAGGCCCAGTCCGAGCGCGATGATGGCCGCCGACTCGGAGAGGCCGACGTGGCCGAGGTTCTTGGCGCCGACGCCCGCGGCGAACTCCTCCCGCGTCAGGCCGGCGCCGACCTTGGCCCGCAGCGGCCCGCGCCGTTTCGCCGCGTCGACGACGCGCGTGACGCGAACCGCGTCCACCCTCACGCAGGCCGATGCCACCGCCAGCACCAGCCGGTCCATGACGAGGCCGGGATTGACGCCCGTGCCGAGCACGCCGACCCCCTTCGCTTTGGCGCGGCGGTCGATCTGCCGGGCGATCGGGGAGTGACGCAGCTCCGGGTAGGCGAGCTCTTCGCAGGTCGAGACGATGTGCAGCCCCGCGTCGATCGCCTCTTCGATCTGGGGGAGCACCTGATGGAGCCGCGATCCGGTACAGAGAACGGCGACGTCCGATCGAGCGCGGGAATCCGCGCTGTCCGCGTAGAGAGCCGCGGCGCTCGGCCTTACGGCGAGGCCCGGAAAGGCACCGTCGAGCAGGTCGGCAATCAACTTGCCGGCCTTCTCGGGCGCCGGATCGGCGGCTCCGATCAAAGTGATGTTCTCCCTTCCGGACAGGGCCTTGGCGACCTCGACGCCGATCGGGCCGAGTCCGACGAGGGCGACGCGCACGTGTTGCGAATTCATGCTCTTTCGCTCCCGGTTCCGATTCTATTGGAGTCTGGAGTCGCCATCGCGTTGGGAACGCCACGGAGAAGTCCAAACGCCGCCAGCATGAAGAGCGCGAGCGATCCGACCGCGATTCGATAAGCCACCCTCGGACCGGAAGAGAGAAAGATCCGGTCCACGATCGCGGCCCACAGCAGCGGTCCGACGATCGCGGCCGCGCGCGCCGAGAGGGCGAGCAAGCCGAAGAACCGTCCCGCCTCGCGTTCGGGAACGAGCGTCAGCAGAAGAGGCCGCTCGGCCGACCAGATCCCCCCGAAGGCGAGGCCGACGAGGAAGCCTCCGGCCCAGAACGCGGAAAGAGAGGGCGCCAACGCGATGGCCACCAGGCCCGCAAACCATCCGGCGAGAACGACCCGGAGCGTGCGGCGGGGACCGAACCGGTCGGACGCGCGGCCGGCCAGGTCGGCTCCGACGATCGCCGGGATCGTGAGCGTCACGAACAGCCTGATCTCTCCTCCGGGCGGCAGCCCCAGCACGGTCACCGCGTAGAGCGCCATGAAGGAGATCGCGGTGCCCAGAGCGTCCTGGTAGAAGTAGGAGGCGACGATGAATCGCCGGAGCCCAGGATAGCGTCGCGCCTCGCGAAAGGCGTCGAAGAGCTCGTGCCCGATCGTCGAGAGATGGACGGCGGGACGCCGCCCGGGAGGCCGGGCCGCGTGGTCTCGGCAGAAGAGGAAGAGGGGAAGGGAAAAGAGCAGGAAGAGCAGCGCGGTCGGCGCGAAGACCGCCTGCCGGCCGCCCGCCGGCAGCAGGCCGGAAACTCCGGTGACGAAGGGGGCGACGAGAAGCACGCCCGCGATCGAGCCGACATAGCCGAGGGCCGTGCCGAGCCCCGACAATTTTCCGCGGCCCTCTGCCGGCACGAGCTTCGCGAGCATCGCGTTGTAAGGAGGGAGCGCCAGCTGGTAGGCGGTGTTCGCGACGGCGAAAGCGGCAAGCAGGAGCAGAAGACTCGCGCGCGGCGGCAGCGGTGCGCGCGCGAGAGGAGAAAGCGCCATCGTCGCCGCGACGCAGGCGAGAGTCAGGCCGACGACCCAGGGCTTGCGGCGCCCCGCGGCGTCGGAGACGGCTCCGATCCATGGCGCCGCCACGAGCACGATCAAGGAGGAAAGACTCGTCGCGATCGAATAGGAGGTGTTGCTCGCCCCGCGCTCGGTCACGATCCAGACGGCGAAGTAGAGCGTGACGATGTTCATCGAGAAGATCGTGTTGGCGAAGTCGTACAGCGCCCAGCTCACGCGCTCCTTGAGGGGGGCGGGGCGCCGGAGGCGGAAGCGCTCGCCGGCTTCGGCGGCAAAGTGTTGTTCGCCAGAATCGATCATCGACGCGGGCTTAGGATATGTCCCCGCAGGAGGCCGCCATGATGCTGAAAAGAGGGATCGCCGCGCTCGGCTCTTTTCTCGCCGGCTCTCTCCTTTTCGCGCAGGGCTCGGCGTCTTCGCCGAAGCCAACCCTCGCACTGGTCGGCGGCCGGATCGTGGATGGATACGAAGGGCGCCCCATCGACGATGGCGTGGTCCTCGTCGCGGGAGAGCGCATCGCAGCGGTCGGCCATCGTTCCGAGGTCTCCGTTCCGCCCGGCACTCCGACGATCGACACGCGCGGCATGACGGTGCTGCCCGGCCTCGCCGATATGCACGTGCACCTGATGATCCTCGGCCACGGCGACTACGAGCACTGGGACCAGACGTATCGCTCCCGGTTCCGCACCGAGATCATGCCGGCCGCGGCGCGGCAGCTGTTATCCAGCGGCGTGACCTTCGCGCGGGAGCTCGGCGCGCCGCTCGAGGACGTCCTGGACGTGAAGGCGCGCATCGAGAAGGGAGAGATTCCCGGCCCGCGGCTCTTCGTCTCCGGGCCGTTCATCCAGCACCGCCCTTACAACGACTACGAGAAGGAGTTCCGCTGGGGAGTGTCGGGCGCCGCGGACGCCCGGGCCAAAGTCCAGAAGATCATCGACGCCGGCGTGGACCTCGTCAAGCTCATCGATCAGGATCAGATGACCGAAGAGGAAGTCCGCACGGTGATCGAGACCGCTCACAAAGGGGGCCGCCCCGTCGTCGCGCACGCGCACCGCGAAGAGGAGATCCGGATCGGGCTGAAATACGGCGTCGATTGTTTCGAGCATACGGGACTGGCGACGGAGCCTGGCTACCCGGAAGACATCCTGCAGGGGATCCGAAAGCGCAATCAGACGCTCGCCTGGTGTCCGACGGTCGAGGGGCTCTTTCTCTCCGAGTACACGGCGGATGTGTTCCCCGAGAGGCTGAACGATCCACGCTGGCAGGAGGGGCTGGCGCCGGACATCGTCAAAGACATCCGCGAATCGCTTCGCGATGTCGGCGCCCTTCCCTACTTCACCCTGGTGCGCCGCCGGATTCCGACGCTCGCCGCCAAGTTCCGCCAGCTCCGAGAGACGGGCGTGACCCTCCTGGTGGGAACCGATTCCGGCATCCCGGCCAACTTCCATACCGACTCGACGTGGAGAGAGCTGGCGACCTGGGTCCGTCTCGGCATGACGCCCATGCAGGCGATCGCCGGCGCCACGCGCTGGCCGGCGGCGTGGCTGAAGAAGGAGAAGGACTTCGGGACGATCGCGCCGGGACGCTATGCCGACATCATCGCCGTCCGGGGCGACGTCCTGACCTCGATCGAGCTCCTCCAGAACGTGGTGATCGTCATCAAGAACGGAGTTCGGGTGCGGTGAGGAATCGAGCGGCGGCCTCATCGGTTGAAAGGGGTGCCATGAGCCGACGAGCGCTTTCCGTGGCGGTCCTCCTCTCCTGCATCTTCTCTGCCGCCTGCGCGAGCAAAGCGAATTCGAGGTTTGGGACGCGGATCCTCGATTGCGTCGTGGTCGAGCGGGAGCACGACGCGCCCGGCACGGGAGGCGCGAGCTACGCCGGAACCGGCAACTATTACTTGGTCTTCGAGACGAAGGAGGTTGCGGCCACGGCGCGCTACCGGTTTCAGGTGACGAGACAGCAGTGGTTTCGCTTCCCCGAAGGGTCTCGCGTGCGGATCAGCCTGAACAACAACGTCCTGATGGATATCCGGCCCAGCGACTGACCTCCCGTGGCGAGTTAGGCGGAAAACGGAGACCTGACCCCTTCAGGCTTTCTCGGGCCCTTGCGGCGTCCCGTAGACCGAACCGTCCTTGGCAACGTCGAACTCTCTCGACTTGCCCTTCGGAATCGACAGCGACTTCCAGCGGTCGCCGGCGAAGTGCTTGGCGACAAACACGATTTGTCCGACGTGGTACGCATAGTGGGTCAGTTGCCGATGGATCGCCTGCATGACGGTATGGGCCTCGCCGCGGATCCTTATGGTCCGAGTCAGGTCGTCCGGCTTCAGCGGCTCGAGGGCTTCGAAAAGCTGCCTCCAGCCCGCCTCCCATCGCTCACGCATGCGAGCCCTCGTCTCCCCCCGTTCGTCGACGAACTCGGTGTCGCGATTTCGGTCGGGCTTCTCGCCGTCGCTCGTCAGGAAGTCGCGCCAGCGCGACCGCATGTTGCCGGCCATGTGCTTCATGACGAGGGCGACGCTGTTGGACTCGGGATCGAGGGTCCGGAAGAAGTCGCGATCCTCGACCTGAGCGAGGGCTTCCTCGGCCAGCGCCTTGTATTTTCGAAACTGGCGAAGGGCGTCTTCGAGAAAGTGGCCGGCCAGCGTGGATTCGGACATGCCGACATCCTAACGCCGGGGGTTCCTCGATCCGCTGAGCCGCAGGTTTCGCCGGTCAGATGTCCGATTCCCGTGAGACCCCCGGGATCCATATCGTCTGGCTCGTCTGCACGAAGAAGAGCCCGGCGCGCGTCGAGCGCTTCGTCAGCCGCTTCCAGTAGCGGCAATAGAGGGTCACCTGAGGCGTATAGAACGCGACGAGGTCGGAAAGATTGTTCGTCGTGACGGTGTCGGACTTGTAGTCGACCAAGACCCAGCCGTCGCCTTCCTCGTAGACGAGGTCGATGACTCCTTGCAGGAGAGTCCTGGCGGGACCCTCGTCGAAGCCGAGCTCCTCC
>DASXTI010000225.1:0-14371 GCA_036505535.1 Thermoanaerobaculia bacterium
CGGCCGCGGCGATGGCGGCGGTCATCGCGACCGTCGCGAGACCCCCCGATACGACCGAGACCGTCACGCCGACCACGGTCGAGGCGAAGACGGAGGCGAGGAGCCCGGCCTCGAGCTCTCCGAGCTGCGGCCCGCCCATGAAGAAGATCATGTTGACCGAAGTCATGCGCCCGCGGAGGCGGTCGGGCGTGATGAGCTGCCGGAGGGTCTGCCGGATCACGGTCGAGATCGCGTCGGCGAGCCCGGTGCCGGCCAGCGCGATCAAGGTCAACGGGAAGCTTCGCGACAGGCCGAAGACGATCGTGGCGGCGCCGTATGCGCCGACGGACCAGAGAAGCAGTCTGCCCTGCCGCGCGGGAAGGGGCCGGATCGAAAGAAAGAGCGACCCCACGAGGGCGCCGACGGCGGGCGCCGCCGCCAGAATCCCGTAGCCCTTCGCCCCGACCTTCAAGACCTGGTCCGCGAAGATCGGAAGAAGCGAGGTCGCGCCCGAGAAGAAGGTCGCGAGGAAGTCTAAGCCCATCGTCCAGACCATCAACGGAGTCTGGAAGACGAAGCGCAGCCCTTCGGTGAGCGCCGCCCAGCTCTCCGTCGCTCCGACGTCCCGGGCCGGAGCGCCGGAAGTGTGCATGGTGGCCAGGGCAAAGATGACGGCGAGGAAAGAGAGGGCGTTCAAGAAATAGATGAGCCCCAGTCCGCTCGTCTGCGGCGTGGCGACGCCGGCCGCGGCGAGTCCGGAGCTGTGCGCGATGAGCAGTCCCGCCAGCGCCGGACCTCCGATGAGGGAAGCCTGGAAGACCGACAGGCTCAGAGACAGCGCCCCGGGAAGGTCTGCGGCCGGCACGAGGCGGGGAATGAGCGCCTGGCGCGATGGCCCGTCGAAAGCCACCGCCGATGCGGACAGAGCGTTCAAGAGGTAGAGCAGCCAGAGCGTCTCGCGGTGCGCGAAGGTCACGCCGGCCAGCGCCACCGCGACGGTCGTCATCGCGAGCTGTGTCGTGATCATCACACGGCGGCGATCGTAACGGTCCGCGATGACGCCTCCCCAGAGCGAGAACGCGACGATCGGCACCACGCGCGTCAAGCCGACGAAGCCGAGCGCCAGCGGCGACTTTGTCAGCAGGTAGACGTGCCAGTTGATCGCGACGACCTGCATCTGCGATCCGGTCAGCGACAGAAGCTGCGAGACGATCAGCCGGCGATAGTCGCGGTGGCGAAGCGCCTGGTAGGGCGCCGGCGAGGCCTTCGGCACGGGGGGCGATTCTAAATGGTGACGCCGGCGGAGCCGGGGTGATCCCGACGCAGGCCGCCGTCATCCCGAGCGCAGCGAGGGATCCCGAACTCGACATGGACGAAATCGTCCCCGCGCGACCACGGGTCGGCGCCTCCGAGCTTCCAGAACCGCAGCGGGTCGAACAGGCGGCTGCAGCGGACGCGTGTGCGCTCGCCGCTGATTTGCCGGCCCCCAGCGCGGTCACGAGTTAGACTCGCTCTCGGGCAGCCTTTTGGGGATATTCATCCTGTGGCGCTCGCGGCTGGAAGTCGTCTCGGGGCTTACCAAATCCTGGCGCCGCTCGGCGCCGGCGGGATGGGGGAAGTCTACAAGGCGCGTGACACGAAGCTCGACCGCGAGGTCGCGATCAAGGTCCTGCCGCAGAGCCTCGCAGCGGACTCCGTCGCGCTCGCCCGCTTCGAGCGGGAGGCCAAGGCCGTCGCAGCGCTCTCTCACCCCAACATCCTCGCCATTCATGACCTGGCGCGCGAGGGAGAGACGACCTACGCCGTCATGGAACTGCTGGACGGCGAGACACTCGGCGAACGTCTTTCCTCCGGACCGCTGCCAACCCGCAAGGCGATCGAGATCGGGCGGGAGATCGCCGTGGGCTTGGCGGCCGCGCACGAGAAGGGGATCGTCCACCGGGACTTAAAACCCGCCAACCTCTTCTTGATGAAGGACGGCCGCGTCAAGATCCTGGATTTCGGCCTCGCGCGTCAGATCTCGCTGCCGAAGGGAGAGGAGACACAGACTCCTACCGTCACGCGCCATACGGAGCCCGGCACGGTGCTCGGCACGGTCGGCTACATGTCGCCCGAGCAGCTCCGCGGGGAGCCGGCCGACGCACGCTGTGACGTCTTCTCCTTCGGGGCCGTTCTCTACGAGATGGTCTCGGGGCGGCGCGCCTTCCGCGGCGATACGGCGATCGAGACGATGAATGCGATCCTGAAGGAGGATCCGCCGGAGCTGTCGACGGGCGGGCGCGCGGTCCCTCCGGCCCTCGAGCGCATCGTCGCCCACTGCCTCGAGAAGCGGCCCGAGCAGCGCTTTCAGTCGGCGCAGGATCTGGCCTTCGATCTCGAGCTGGTCTCGACGGTTTCGGGCGTGAGGGCCCGGCCCCCTCAGAAGCCTCTCGCCTCATGGGCATCCCGGCGCCGGTCGGTCGTTGCGGCGCTCGGCCTTGCGCTCGGCGCGCTCGCTCTCGGCGCGCTCGCCGGCCGACTGATCTGGCGGCCCCAACAGCCTTCTACGTCGCTGGTCCGCGTGCACCGGCTCACCGAGCTCACCGGTCTCGAGGAATTTCCAGCCCTTTCGCCGGACGGCCGGTCGGTGGCGTTTACGGCAGACGTGGACGGGAGGCGTCAGCTTTGGGTGCGGCTGATTGTTGGAGGACCGGCGCTGCAGATCACGCGCGACCCGACTGACCACCTGTATCCACGCTGGTCGCGCGACTCGAGCTCGATCCTCTACTTTTCACCGCCGCTCGAGGGGGAGGAGGCGGGCTCCCTTTGGGAGGTTTCGGCTCTCGGCGGCACGCCGCGCCGTCTGGCCAACAGCTTGAGCGGCGCCGACGCGAGCAGCGCCGACGATCACATCGCGTTCTTTCGGCTCGGCACGAACAAGATCGAGCTGGTCGTCGCCAAACGCGACGGCTCCGACCGACGCGTCATGGTCGCGCTCGAGCCCGGCTACGACTACGCAACGCCGCGATGGTCCCCCGACGGCCGAACGCTGGCATACGAGCGCCGTTCTCACGGAAGGGACCAGGCGATCTTCTCCATCCGGAGCACGGGGACCAATCCCAAGCAGCTGACGCGGGGGACTGGTCAATTGAACGGCTTTGCCTGGCTGCCCGACAGCTCAGGCATCGTGTTTAGCTCATCGCGGGGCAGCATCATGCTGTATCTGGAGACGTTTCAGCTCTCGACCCTCCGTCTCGACGACGGCCGCCCCCGGCAATTGACGTTCGGCGAAGTGTCCTATGTGCATCCTGATTTGGGCCACGCCGGCACTCTCGTGGCGAGCCGCATGCGGATGCGCTCCGATCTCTGGCGTTTTCCAGTCGAGGGAAACGGCGCGGAGAATGTCCGCGGCGCAATGCCGGTCACTCGACAAACGGCAGAAGTTCGTACGCCGTCCGTGAGCCCGGATGGGCGGGAGGTGGTCTATGTTTCCGACATCGCGGGGCACTCGAACCTCTGGGTGACCAGGCTCGATACCGGCGAGAGTCGGCAGCTCACCTTCGAACGCGATCCCAATCTGATGATTGGCGTGCCCCTCTGGTCGCCCGATGGCCGGCAGATTGCGTTCTACTGGAGTGGTGAAAGCAGCTACGGATACTCGAGCATCCAGCCCGATGGCAGCGGCTTACGCCAGATTCTTTCGAAAGGGTGGTGGGCATGCTGGTCGCCCGATGGCCGTTGGCTCTACTATCAGGATCGGGAGGGAATCCCCGTGAGGCCGCTCAAGAAGCTGCCGATCGACGGCGGATCGCCCGTGATCGTGAGAACCGACAGCGCCTTCATGCCGGCCCTCTCGCCGGACGGTAAAACGCTCTATTTTGGAATTGAAGTCCTCCGAGCGGCCGGGGCTGTCGACTACGAGATCCGGTCGGCCAGCCCTGAAGACGGCCCCTCTCGTTTGCTGGCCCGCCTCCCTTGGCACCGGATGCCCGATGCGGGCAGGTTTCAGCCGGTCATCTCGCCCGACGGCCGATGGCTGGCCCTTCCGCTCACCGACGGCGTGACTACCAACATCTGGGCCTTGTCGACGACCGACGGTGTGATCCACCGGCTCACCGACTTCGGCCATCGTCCCACGTTCATCAGCCGCCGAGTCTCGTGGTCACCCGACGGTCGTTCGATCTACGCCGCCGTGAGTGAGGGCGACTCAGACATCGTGTTGATCGACGGACTGACCTGGTAACCGGACGCAAGCGGCTCCTCGGTAGATCGCCTGCCGGTCAGCGCCTCGATGCACGCCGCGTCGTCCCGGACTATGCCGTCTTCGCCGCGCCCTCACGGGCCGCCGCCGCGCTCTTGCGGGCGGCGTGCTCTCGCCACCAGCGACGCGCTTGCGTCTCGTCCCAGGCGGGAACGTCGTCGCAGGCATCGAGTGCTTCGAGGAGCGCCCGCGCGCTCTCGGGACGCTGGTTCGGATCCTTGGCGAGACACGCGAGCACGAGCGCCTCGAGGCGCGCCGGGAGGGCCCAGCCGAGCCTCGCGGAAGGCGGCTCGGGCTCGGTCTGCAGGTGGTGGTGGATCGTCTCGAGCGGCCCCTTCCCGGCGAAGACGGGCTTGCCGGTCAGGAGGTAATAGGCCACCGCTCCGAGGGCATAGAGATCGCTCCGCGGGTCGGCCGACGTCGCATCGCGAATCGTCTCCGGCGCGAGGTACTCGGGCGTGCCGATGACGTGGTCCGCGCCCGTCAGCCTCGCGTCGGACGCGGTGACGTCGCGGACGATTCCGAAGTCGACCACCTTCGCGACGTCCGGCAGGCCGCCGCGCTCGCACAGAAGGATGTTGGCCGGCTTGATGTCGCGATGGATGAGGCCGATGCCGTGCGCCTCGGCGAGAGCCTCGCAGACCTGGCGGAGAATGTGGACGGCGCGGCCCGGCGGCAGCGGCCCGGTCTCGGCGACGAGGTGCCCGAGGTCGACCCCATCGAGATACTCCATGACGTAGTAGAAGACGCCTTCGGGCGTGCGGCCGAAGTCGTAGACCGAGACCGTGTGGGGGCTCGTCAGGCGCGCCGTCAGCTGCACCTCGCGCTCGAAACGCTTCAGGCTCTCCTCGCCCGCCCGCTCAGGCGGAAGGAGCTTGATCGCGGTCGGCCGGCGGAGCATCTCATGGTCGGCGCGGTAGACGACGCCCATGCCCCCCTCGCCGATTTTCTCCCGGAGCGTGTATTGGCCGAGCCGCCGCGCCCGCGCGACCGTCGTGCGCAGGCGGAAGGTCACGAAGGAGACGAGCGTCGAGAGGACGACCGCGAGCGACGCCCAGAGAAACGCGTAGGCGACGGAGCTGCCCGTGGGCGTCTCCGGCGGCGCGCCGTCGGCGTAGAGAGCGAAGGTCAGCGGCAGGACCGGCAGCGCCGAGAGCGCCGAGATCGCCGCCGTGCGACGCGGCGTGCTCGGCACGATGGCCGCGCGTGTCAGCAGAACGGCGTTGAGGATCAGGAGGACGAGCAACTCCGGCCTCCACGCCGGGGTCATGCTCCAGCCCATGAGGGCGAAGAGCGCGAGCGATCCGAACGTGCCGCCGGCGTCGATGCGCCGCAGGGATCGCTCGGATAGCTCCGGTTGCCGGGCCGCCAGCCACATCAGGAAGACAACCGCCACCGCGGCGAGATGAAACAGGATCTCCGGCTTCGAGAGCGAAGGCGCCTGGCCGGCCCGCGCCGGCCAGAGGAAGGCGATGACCCAGCCGGCGAGCCAGAAGCCGGCGGCGGCGAGGAAGGTCGACCGCGCGTAAAGCGCCAGCCGCTCGCCGAAGAAGTCGCGCTCCCCGGTCGAGCCCGAACGGGCGCACAGGGTCTTCGATTCGCCGCCACGAACCTGAAGCCGTTCCTCTTTTGTAAGGCAAGTCATGGACTTCTCCGTATTGCTTTACGCTGTCGATCGGCGAAAGGATTCGTGTCTTGGCGAGCACGGCGCCGAGATATCGACAAATCTTTTCGCTTTGCAGGGCAAGCTTATGTAAACGAGGGACTTCGAGTCAGGCCGGTGAGCCGTGAAAAAGGGGGAAGTTCACACTTTTAAAGACCTGCCCCTCAAAGGCCGGACCCCAGGAGGAGACCCACTCCGAGAGTGACGACGCCGACCGCGAGCGACAGCGCCCCCAAATAGACCAGCACGATCAGACTGTTCGGCCTCTGCGCCGACGGCTTCGCGACCGAGAGAAAAAAGCCTGCGGACACCAGAAGCGGCGCGGCGAAGAGACACAGGCGAACGAGCGGCTTGATCACATCCGGAAGTGCTGCCTGGTCCACGAAGAACATCCCGACGAGCGCCAGGATGACGAGCACCCCCGCATGCGCGTGCCCGGCCCGAAAGAGGGCCTGCCGCACAGGATTGTCCAGGTAGCCGGGAGTCCTCCTTCGGATGAAGGTCAAGAGAAACAACCCTCCAATCTCGACCGTCGGGACCAGGATCAGGATCAGACCGGCGAGGAAACGGGAGGCAGGAGAGATCGGCATGGGCTTCTCCTTTGTTTAGCGACTACGGCTGGCGTGTCGGAGCCTCGATCCCGCTCATCGGCGGGGCTTCGTCGGAGAAGGTCTCGGCCTGGAGGGGGCGCCGAATTGCGGAAGCGGCGTTCTGGCGAACTGAACCCCCTCGAAAGGAAAGCGCACGGTCGCGAAAGTGCGGACGGCGCGCCCTCCCTTTCGCGCCGGCTCGAATCGCCATTGACGCGCCGCCTCGACGGCCGCTCGGTTGAGATCCGCCCGGGCCCCGCGCTCGACGCGAACGTCCAGCGGCGTACCGGACTCCGAGACGAGGACCTTGAGGACGACGAGGCCGCGAATGCGTTCCTTGAGCGCGCGCTCCGGATAGATGGGCATGATGACCTCGATCGGGCGGGGTGGCGAGTCCACTTTCTCCGGAGATACGAAGAGCGGCGTCGTCGTCAGTGTGGGCGAAGCAGCCGGCCTGACCGTGGGTGTGGGTGTCGAAGTCCCGGTTGGCTCGGCCGTTGCCGCTCGCGTCGCGGTCGCGGTCCAAGTGGCGGTCGGAGGGACTTCGGTCCACGTCGGAGTTCTCGTGGGCGAGGATGTGGAGGTCGGCAGGGGCGTGGAGGTGTCCGTCGGCGTCGCCGTTGGTGAAGGGCGGGGAGTGCGTGTTCGCGTGGGCGACGCGGTCCTCGTCGAAGTGGCGGTCGGCGGAATCGGCGTCGGAGTTCTCGTCGGGGAGGATGTCGAGGTTGGCATGGGCGTGGAGGTGTCCGTCGGCGTCGCCGTTGGCGAGGGGCGCGGAGTGCGGGTTCTGGTGGGCGATGGGGTCGCGGTCGCCGTCAGAGTGGCGGTCGGCGGGACGGGAGTCCACGTCGGAGTTCTCGTCGGCGAGGACGTGGAGGTCGGCACGGGCGTGGAGGTGTCCGTCGGCGGCGCCGTGGGCGAAGGGCGCGGAGTGCGGGTTCTGGTGGGCGATAGGGTCGCGGTCGCCGTCGGAGTGGCGGTCGGCGGGACGGGAGTCCACGTCGGAGTTCTCGTCGGCGAGAATGTCGCACTCGGCACGGGCGTAGAGGTCTTCGTCGGCGACACTCTCGGCGAAGGCAGGAATGTTTGCATAGGGGTGGGAGACTCCGTTCGCGAAAGTGAGGTCGTCATCGGCGGCACCGCGGCGGCGGTCGGTGTCCATGGCGGAGCCACTGCGGTCTGCCGTGGCGGCTGCGATGTTGTCCGCGGCGAAACTGGCGCGAGACCGAGCTCGCCGGCGAGGGTCGGGATCTTGAGAATCCGCTCGCGCCGGACGTGCGCGAGCACGAGCGTCTGGAAGCGCGCCCGAAGATCCGGCTCGAGCGAGGATGCCGTGAAGGAGCCGAAGCGCTCTTCGACCTCGAGGAAACGCTCCAGGGTGGCGTCGCGATCGGCTGCCATGCGCGCCGCGTCCTCGGCGAGCGCGAGGCGCGCGAGAATCTCCGACTGGCGGGGCGGTTTTTCGAGTGTCGCGAACCGGGCCACCCTCAGATCGCGGACCGCATCGGCGTATCGTCCCTCGCGGTAGGCCTGCCGGCCGGAGTCCAAAAAGTCCCGCCCGAGATCCTCTTGAGCGACGGCGACGGAGCATAGAGACAGCGACGCGATGAAGGCCGCGGCGAAAGCGGCCGCCTGTCCGGCCCATCTTCCGGACGCAGACGCACGGGAGGGTCTTTCTGCGCGGCTTCGGTGCATCGGAGCTATCTACCCCCGCGACGCTCTGCCGCTGACCTGGAACGACGGCCGGCCGAGCAGGAAACCCTGGCCGAAGAGAATGCCCAGCTCGACGAGAGTCCTGCGTTCGGGCTCGATTTCGATCCCCTCGGCGACGAGGATCGCGCCGATGCGGTTGGCGATCGCCGCGAGGCTCAGGATGATCTCGCGCTTGATCGGGTCGCCGTGGAGATTCCGCACGAGGGAGTCGGCGATCTTGATGTAGTCGGGCCTCAGGTGCAGGATCGTTTCGAGCCCCGAGTAGCCGGAGCCGGCGTCGTCGATGGCGATCTTCATTCGGGCCCGGCGAACGAGCTCGAGGACCTCCCGGAAAGAATCGTAGTCGCGGACCATTTCCTTCTCGGAGATCTCCAGGACGACATCCGCGTGGCTGCGGTTGATCGCGGCGAGGTTGCGTTCGTCCAAAAACACCGGGTGTCGCAGAAGCATCGCGGAGGCGTTGACGAAGAGGCGCCGGTCGCCCACGGCGCGCGGAAGGTTCGCGAAGATCGTCTCGAGGCACAGCGTCTCGAGCTCCACGTCCATCTCGTTCTCGTGCGCCACGGCGAAGAGAACGGTCGGCGGCTCGAGGGTCGTGCCGTGCGGCCCCCGGATCAAGGCTTCGTAACCGATGATCGCCCCATCGGGAAGGTGCCGGACGGGCTGGAAGGCGGGCCGAAGCTGCCTGGCGCCGATGATCGTTTTCAAGCCCGCGAAGAGCTCTATCTTCTCGTGGGTCTGCCGCTGCGCGACGATCTTGACGGCCTCCTGCAGCAGGCGCACGATCTGGCGCGCCGGGCGGACCCGGGGATTGTCGGTGGCCGAGAGGCTCGACCCCAGCACGTTGAGGAAATCCACGCTCGTGCCGACGAGCGATTGACGGAGTCGCCGGGTCACGCTCGAACGCAAACGAGCGGCCTCCTCTTCGAGGCTCGTCGGGATGCGGCCCCGGCCGGCCGGCGGCAGGTTGTAGAGAACGAAGAAGCCATCGGCCCCCGAGAAGCGGATCGAGTGGAGGTGAGGCGCCAAGCGCGAGGCGCGCACCTCGTCCTGCAGCACTTCCGAAACGGCCGCGAGAACACGGTCGTATTCCTCCCAGCCGAAGAGCTCCTCGAAGCCGAAGAACTTGCCGATCTGAAGGTAGATCACACCGAGATGTTCGATCCGCTCGTCGACACGCTCGGGCGTTTCGAACGGATGAATCGGCAGCCCCGTAACTCCGTCGTAGACGATCCGTTCGCGGCGCAGCTCTTCCAGAGCGTCGGGCGAGCCCGATGTCAGTGCGCCCGAGTCGGTACGGCTTTTGGGCCTCATTCTCCCTCCATGACCTGGTATTCGCGAAGCAACGAGCGAACCTTCTTTCGCAGCTCTTCGGCGCGGAAAGGCTTGGCGAGATAGTCGGAGCCACCAAGCTGCATCGCCGTGATCCGGTCCTTGACCTCGGAGCGGCCCGTGAGAAAAAGGACCGGGACCTCGCGCGTCGCCGACTGCCGCCGCAGGATCGCGCAGAACTCCCAGCCGGTCATCCCGGGCATGTTGACGTCGAGAATGACCAGATCCGGAACCTCACGGATCGTATCGACCAGCGCCGCGCGCGGCTCGACCGGACAATCGACGGCGAGACCATCGGCCGCCAAAATCTCCCGCACGGCGGGGCCGATCGTCCGATCGTCGTCCACGACAACGATGCGTTTCACCGCGTCCCTCTCTGGAAGGGAAGCATGATGGTCACTTCGGAGCCGTAGCCGGCCTCGCTCGACAGGCTGATCTTTCCCCCGTTGGCCTCGAGGATCTCCTTGGTCACCGCGAGTCCGAGCCCCTTGCCCCGCGTCCCGGACGCCACCGCGCCGGCGCCCCGGAACGCGTAGTCGAATGCGCGGGCCCTCTCCTCTGGACTCATTCCCATGCCGGTGTCCTTGACGACGACGAATGCTTGAGGGCCGGCGGCGCCCGCGCGGATGCGCACCTCGCCCCCCTCCGGAGTGTACTTGATGGCGTTGTCGAGGACGTTGCGAAAGGCGCGTTGAAGGGCCACCGGGTCCGCCCCGACCGGAAGCTGCGGACGTTCGGCGATGAACTCGATTCGGATGCGTCCGCCGTGCGCGAGGCGGTAGGCCGTGGCAAGCGAGCCGAGGATCTCGACCAAGTCCGCGTTCTGCGGCGGCGGTGTCGCGGGCTCGGGTCCGGAAATGGGAGCGCCGACGAGACGTTCCGCGAGCTCGATCTCGCGTGCGAGGTTGGCGAGGTACTCCGGATTCGGCAGCTCCCCGCGGCGCGCGGCTTCCTGAATAAGGTCGGTATAGACGCGAATGACCGAGAGCGGCGAGCGCAGGTCGTGAAGGACCTCGGTCTCGATGTCGCGCTCGAGCCCCTCTTCCGGTTCCGGCAGGCGAGCTCTCATCGCGGCGGCGGTGGCCGGAATCGATGGCCGTTTCACCGTCTCGGTCCTCGTCACGCCCGGACTGATACCCGAGACTTCCAGAGCGATCAGCAGTGCCGGAGCGGCGAGGGCGACGCCGATGAGTGGAAAGAGATTCGTCGCGCCGGCGATGGGCAGGTTCCCGAGCCCCGCGAGCGCCGCCACGCCGAAGAGGGATGCCACCGCAAAAAAACGCGCGGCGGCTTTCCCTTCGCAATGCCAGGAAAGCGCCACCCCGGTCGGAAGCAGGAGCGCGTACGGCGATAGCACGCCTCCCGTCAAAGACATCGCGCAGAAGAGAAGACCCAGATCCGCGATGATCGACAGCGGCGCGGCGAAGGGCCCCATCAATTCCTGGATCGGAGGCCGCGTCAGAAGAAAAAGAGAGAGGAGCGCGCCGCCCAAGCCGAGCGCGAGCAGACGGGCGTCCCCCAGCCCGAGGATGATCGCGAGAAGGGTGAAGAGGGTGAAGAGACCGGAGGCGGCGGCGCGATGGGCGGCGAAGGCCGCGTTTCTCAAACGCGCGCTCCGTGCGCGCAGTTCCATGAACTACGCATACGCGCAGCCGACGCGCACGCCGCCTCCCGGCAGGGGAGCGCAGTGAAGCGTCCGCAGACGGACCTCGCGGCGCTCGGGATCGTGCTTCTGCAGGATCTCCGCCTTCCAGCGCGTCGGCCACTTCTTGCGGCTCTTCGCGCGAAAAGCCAGCCCTCCGTGACTGACGTCGATCACCGGAGCGACCCAGAACCGGCCGCGTCCCTTCTCCGACACTCGGATGCTCATGTGCTCGGGCGCAAAGCGAGGATGCATGCGCCGCGCGGAAGTCTCGAAGATCGACTGGGAGCGGCACTGATAGAGCCGCACGTCCGCGATCTTCAGGAGAAAGGCGGTGCTCTTGCCGTCATGCGGATACGAGGCCACGCCGTAGTGCAGGTCCATCGTCACGCCGTCGCGGGACGGCAGCGAGATCGCTGCGATCTTCTCCCGGACGCGCTCGACCACGGCGAAGGCCGAGATCATGTCGGCATTCGGCAGGACGAGCAGGAACTCGTCCCCTCCCCAACGGCAGCCGGCATCGATCGCTCGGAGCGACTCACGGATGATGCGCGCGGTGCGCACCAGGACGCTATCGCCGATCGGATGGCCGAGCCGGTCGTTGATCGCCTTGAAGCCCTTCAGGTCCATCATCACGACCGAGAGAATGCCTTCCGCGCGCTCGGCCCGCGAGATCTCTCGGCCGAGGTGGTCGGTCAAGAACCGGCGGTTGTAGAGGCCGGTCAACGGATCCGTGATCGCGTTGACCCGCAAGACCGCGAGGTCGGCCTCCGAGACGAGCCGCGGCTCCTTCAGGAGTCCCTTCCGGCTGTGGAGATGATGGAGGAGTACCGTCTGGAGGCCGAGCGGCGAGCCTAGCTTTTCGCGGAGATCCGGGATCAGGCGTTCGATCTCGTCCCATCGCTGAGCGGCCTCTTCGGGCTCGAAAGGAATGCCGGTCCAATCCGTGAGCAGCTGGCGCAGAACCTCGGCCCGGTCGCCGTTGTGGGCGGCCGACCCGAGAGACTTCTGGAAGCGCTGGAGAGAAAAGTCGCGCTGACGTCCGAGTCGCGCGAGGCGACCGACGCGTGCGCTCAGGTCTTCCGCGGCCAACCGCATGCTTCTCCCGTTACCGACGACTCCTTTCAGGTTCTGGACTTGCTTTTCCTGCGAGGCCGCGTTGCCGGGAGATCCTTTTGCTCGGCCTCGCGGGAAAGGGAAGCCGCGGCGCCGGCCGCCTCGGCGACGGCCTCCCCGAGGGAACAGACTAAGACGAGCTGGCCTCCTTTGAGCAGGTCCACGACTTCGCGATCGGAGCGTGCCCAGAGCACGGCCGAGCCGACAGCGATCAGCCGCGCCTCGCCGAGATCGGCCGCCGGGTCGAGTCGCGCGAGTGCCTCCGCGCAGCGCCGGATCCGCGCCAGGCCCACTCCGCTGCCCCGCAATCGCGCCGCCACTCGCAGCCGAACGACATCGGCAAACGAGTAGCGCCGCGTCGAGCCGTAGCCGCTGGCCCTTTCGAGCGACGGGCCCAGGAATCCCTGCCGGTCCCAGTGATCGAGCTGGCGCGGGGTCAAGCCGGTCAGCCTCGCAACCTCGGCCGTCGAGAAGCTGCGGGCAACCACAGTGCTGAATTTCATGGATGTAATTCAAAAATGTTAGCACAGGCGCGGCGAAAAGATCCGCCTTGTGCCCGATATCGAGGCAAGAATACGCGCGGGGAGGGACCCGATGAACATCGCCTGCCTGGTTTTGACGCTTCGCCTCGGTGCCGCGGCCGGGTCACCCGCGCCGCAACCGGGATACCTCTACAGGGCGGCCCTCGTTCAGGCCGCTCCCGGCAAGCTTCTCGAGGTCGTCGATCTCTACAAATCGGGCTGGCCCGGAGTGAAGGAGAGCGGGGACGCGCCGCCTTTCGCCATGCGTCACAGCCAGGGGGACCGTTGGGACCTGTTGCTGCTCTTTCCCATGGGGAGCCAGGCCGAGTTCTACGCGGCGGAGCGGATCGCTCGCCGTCACAGGGCAAGCGAGCTCGCGCGGGCCGCGCTCGACCGGCTCGACGACGCCATTGCCTGGCAGGAGGACGTTTTCGTCTATGGTCCGTCCGTCGAGGAGCTGCAGGCCCGCTTCGCGAAGGCCGGATTCTTCCACGTCGAGATGTTCGAGACCCTGCCGGGCCGGCGGCGTGACCTCTACCGGCAACGGGAGATGGAGAATGCCTACCTACGGCGTCTCGGGCTTCCCGAGAACCTGATCTTCGTCCGCGAATCGGGTGCGCCCTGGGACCTCTTCACGGTCGGCTTCTACCGCGACCTGAAGCATTACGCCGAGGGTGCCGATGTCCCTTCCGCCAAGCAGGATGAGGCCGCGAAGGCCGCGGGCTTCGAGAACGCCGGCGGAATCGGACCTTATCTGCGCACCTTGATCGCCCTGCACCACGACACCCTCGCGGTGGGGATCCGGTAGGCAAGGTTTCCCGTCTGGGACTCCGGTTCGCCCGCTTGCCGGACGGCCCGGAAAGAGAGAGAGTCTGGTATCGAGCGGAGGTATCTCATGAAACAGCCGAAGCGTTTCCTGATAGCGCTGGCGGCCGCGCTGTTGCTGCCGGCCGGCGCGCCCGCCGACGAGCCCCATTCGCATCCGGGCGGCGCGGAGGAGCTTGGCCAGGTCGACTTCCCGATCTCTTGCAACGCGGCGGCCCAGAAGGAGTTCCACCGCGCCGTCGCCATGCTTCACTCCTTCTGGTACGAGGCGGCGGAAAAGAGCTTCCGTGCGGTGGCGGATGCCGACCCGGGCTGCGCAATGGCCTACTGGGGGGTCGCGATGAGCCTCTATCATCCGATCTGGCCGGATCGCGCACCGGTGGACAAGGGGCGCGCCGCCGTCGAGCAGGCGAAGGCGATCGGCGCGAAGACCGACCGCGAGCGGGCCTACATCGAGGCGATTGGACAGTACTACGCGGACGAGGGAAAGCCCGACTACACGAGGCGCGCGCAGACCTACGAGAAGGCGATGGAGCGCGTGTACCGCGCGTTTCCCCAGGATCGCGAGGCGGCCGCGTTCTACGCCGTCGCCCTTCTCTGGACCCTTTCATATGCGCCGGCCGACCAGACCAATCCGCGAAAGGCCGCTGCCGTACTCGACAAGATCGCGGACGAGATGCCGAAGCATCCAGGCGTTCTCCACTATTACATCCACGCCTACGACAGCCCGCAGCTCGCGCCGCTTGCCTT
>DASXTI010000226.1:0-4879 GCA_036505535.1 Thermoanaerobaculia bacterium
TAAAATCTAAAATCTAAAATCTAAAATCTAAAATTAGATTGTCTCGACCCTCTTTCGCCTATCACGGCCGATAAACGAGTGACGCGTGGAACCGCGTTGCTCGAATCCGCGGCGTGTCCCCCTCCAGCCGGGCGATTCCCAAATGGAATTCGAGCGGGCGGGGAAGCTCGATGGGAATCAGCCGCTCCAACCGCAACTCGGCGCCGACGACCCGAATCGGATCGGGACGATCCTGTCCGCCGCTCCAGGCGCGGAGCCACTCGGCATACAGAACCAGCGGGACGGCTTCGAGCAAAAGCTCCGCGCGATAGGCTTCGAATCGGTCCCCGAGCTGCACCGCCGCCGGTAGCGCGGGACTCTCGATCCGGTTACGGTCCAGTCCTGGCGGCAGGATCGCCGAAGAGGCACCCCCGATCGAGAAGAGATCGAACCGCGTGGGGGAGCCCCCCGTATCGCCGAGACGGGCCGATGCCGAGAGGCTCGCGAACGACACGATCCCCGTCAAACGCGCACCGCCCGCGAACTGCCTCCAGGACGCGCCCGCCGTGTTTCCGAAGGAGCCGGTCATATCCAGATCGACGCCGAAACCGGAGCGGCCGCGCGTACGCCGCAACGCCAGCTCGGCGCGTCCCGAGCCCAGATATCGATCGAAGTCCTCGCCATCGGCAAAAGCGCGAACCCGCGTCGCGCCGCCCCCCGCCTCCACGTGCACGCGTCCGCCGAAGAACGGCCGGCCCCATGAGAGGCCGAGGTATCCGCCGGAACGCCGCTCATCGAGCTCGGAGCGCCGTACGAGGCTCTGCCTACCGGGCTTCTCGAGCGCCGAGAAGAGCTGCAGTGAAACGACGACGGGCAGACCCCGATAGGCCGCCGCGACGGTTCCGCCGCGCGGCCCGGCGGCATCGCCGATCGAGCCCGCCGCCAGCCAGTGCAGGCGATCGACGACGTCGGCGCCCTCGACGCCGAGCTGGACAGCGTTTCCGTCCGGTCCGACGGAAAAATTGACGAGCGGACGAATCGCCTGCGAGTCCCAGACGCGATACGAGCGCGCCGGCGAGATTGCGGCAGGCAGCGGCGGCGAGGGCTCGCGCGCCTCGCGAGGAAGGAGAAGAGAAGTAACGGCCGGCCGCTCGAGCGGTGCCGGTGCGGGCGCGGAGAGAGGCAGCCGCCGCAGGTTGACGCCCTTGGCGGTCAGCTCGAGAAAGAAGACCGCGGTGCCGTCAGGCGTCGGCGCCGGCGAGAACGCGCCCCCCGTGACGCGCGTGCGCTCCTCGAAGCCCGTGCCCCCGGCGTCGATCGCCGCGAGGTTCCATATGCCCGACGCGTCGGTCGTCACCCAGAGTCGCGAGCCGTCCGCGCTCCACGCCGGCGGGGCGGCGGGCGCCCCCGGCAGTCGAAGCTCATGGACCTCTCCGCCGTCGACGGGCAGCGTGACGAGGCGCCAGCGTCCATCACGATGGAGAAGCGCGGCGATCCGCCGACCGTCGGGCGAGACCCGGGGGTGGCTCCAGACGGGCCACGCTTCGTCGGAGCCGAGCGAGGCAGGGATCTTTCGCGTCTCGCCGTTGGCCAGATCGACTCGGACGAGCTCCGTCGCTCCGAATCGGCCTCGGACGGCGACGGCCCACCCCCCATCCAGCGCAGGATCGGCGTCGGCCACGTCTCGCATGCTCGTCACCCGCTCAACGGCGTCTCGCTCGGGCTGCCACCGATACAGATCCCATCGGAGGACCCGATCGGCATCGGGCGCTCGCCGCGCGAAGAGGACGCTCTTGCCGTCCGGCATCCATCGCGGATCCGCGGCGGAGAAGCCGTTGGCGCGCGACAGCTTCCAGCGCGGTTCGCGCGGCGCCGGCGCCTCCACGCGATCGGCAACCTCGTTCGGGTCGCGGAGCAGTTGCTCGATGCGTCTGCGGCGCTCCTCCTCGGCGCGGCGCTCGGCGTCCGTCTCGGCGAGCTCCCAGATCGCCAGGAAGCTCTCGCCGCGGCGGGGATC
The DNA here is from genome assembly GCA_036505535.1 of Thermoanaerobaculia bacterium. Classification (GTDB taxonomy): domain Bacteria; phylum Acidobacteriota; class Thermoanaerobaculia; order UBA5066; family Gp7-AA6; genus DAHUXD01. Next base: position 1,997 of record DASXTI010000226.1, read on the forward strand.
CCGGCGGACGAGGAGCCTCAATCCGTCGGGCGAAATCTGGGGCGAGAGCGTGCCCCCCTCGAGGCGCTGCCACGGCTCCCCTTCCGCGAGGCCCGCCGCCTTCAGGCGCTTCTCCTCGGAGAGAGCGGCGACCGTGATCTCGGCGCGGAAGCGGTCGTAGAGATCGCGGGGGGACTTCCTGAAGACGGCTCGAAAGGCGGTTTGGAAGCTCCCGCCGCGGCGCGACGCCATTCTTCTCCAGAGCCTCGGAAGGCTCTCCTTGCCCTCCCGCTCCGAGAGCCACTCCAGATAAGCCGAGCCCACGAGATATGCCATCGACCCCTCGAGCCAGCCGCCGGTCGAATTGAGCGCGCCGTAGGAAGGCAGCTTCCCTTCGATCGCGAATTGCCGCAGCACCATGGCGCGAAAGCTCGAGCCCGGCCGTCCCGATCCCGTCAGCGCTCCCTCGACGAGCGTCGCATAGCCCTCGATCAACCAGCGAGGGGATTCGAGCGCGAGAGGCCCGAAGGGCGCCGGCGAAAGTCTCGCGAGGACCCCGAGCGAGCGGTTGCGCGGGCGCGCGAGATGAACGATATGTGCCATCTCGTGCGTGGTGAGAAGCTCCATCCAGTCCCCGAAATCGCCGCCGCCGGACTCGGCGGACGGCGGGGAGGTCCAGAGGATGATCTCCGGCCTATCGAGATACGGAATGGCCATGCCGTTCCAATCCCCCGCGGGATCAGCGACGACGACGTCGATCGAGCGCGCCGGCACGTAGCCGACGAATCCAGTCACGCGCGCATGAATGCCCTCGATCGACTCCGCGAGGTGACGTGTCCACGCATCGAATCGCGCCGGGTAGTGGACCCGGAAGTGCGCCGTTTCGATCGTCCGCCAGTCCGCGGATGGTCGCTGCGCCGCGGCGCTCGAGGCGAGAACGAGCAGCAGGAGCGCGATCACTCCGCGGCGGCGCATCGCGCGAAGGCTATCAGGGCGGCTTCGCGCCGCTCTCGGAAGAGAAGGTCGTCGAGCGAAACCTTCCGCCTCCCCCCGCGTCTCTTCGTGAGATTGGAGGAACTCATGAGGCTCGCCACGTTGAAGACCTCGCTGTTGACCTTCTTGCTCCTCGCCTCGACCGCTTCTCGGCTGCGGGCGGCCGGGGACCCTCCCGCTCCCCCGGCTCCCCCACCGCCTCCGGCCGTTCCCGCGCCGCGCGCTCCGGCCCCGCCGGATCCGACCGGCCGCGAGGTCGTCATCGACGGCGATCGGATCATCCTTTGGGACTGTGAAGAAGATCCCGAGCTCGTCGCGACCCTTTCGGGTACCGATGATGACGAGCCCAACGTCCTGCTTCGCGGACACGGGGCCCGCGGATTCATCGGGATTCGTCTCATCGAGATGACGGAGGAGCTCCGTGCCCACTTCGGGGCGCCCAAGGACGCCGGGGTCCTCGTGGGGACCGTCGAGAGCGAGAGCCCGGCGGCGAAGGCCGGCCTGAAGGTTGGTGACATCATCACGGCGGTCGATGGGGAGAAGATCGATTCGACGCGCGACCTCCTCCGGGAGGTCCGTCGGCACAAGGCGGGCGAGACCGTCAAGCTCGACGTCACCCGCGACCGCTCGTCGAAGCACCTGTCCGTCACCCTCGCCGAGCGCAAAGAGAGGGAGACACTCCTGGGCGATCTCGATCGCGGGATGAGCGGTTTCCGCTGGAAGGACTTCGATCACTTCCGGCCGCACCGGGCTCCGCTCCCGATGCTTCCGGAGTTCGGCGATCTCCAGAAGCGGCTCGAGGAGGTCGAACAGCGACTCAAGGATCTCGAGAGCCGGATGAAGAATCGGTGATAGAACCCACCTCCAGAGTTTCATAACTCCAGGAGGTGGATCGTGACGGAGCCCGGAAGCTCCCGGGGCGAGGGTCTTCTCCGCGAGCTCGGCCTCTTCGACACGATCAACATCGTCATCGGCACGATCATCGGCTCGGGGATCTTCCTCGTCCCGGCCGAGATCGCCCGCGCGGTCCATACGCCGGGCTGGATGCTCGGAGTCTGGGTGATCGGCGGCTTCTTCACGCTTCTCGGAGCGCTGTCGCTGGCCGAGCTCGGCGCCGCAATGCCCGAGGCCGGAGGCATCTACACGTTCATCGCCCGCGCCTTCGGCCCACTCCCCGGCTTTCTCTGCGGTTGGATGCTCTTCACCGTGGTCACCTCGGGCTCGATCGCGACCCTCGGTGTCGCCTTTCCGATCTATCTCGCCGGCTTCGTGCCCCTGACGCCGGCGACGTCGAAGATCGTGAGCCTTCTCGCCATCGCCGCGTTGACCTGGGTCAACGCCGTCGGCGTGAAGAGCGGCGCCCGTCTCGGCAACGTGCTGACCGTGCTGAAGGTCGGCGGCCTCGTGGCGATGGTCGGAGCGATTTTCCTCCTCCCCGCTCCGGCGCCGGAGGTCTCGCATATCGCCGCGCCGCCGCTGCCGGCCGGGCCCGTTTCGGCGGTCGCCGTCGGGACGGCGCTCGTGGCCGTGCTCTGGGCGTACGAGGGCTGGCACGACTTGAGCTTCGCAGCGGCCGAGATCCGCGAGCCGCAGAAGAACTTCCCCCGCGGCCTCATCGGCGGCGTCGTGATCGTCATCGCGGTCTACCTCGCCGCCAATCTCGCATACCTGCAAGTCATGACGCCGGCCGAGATCGCCGTCTCGCAGCGCGTCGCGCTGACGGCCATGACGCGGGTGACGGGACCGTGGGGAGGCAAGCTCTTAACCGCCGCGATCCTCTGCTCGATCCTCGGAGCGATGAATGCGCTCGTCCTCGCCGGCCCCCGCGCGTACTACCAGATGGCCCGCGACCGCCTCTTCTTCGAGCGCGTCGCGCGCGTCCATCCGCGCTGGCGCACCCCGCTCGAGGCG
>DASXTI010000227.1:0-4553 GCA_036505535.1 Thermoanaerobaculia bacterium
GCGCCGCAATCGCCGTGGCCTCGTCTAGGTTCTTCGCCTCGATGATGTAGTAACCGCCGAGCTGCTCGCGGGTCTCCGCGAACGGGCCGTCGGTCGTGATGGGTTTGCCATTCTTCACGCGAACGGTCGTCGCCGTCGAGACCGGCTGCAGTGGATCACTCGCCCGGTAGTGGCCGCTCTTGCGGATCCCGTCGCTGAATTCCGTGTACTGCTGGAAGATCTGACCGCGTTCCTGCTCGGACATGGCGGCCCAGTCCGCCTCCCTGTCATAGATCAGAAGCATGTACCGCATCGTCGTAACCTCCTTTTGACTTCTAGTCGAACGAGGGCGGCCGAAATCGACATAATTACCAGAGCAGCCGAGGAAGGAGGAAACCGTGTCGCGATCGCCGGAGGATATCTCGAGGCTCTTCGCCTACAACCGGTGGGGGAACGCGCAGACGCTCGAGTCGGTCTCGGGGCTGACACCCGATGAGTACATACGGCCGATCGGCGGCAGCTTCGGGTCGGTCCAGGGGACACTGGCGCACCTCTACGGCGCGGACTGGGTCTGGCTCGAACGCTGGCACGGGCGCTCGCCGCGGGCGCTTCCTCCCTCGCAGGAGGTTCCGACCCTGGACGCACTGAAGCAGAAGTGGGCCGAGGTGGAGAAGGGGCGGACCGCCCATCTCGAGAGGCTCACGGCCGAGCGGATGGCCGAGTCTCTGACCTACGTCAACTTCAAGGGCGAGACCTGGACGTACCCGATGGCCGAGGTGCTCGTCCACGTCGCGAATCACGGGACCTACCATCGCGGACAGGTCGCAACGCTTCTCCGACAGCTCGGCAAGGTTCCCATCGCGACGGACTATCTCCTGTTCGTCGACGCGAAGGGCTGAGCCCTTGACCGGACGGCGCATGAGCCGGCTGAAGGCCGTCTCGATCGCGATCATCGCGACGCTCGGAGTCGTCCTCCTCGCGCTCAACCTCTCCTCTTCCGAAAAGAAGATCGATCACCGGATCCGGCCCATCACGGCGACGGGGGACGCCGGGTTCATCCGCGCGATGGGGAATCTGCTCGGACCGCCTCTTATCGACGGCAACCGCGTGACGCTCCTCCGAAACGGGGACGAGATCTTTCCCGCGATGCTGGAGGCGATCCGCGGGGCGCAGAAGACGGTCACTTTCGAGACCTATATCTACTGGTCCGGACAGATCGGCCGCACATTCTCCGACGCCCTGAGCGAGCGAGCGCGCAACGGCGTCCAAGTGTACGTACTGCTCGACTGGATTGGCACTGGAAAGATGGACGCGGGAGACCTCGACCGCATGAGGCAGGCGGGAGTCCAGGTCGAGAAATACCATCCGCTGCGCTGGTACACCCTGGCGCGGTTGAACAACCGCACGCATCGAAAGATCCTCGTTGTGGACGGCAAGATCGGTTTCACCGGAGGCGTCGGGATCGCGGACAAGTGGCTGGGCCACGCTCAGGACTCGGAGCACTGGCGCGAATCCCACTTCCGCGTCGAGGGGCCCGCCGTCGCGCAGATGCAGGCGGCATTCATGGACAACTGGTTGAAGACGCACTCCGAGGTCCTGCAGGGGGACGGCTTCTTTCCGCCTCTCGCCCCCGAGGGGGACATGACGGCCCAGGTCTTCAAGAGTTCCTCCCGCGAAGGTAGCGAAAGCGTTCGGCTGATGTATCTGTTCTCGATCGCCTCCGCGCGCTCGAGCATCCGGCTGTCCGCGTCGTACTTCGTTCCGGATGATCTGTCGGTGGACTCGCTGATCGAGGCGAGCCGCCGCGGAGTGTCGGTCGAGATCATCGTGCCGGGCGATCGGACCGACGTCGAGCTGACACGGAGGGCCTCGCGGTCGCGCTGGGGCGTCTTGATGGAGGCCGGAGTGCGGATCTACGAGTATCAGCCGACGATGTATCACTGCAAGGCGATGACCGTCGATGACCTCTGGGTGTCGGTCGGGTCTACTAACTTCGACACACGGTCGTTTCGTTTGAACGACGAGATGAACTTGAACGTACTCGACCGCGAGTTCGCAAATGAGATGGCAAAGGACTTCGAGGCCGACCGGGCACGCTCCCGGCCGGTGAGCCTGCAGGACTGGGCGCGGCGGCCGCTGCTCGAGAAGATCTCCGAGCGGGCGGCCGGGCTTCTGCGCTCCCAGCTCTGACGCGAAGACCTGCCCGACTTCTTGGACGCATCCAGAAATGAAAGAGGCGGGCCAGGCCCGCCTCTTAATTCTCCGCTCGCGATGTGGCGCTACGGATGGTGCGGCAGAGGAGAGCGCGGCCGCGTCTCGACCGAGGTCTCGCGAGTCAGCGTAACCCTGCCGACGGGGGACGAAGCCGTGCGATCGTAGATCGAAAGACTCTCCTCCTTGCGCCGGCGGGCCATGATCGCGATCACGGCAATCACGCCGAGAACGGCGAGGCCAAGCAGGACCCAGCTCCTGACATTGAAGGTGCTCTCCTGCGCATTCGTTTTCTCCACCTCTGTCCTCGCGGCCGCGTCGGGCGCGGGCGGAGGAGGAGGGGCAACGCTTTCCGGAGGAGCGCTGCTGCCGGTTGTGCCGGAAGGCGGCACCGAAGGCGGCGGATTCGACGTCGTGTCGGTCGCAGCCGTGGCCGCGGCGGCTTCCGCCGGCTTGGTTTCCTGCGTGGAAGCGGTTTCCGCGGTCTTCTTACGCGTCGTGGTTTGCGCCGACTTCTTGGCCTTCTTCTGCTTTTGCGCCGAAACGCTCGAGGACTCCTGCTTCGGAGCCTGCGCCGTCACCGCTGGCGCGGCGGGCTCGACGGCGGGAGCGCTTTCGACAGGGGGAGCGCTCGGCTCGACGACCGGCGAGCTCTGAACAGGGAGCTGGGGCGCCGGGGCTTCGCTCGGGGGCGGAGCGGGTGACTCGACAGCTGGAGTCGGCGCTGCGGGCGGCGGAGGATTGGGATCCTGCCCCCGAGCAATCGTGGCCGCGGCGGCGAAAACCACCGTTGCCAACAAGAGTCCACACCTAGTCCGCATCGCAATCTCCTTTCCATTTGAGGTCCGAAGGACCGGGCCTCGCGTCTTTATTCGCGTCAGGCGACCCGAAGGCCGAAACGCCTAAACAAATCCGACAAGACTCAGAGGAGCAGATTTCGTGCCATCTTGGGGCCGCAACCATTCCTCGAGCGGTCGTGTTTCAAGTCCCCATGAAACACTTCGAACTGACTCGTGCAGCGGCGGTTGCGGCGAGCGAAGTCCTGGCGGATTGGCCGGCGTGGTTATCGGCGAGGCCCGCCGCGCGTAAGGATTCCCGGCCGCGGCCGCTGGTCTTGATCGAAGCTCCATCGAATCTGGGCTTGAAGCCGCCAAAGCCGGGCAAGGAGCCGGGAACGCGGCACCTGCCCGAAGCGCTCGCACGCGCGGGCCTTTCGGAGAAGCTCGGCGCGAAATGGCGAACGCGCGTCGAGCCTCCGCCGTATTCCGAAGCCATCGATCCGAAGACCGACATTCGCAATGCTCCGGCGATCGCGCGCTACTCGATCGATCTCGCAAAGAGCATCGGAGAGGCGATCGACATGGGCGCCTTTCCGCTGGTGCTCGGCGGCGACTGCTCGATCCTGCTCGGAAACCTCGTGGCGCTGCGGCGACGCGGGCGCTACGGTCTCTTCTTCCTCGATGGGCATGCGGACTTTGCGACTCCGGAAACCTCGCTCTCGCACGGCGCGGCAGGAATGGATCTCGCGCTCGCCACCGGCCGCGGCCCGGAGGAGCTTGCGAACCTGGCGGGGCTGCGTCCCCTCGTTCTGGAAGAGGACGTCGTCCTCGTGGGATTTCGCGACGAGGAGACCCTTCCGGAGAAGGTCGCCGCCTACAGGGTCGAGAAGCTTCGTTCGGTCGGGGTCGTGCAGGCGGTCCGTCGTGAAATCGCGGTGCTGCGGCTGCGCGGCGTGCGCGGCTTCTGGATCCACGTGGATGCCGACGTCCTCGATCCTTCGGTCATGCCGGCAGTCGACTCGCCAGAGCCGAACGGACTGACGCTGCTGGAGCTGACGGCGATCCTCGAAGAGCTCCTCGCCTCCGATCTCGCCGTCGGGATGCACGTCGGGATCTACGATCCCGACCTGGATGGAGATGGCCGATACGCGCGAGGGCTCGTCGAGGCGGTCGCGGCGGCGTTTGAAAGGGCGGGGCGAGGAACTGCCCCTCGAAACACGCCGATTCGGTGAATCGTAGCGAAACGGAAGGGAGCGGGGCGGCGACGGGGAGCACAATGGAGGCGTGCGGTCTCCCGGCCAGGTTCTGGCGGAGTGGTTCGTCCGACAGCTGACACGACCCCGCCGCGAGTACCGCCACTGCGTCTTCAACGATCCGCTGCGGTTGAAGAGCCGGATCCGCCCCGGCGACGTCGTCCTCGTGGACGGAGATCAGCGGGTCTCGCAGGTCATCAAGTACCTGACGATGTCTTCCTGGTCTCATAGCGCGATCTACGTTGGAAGCGCCCTGATGCGGAATCCGAGCCAGCGACTGGAAGTCCGACACCGCTTCGGCCAAGAGGCGCGGTACCTGATCGTCGAGGCG
>DASXTI010000228.1:0-25408 GCA_036505535.1 Thermoanaerobaculia bacterium
GCCTTTCGCGCGGCTCGCGAGCGCTCGGTCGGCGTCCGTTTCCGCGCGGCGGAGCGCGCCTGGCTCGCGAGCGCCGATCGGGATGCGGCGGACCGTCCTTCCCGGCGAAGAGCCTTCGAGGTAGCTTTCGATCGAGTCCGCGATGGTGCCTTGCGCCGGCCGGAGCTGCCCTTCTTCGTGTCTCGGATCGCGTGCTCGCGAGTCTCCTCCGAGGTCTTACCCTCCTCTGGCGGCGGCAGTTCGACTCCAGCGCGGCGCGCCTTGGAAAGACCGATCGCAATGGCCTGCTTAGTCGAGCGAGCCCCGTGCTTGCCCTCGCGGATGTGATGCATCTCCTCTCTCACGAACTCGCCGGCCTGCGTCGAGGGAGCCTTGCCCTCCACCTTGTCCTCTTCCGCGCGTTCGAGAGCCTCTCTGTCATCATCTTTTTCTCTGTCCGACATGGTTAATCCTCCGAGGACGAGCGTCGCAAGACTCCTGCCATACCCTCTCCCCCGCGGCGGAGAGATGGGGAACGCGTCGGTCACTTGTTCGTTCGCTAAGATACAGACCCTCGGCGACAACGATAAACGGGGAGAACCGTGTACGCTCAGTGCGGAGGGAGCGGTTCGATGAAGGCACCGGGTAAGTCTTTCGACGTCTTCATCATCGGGGCGGGCCAGGCCGGCATCCCGCTCGCCCACGCGCTCGCGAAGGCCGGCAAGCGGGTCGCTGTCGCCGAGCGGAAGGATCTGGGCGGCTCGTGCGTCAACTTCGGCTGCACGCCGACCAAGGCGGCCATCTCCTCGGCCCGCGCCGCGTACCTCGCCCGTCGAGCGGCGGTCTTCGGCGTGAGGGTGCCGAAAGTCGAGATCGACTTCCCCGCCGTCCTCGACCGCGCGCGTAGCCTCCTGATGCAGTCGCGGGCAAGCATCCGGCGAAGCTTCGAGAAAGGCGAGAACCCGCAGCTGATCCTCGGGCACGCGCGGCTGCAGGGGCGCGATGGGGCGCTCTTCCGGGTGCGGGTCGGGGAGGAGAGCTTCCGAGCGAGACAAGTGGTGCTCGACACCGGTACGCGGAGCGAGCTCGGGTCGATCGCCGGCCTGAAGACCGTCCCCTTCCTGCACGCGGGGAACTGGCTGGACCGTGACGAGCTGCCGCGCCACGTGCTCTTCGCGGGCGGCGGCTACATCGCCCTCGAGATGGGGCAGTTCTACCGGAGGATGGGGAGCCGGGTGACGATCGTGGATCACGGGAACCAGGTCCTCAAGTGGGAGGACCGCGACGTCGCCGAGCGGCTCCAGCACCTCCTGGAGTCGGAAGGGATTCGGTTCCTCCTGGGCTGGCGCGTCACGCGCGTCGCCAGGCGGCGCGGCGGCATCGCGGCCACGCTGGAGAACGACTCCGGAGCCAGCGATGTCTTCGGCGCGTCCCGTCTCTTCGTCTCCGCGGGCCGCCGGCCGAACACGGACGATCTTGGGCTCGAGACGGTTGGGCTGGAACCGGACGAGGAGGGGGTTCTCGCGGTGGACGAGCGCCTCGCGACGAGGGTCGCCGGGATCTGGGCCGCGGGAGACATCCGAGGCTGGCCGATGTTCACGCACACGTCGTGGGATGATCACCGCATCCTCTTCTCGCAGCTCGCCGGGGACGGAGCGCGCAGCACCCGGCGAATCGTCCCGTATGCCGTCTACACCGATCCGGAGCTGGGACGCGTCGGCGCCACCGAAGAAGAGCTCCGCAAGGCGCGCCGCGCGATCCGCGTCGGAGTCTTCGAGATGCGCCACAACGCGAAGGCGCGTGAGCGCTCGGAGACACGCGGCTGCATCAAGGTCGTCGTCGACGCGGAGAGCGACAAGCTCCTCGGGGCGGCGGTGCTCGCCTCGGACGGGGCGGAGCTCGTCCACGTTTACGGGACGCTGATGAACGCCGACGTCCCGGTCTCGGTTCTGCGCGGCGCCGTGCACATCCACCCGACGCTATCCGAGGCGGTGCAGAACGCCGTCGAGACGCTGGCTTGAGCGGGTCCGAAGCGCCGCGGCCGGCCTCCGACGACGAGCCCGAAAGCCTTCAGCGGAACGCTTTCGGATACTTCCTTCACGAGGCCGACGCGGCGACGGGCCTCGTGAGGGACAGCACCCACGATGGGTCTCCCGCCTCGATCGCCGCGGTCGGCCTCGCCCTCACCGTCTATCCGGTGGCCGTCTCGCGGGGCTTCATGGAGCGGACGGAGGCCGCGGCGCGCGTGCTCGCGACTCTCCGCTTCTTTTTCAACGCGCCGCAAGGGGAGGAGCCGGACGCGTCGGGCCACCATGGATTCTTCTACCACTTCCTGGACATGGGCTCGGGGCGTCGCGCCTGGGACTGCGAAATCTCGACCATCGACACCGCCTACCTGATGGCGGGCGCGCTGGCCTGTGCGGCGTACTTCGACGGTCGGGAACGCGAGGAGCGCGAGATCCGAGACATGGCCGACGCGTTCTACTGCCGCTGCGACTGGCGCTGGGCGCTCAACGGGAGCGCTCTGCTCTCGCACGGCTGGAAGCCCGAACGCGGCTTTCTCCCTTACCGTTGGACCGGCTACAGCGAGGCGCTCATCCTCTACCTTCTCGCCCTGGGCTCACCGACGCACCCGATCTCGCCGAGGAGCTACGCCGCCTTCACCTCGTCCTATCGCTTCCGGAAGCTCTACGGGATCGAGCTCCTCTATGCCGCGCCGCTATTCATCCACCAGCTCTCGCACGTCTGGATCGACTTCCGGGAGATCCGAGACGCCGCGATGCGCCGCAAGGGTCTGGACTACTTCGAGAACAGCCGGCGCGCGACGTTCGTCCAACAGCGCTACGCCATGCACAATCCTAAGAAGTTCGCCGGCTACGGCGAATGGTGCTGGGGGATCACCGCCAGCGAGGGTCCGGGTCCCGTGACCCTCGAGGTGGACGGCGTCACGCGCCACTTCTTCGACTACGTGGCACGCGGCGTCCCGCGAGGCCCGGACGACGGCACGCTCGCACCGTGGGCCGTCGTCGCGTCGCTCCCGTTCGTGCCCGAGATCGTCATGCCGACGATCGCCAACTTTCATGCGATGGGTGTGGGCCGCGGCCCGTATGGGTTCGAGGCGACCTTCAACCCGACGTTTCCGACCAACACGAAGGCGCCGTGCGGGTGGGTGTCGCCGTACAACTTCGGGTTGAACGACGGCCCGATCCTGCTCATGGTCGAGAACCACCGGACCGGGCTCGTCTGGGAGCTGATGCGGCGCTGCCCGTATCTCGTCCGCGGACTCTTACGCGCGGGCTTCCGGGGCGGATGGCTGGAGAAGAAGCGATCGTAAGGGATTCGTAATTGGAGATGGGTGATTTGTGATCAGGGCATAGGCGTGACTTGGCAGGCCCGAATCACAAATCCCAAATCCCAAATCACAAATCGTTCCGAGCCCTACTTCTCGACCTCGACTCCGAACGCAATCTTGACGTTGGCGCGGTATTCGACGATCTGGCCGTTCTTTACGCGCGCGGTCCAGTCTTTGACGTCAACGCCCGTGATGCCTCGGAGCGTTTGGGAAGACTCGCGGATCGCGGACTTGACCGCGTCCTCCCATCCCTTGCTCGACGACCCGACGAGCTCGATGATTTTCGCTACCGCCATGGTCCCTCCTGAGAGGCCTGAGTTGCAATTCCTGTTCCGAGAGGGGGCGTCTCCGCTGCGCGTGCGCCGCGGCATCCGAATTGCACCACCTCTGATCCCTCGGGCGGAGGCATCTTGTGATGAAAGCGGCTCGGGTCCATGAGTTCGGCGGATCGGATCGCGTGAAGGTGGAGGAGAGCCCGATCCCGGCGACGACGCGAGGGCAGGCGCTGGTGCGCGTGCGTGCGGCCGCCGTGAACCCGGTCGATTGGATGGTGCGGGAGCGGATCTACAACCCCGAGGGAATGGACCGAGTCCCCCTGACTCTGGGCCAGGACTTCGCCGGCGTCATCGAGAGCATCGCGCCGGGCACTCGAACCTCCCTTCGGGAAGGGGACGAGGTCTTCGGAGAGACGTGGGGAAGCTTCGCCGAGTACGCGGTCGTTCCCGTCAAGGATCTGGTCCGCAAGCCGAAGTCGCTCGACTTCGTCACCGCGGCCTCGATTCCCATGCCGGCCTTGACGGCGTGGCAGATGGTCATCGACACCGCAAAGGCCTCTCCGCGGAAAACCTTCCTGATCCACGGCGCGAGCGGCGGCGTGGGCTCCTTCGCGGCACAGTTTGCGAAGTGGAAGGGGGCTACGGTAATCGCAACGGCGAGCCGTTCGAGCTTCAAATTTCTCCGGCGTGTCGGGGTGGACGAGATCATCGACTACAAGAAGGAACGCTTCGAGAAGAAGCTCAACGACGTGGACGTCGTGATCGACCCCATTGGCGGGGACACGCAGACAAAGTCGTGGACGGTCCTGAAGGAAGGCGGCATGCTGATCAACTTGATCGGCGAGATCGACCGCAAGGCCGCGCGCAAGGCGAGGGTCCGCGCCGTCGAGTTCGCGATGGAGTACGACACGAACGACCTCAAGAAAATCGTCCGGCTCGTGGATAGAGGATTGATCAAGCCTCACATCTCGAAGGTGATGCCGCTCGCGCAGGCGCGCCGGGCGCTCGACATGAACCAGAACGGCCGCTCGCACGGAAAGATCGTGCTCAAGGTGGCTTAGTGCCGCGTCCGGCGACGAAATCGAAAGGGAAGCGCTGGTCGCAGCGCGTTACCGAGACCAGCAGCGCTCTCAGCCTCGAGAACAGGGTCTTCGCGCAGACCGATCCGCGCAAGATTGCGCTCTCGCTGAAGCGGTCCGCCGACCGGAGCCGCCGCCGCAAGGCGAGCCCCTTCCAGTCGGCTATGTCGATGCTGAACTTCTACATCAACCGCGCGGGAAGGAAGCTCCCCGCGAGGCAACGGGCGCGGCTCGAAAGGGTGAAGACGCAGCTCCGCGAGATTTATGGAAGGCAGCGGAAAGGCCGGCGCGGCTGAGTCGTCTGCGCGAACACTTGACCCAACCGCGCAACCTCTAACCCGTCCCGAGATACATGACGTGGCAGTACGTTCCCAACCTGACGTTGTAAGCCAGGTACCAACCCTCGTGGTCGGGGTCCTCGTAGATCACGATCTCGTCGCTATCCCACAACCAGTCATCGCAGAAGGCGTAGTCAAATGGGGCGACCGAAAAGTAGAAGCCGCTGAACCAGAAACGCTCCCGGCCTCCTCCCCGCAGCCGGAAAACATGGCCGGGGCCGAAGCCGCCGGTGAAGCGTCCGTGTTCCCAAGGATGAGCGAGGCGAAGGTGCGGGTCGTTCCGGCCCGAATCGTGACCGATCCAGCGGTCGTCCTCAGCATGGACGTGAGGAGCGTTCGGGTGATTCGGTTGGTCCCGAAAGTCGCGAGTCTGGGTCCGTGGAGCGCCCTCGACGCGGGGCGGAGGCGCGGGCGGAGGACCGTGAGCCGGAATATGCGGCCGGGGCGCCGCCTGACGAGGTGGCTCACTCCGTTGAGCCGAAGCGGGAAGGGAATAGATCGCGAGAATTCCGATGAGGACGGCAAGCTTTTTCATGACAGCTCCGGATGCGTATCTTGTGCAATACCGGTGCCGCGCGCGAAGAGATTCAACAACGTTGCGAATCGACGAAACGTTACAGTTCACCGAAGGAGTCCCGATGACTCGAGCCGGCGACGGTCCTAGTTGATGTCCTTACCCTCCTCGAGCTGCTTCGCGAGTCGCTCTAGGTTCTTCTTGTTTCCAGCGTCCGGCGCCTGCGCGATCGCGAGCTTCGCCTCCTGGAGGGCTCTCTTCTTGTCTCCGGCGGCCGCATAGCCGCGCATCAGCCCGACATGCACGGGCCATTGGTTCGGGAAGCGCTTGGCGTTGAGTTGGAAGAGCCGGATTGCCTGGTCCTTCTTGCCCTCGGTCAGGAGCGACCTTGCCGTCTGGTGGATGTCGATCGGGGTCGTCGTTGGGTGGTTGAGCGCCTTGTCGTAGGTCTTCCGCGCCTCCTCGACGCGTCCGTTCGCTTCCTGGAGCCGCGACAGCGTCATCAGCGTGGCGAAGTTCTCGCTGCCGCCGGACCAGGCGGGATCCGAGACCGCGCGCTCGGCCCACTTGAGCCCCTCGGCGAGATTGACCTTATTCTGGACGCAGAAGTTCGCCGCCTGCTGCCAATTCTGCCAGGAGAAACCGGCGAAACCTCGCAGGTCCCGGCGCATGTCGGCCACCCAGAGCTCGTTGACGTTGTCGACGCCGACGGTGAAGGGGACCTGGAGCTCTTCCCACTCGAGCGCGGCGGTCACCTTCGCCGGCTCGCGCTGCGGGAAATCGTAGGTGAGCCACTCGTGGTACTCGCCCTTCGTCGCCTTGGTCTTGACGCGGAGCGCGTCGAGCTTCGGGTCATACCAGAAGCTGCCCCACGAGTCCGCGTCCCTCGAAAAGATCACCGTCCACTCGTCCTGGCCCGGGATGAAGTGGAGCCCGTAGCGGCCCGCCGGGAGCACCTCGCCCTGGACCTTCACGTCGTGCGTGACCGTGAAGGTCGTGTTTTCGTTCGCACCGCCCCTCCAGGGGCAGCTCGAGCAGCCGTTGAACCCGAGGTCGGTCAGGCCCCACGGGACGAGCTCGCCCCAGATCTTCCCGCGTCGGTCGTTGCTTCCCCGGACGACTCGGGGGCTCGAGTAATCGATCGTCACCCTCACCGGCCCGATCGCCTGGGTGACGGAGGCCTGCGGGTTCTCGCCGCTGGGCGGGAACGTGATCCCCTGCGCCCCGAAGGCGCGATCGCTCGTGAAGAAGAGGGGGACGAACGACAGGAAGAGAAGGACCAACGGAGTGCGGGAGGGACGGAAGCGCCGTGTCATGCGTAACCTCCAGTCGGCTGCCGATCGAAGTGGCGATGCCGTCTGTCAGATACGAGCAATGACTTCGAGTGTTTTGGCCGCCGCCGGAGGACGTCGTCCGAAGTGAAGGCCGGCCGGGGTATCGTGTCACCCTCGCGAATCGATGCTCGGGAGACGGGCGCTCCTCCGATGACGCGGCGGTCCGGAATTCTGACCGGAGCGTCTTTCGGCCTCGTTCTGGCTCTCGCCTGCCGTGTCGAGACCGACGCGCGGGCGGAATATCTCCGTGCGGTCACGGCGACCGAAGCGCCTCTCGAGGCGGCGCTTCGCCGGTTGGATCGTGCGTTCGAGGGCTCCGATCGTTCGGCGGCTCGAGAGGCCGCCCGCGAGGCGCTTGCTGCCGCGACGATCGCGCGCGATTCGCTCGAGGCGCTCCGGGTTCCGCCGACCCTGGCGGCCGCCCTGCGCGAGGAGCTTCTCTTTCTCAACCATGTCATTCCGGCCTGTCGGAGCTTCGCCGCCGGCGACGGAGGCGCGGCCGAGATCGAAAAGCTCCGGTCGATTCTTCGGCGCGGCCGACTCCATCAGAGGCGCGGGCGTGACGCGTTGCGCTGACCGGCTCTCGCGCCGGAGCGCTCATTTCGGACGTCTCGCGAGATCGCGTCCGAGCAATAATGTCGCGAAAGAGGGTCAGGTCTCCGAAAGTGTGACTTCGACCAAATTCACCAATCACAGACCTGACCCCTTGGGGAGAAACTCATGTCGAAGCATCCATCGCCGTGCGCGTTCGTGGCCGCCTTCGTCCTGGCGATCGCCGCATCCGCGAATGCGGACGAGAACGTGGCCGACATCCTGCGCCGGCAGACGCAAGAGCTGCTCGACGCGATCCCGACCGGCTCGGCTTCGGTCTGGAACCGGTACCTGGACGAGAACGTCCGCTACGTGGACGAGAGCGGAAACGTGATGACGAAGAAGCAGATGGTGGAGGACATCAAGCCCATGCCGGAAGGGGTCTCGGGAGCCATCCGGGTCACCGGCTTCGACGTCGCCCTGCACGGGAACGTCGCCGTCGCGACCCACCTCGACGACGAGAGCGAAGACTTCCACGGCCACAAGCTTCACTGCCAGTACCGCACAACCGACACCTGGATGAAGACGGCGGAGGGATGGCGTCTGATTGCCAGTCAAGTCCTTGCGCTTCGAACGGACCCGCCGTCGGTTACCCTTACGGCTTCTCTCCGAAACGAATACTGCGGGCGCTACGCTCTGACCCCGACGATCACCTACGAGATCCGATGCAACGGCGACGCCCTCGAAGGCCAGCAGACCGGACGCAAGGTGGAGGAGTTGCGCGCCGAGGCGCCGGACGTGCTCTTCGTGCCCGGCCGTCCCCGTTATCGCTACGTGTTCCTGCGCGGCGCCGACGGGAAGATCACAGGGCTCGCCCAACGGCGCGAGGCCTGGGACCTCGTTTGGAAACGAATGCCGTCCGAGCCAAAATCCTGATTCCTTCGCTATCCGATGAGCTCAAGGGAACAGACCTTCCGCAACATCTCCGACACCGCCATCTGGGCAGCGATCTATCGGGGTCGAGAGAACGAGCGGCCGAACGGGCTCTTCCGGGATCCGTTTGCCACGCGGCTTGCGGGGGAGCGCGGGCGGCAGATCGCCGGCGCCATGAAGTCGCACGACCGCTACGAATGGGCCTGGATCATGCGGACCGTCCTCTTCGATCGCTTCATCGCGGAGGAGGTCGCGCAAGACGTGGACATGGTCGTCAACCTCGCCGCCGGCCTCGACACGCGGCCCTACCGAATGGCGCTGCCGCCGACGCTCCGGTGGATCGAGGTGGATTTCCCCCCCCTGATCGACTACAAGGAGGAGATCCTCCGGAAGGAGAGGCCGGGATGCGCGCTCGAGCGCGTCCGGCTGGATCTGGCGGACGAAGGCGCGCGACGTGACCTCTTCCGGCGGCTCGCCGGGTCGGCGAAGAGAGCGCTCGTCGTGACCGAAGGGCTTCTCATCTATCTGACTCCCGAACAGGCCGGTTCCCTCGCCCGAGATCTCGCCGCGCCGCCGGCCTTTCAGAGATGGGTGTTCGACCTCGCCTCTCCGGGGCTTCTCCGCCTGCTGCAGCGTCAGGTCGGCGCCGCGCTCGATGCCGCGGCGGCGCCTCTGAAGTTCGCCCCGGCCGAGGGGCCCGCCTTCTTCGAGTCATACGGCTGGAAGACATTGAAAGTCCGTACTCCTTTCAAGGAGGCATCGCGGACGAAACGGCTCCCCCTCTTTCTGCGGCTCTTCGCGCTGTTTCCCGAGCGCGACCGTCCCAGAGGGAAGCAGATCTGGTCGGGCGTGTGCCTGATGGAGAAGTCGGGGCGCTGAGGCCGTCAAGACGGGCTCGTTAGATCCCGAGCGCCTTCATCAGCAGGTAGAGCCGCTGGCGGCGAATGCCGAGAATGCGCGCCGCCTCGGCCTTGTTGCCGCCGGCTCTCCTCAGCGCGCGCTCGATGAGCGTTCTCTCGAGCGCTCGGCGGGCGTCCCGGAAAGGCATCTCCAGCAAGTCCGACGCGCGCGGGACTGCGCCCGGAGCGTCGCCCGCCTCCAGGGTCCTCCTCACGTCCTCCGCTTCGATCACCGAACCCGACACGAGGACCGCGACGCGGTGGATCACGTTCTCGAGCTCTCGAACATTGCCGGGAAAGTCGTAACTCATCAGGATCCGCATCGCCCCTTCGCTCAACTCCGGAATCCGTCGAACCGGATTTGCCACGACGTTCTTCAGAAAGTGAGCGGCGAGCACAGGGATGTCGTTCCGACGGGCGCGCAGGGGAGGAACCTCGATTCGAACCACATTCAAGCGATAGAAAAGGTCCTCCCGGAAGCGGCCCTGTTCGATCAACGACTTCAGATTCTGATTTGTCGCGGCGATGAGGCGGAAGTCGGCGCGGATCGGCTGCTTCCCCCCCAGCCGCTCGAAGGAACGCTCCTGAAGGACGCGAAGCAGCTTGACCTGCAGCTGCGGTGCGAGCTCCCCGATCTCGTCCAGGAAGAGCGAGCCTCCGTCGGCCGCCTCCAGCCGTCCCGGCTTCGACTGGACGGCGCCCGTGAACGCCCCGCGCTCGTAACCGAAGAGCTCGCTCTCGAGAAGCGCTTCGGGGATGGCGGCGCAGTTGACGACGATGAGCGGTCGGTGCGCGCGGCGGCTGTGCTGATGGATGGCGCGGGCCACGAGCTCTTTTCCGGTGCCGGACTCGCCCGTGACGAGCACGGTGGCATCGGTGGGCGCCACGCGCCCGATCAGCTTGAAGATCTCGCGCATGGCCGGATCGCGCCCGATCAGGCCGGGGTCATCCTCGACTTTAGTCGGAACGTCCTGCCCGCGATCGGACTCGCTCGCCGACGTCCGGCGCCTGGCGATGGCTCGCGCCGTGGTCCGGAGCACTTCTTCGGGATCGAAGGGCTTGGTTATGTAGTCGAAGGCGCCGGCCTTCATCGCGGTGATCGTCTGCTCGCTGCCGCCGAAGGCAGTGATGATGATGGCCGGAATATCGCGTGTGCGTGCATCGGCGATCATGGCCTCGAGGGTCTCCAAACCGCCGCAACCCGGCATCTTGAGATCCAGAAGAATCGCGTCGGTGGATTCGGGCTCGCCGGCGAGAAGCGAGAGCGCCTCATGGCCGTCGCCCGCCTGGAGGACGCGGTAGCCTTCGGCCGACAGAAGCTCCGTCAAACTATCGCGGAGATTCCGCTCGTCATCGGCCACGATGACGGTTCCGGCCGCCCTCAGCATCGCATCCTCAGCTCGAACCGAGCTCCTCCCTCGGCGACGGGGCTGTGACGAATTTCCCCTCCCAGGCGGCGAGCCATTTCGGCAGAGAGGAACAGGCCGAGACCGGTTCCTCCCTCGCGCGTCGTAAAGAAGGGCTCAAAGAGCCGTTCGACCGCCGATGGTTCGACGCCGGGTCCCGTGTCGGTGACGGCCAGGGCCATCTCCGAGACGGCGGGCCGTTCGAGCGTCACCGCGATGGCTCCGCCGGCGTGGTCGATCGCTTCGATCGCATTGGAAAGCAAATTGTCGAGGATCGGCACGACGGTGTCCGCGTCCACCGCGGCGGCGCCGCGCGTGTCGGGACCGATTTCGACCTCGAGGCGGATGTCACGCTCGGCGGCCCGCGCCGACCAGAAGTCGGCTCTCGACTCGACGAGTTGAGCGAGGTCCTGGAGCCCGCTGCCGTCGGTTTTTGCCGCCCTCGAAATTGTCAGAAGGCGTGCGACCATTCGATCGAGACGGCCGATCTCCTCGTGGATGACGGAGAAGGCCGCTTCGGAGCCGCCGGTTCCGGCCCAGTTGCGCCGGAGAAGGTGCAACTTGAGCTTGATCGAAGCGAGAGGATTGCGAACCTCATGCGCGACGCCGGCGACGAGCTTCCCGAGAGCCGCCAGCCGGTCGGCGCGGTGGAGTCGGTCTTCGAGCTCCTTCTGCTGTCGTCGATGCTCCTCCAGAGAGCGAGCGAGATGATCGATTCCTGCCCCGATGCGGTCGATCTCCTCGACGCGCGTTTTCGGAACGGGCCAATCCGGCCGCGACTCCTTTGTCCAAAGAGTCCCCTCGATGGTTTGAATCGCCCGTTCGAGATTATGCGTGAACCGCCAGGCGAGCGCCGTGGTTGCGACTGAGAGACCGATGAGAAGGAAGAAGCTCAGCCGGTAGAACTTTTCGCGCAGGGCGCGGACGCCGGGCACGGCTTGCATGATCCAGACGGCACCCTCGACGGTGTTACCGTTCCGGAGCGCCCTCGCTCGGAACAGCAGCACGTCCGGGCCGGAGTCGACCGCCAACTTGACCCCTGAACCCCGAGCGACCGCAAGTCGGGTGACGCGCGCGGCGGCTTGTTTGACCGCCTCGACGGCCTCCGTCCGCGCAGGGCCCCGGGAAGTTGGAAAGGCGAAGCCGAGGAGGCGCGCTCGGGCCGCATCGAAGAAGCCTCCTTCCATGCCCGGGTCATCCGACAGCGATTCGATCATCAGGGCTCGCAGGGCGGACTCGTCTTGCGTTGCGAGCGGGCTGCCGGCGTCCTTTCGCAGGTACGTCTCGTGGATGCGCTCGTAACGCTCGACGATCTCTTTGATCTCGCCCTCCAGGCTCCGGCTGGCGCTCGCCATCTGCACGGAGCTGCTCGAGCGGACCAGCGCAATAGCCACGATGGCCGCCAGCACGATGCTCGCGAAGACCATCAGACCCAGGATCCGGATCTGTCCTTTCAGTGACCCCTGAAGGGAATGGGCTCGGCGGGTTGTAGGGGACATATTTCCCGTCACGATGCGGGCGCAGAAAGTATAGCTTTGGGCGCCTTGGGTCCCGCTCGAGGCAGGCGTACGCATTGCGGACGAGTGGTGTCCACAAAGCGGACAGGGTCTGACGGGTTTCGATGGGCCGCTCACCGGACCTCGTCGCCTAAGGCATCGCAAGTCAGTTCTTTGGCCGGGGCAGTCCCGATCTTCACCCTCCTCGTCCGGCTGGTATCGATTTTGCCCAATAACAAGGATCTCTCGATGGACAGCAGAGCGATGGGATGGGCCGACATGGATTTGCCGGAGCCGCCGGGAGAGACGAATGCTCTCGATTCGAGCCTCGCCAACTGGCGCGTGTTGCTTCCGGAGCCCGGAGGCGGAACCCTGTCTCACCTCGTTCTTCTTGGTGGTCCCGACGACCTCGAGAGGCTGATCATCCCAATGGGGGTCGCGGAGCGGGTCAGCCGTTCCCTGCCGCCGGCCCGTTTGGCCGACGCGGCTGTGGTCCTGGGCGATGCCACTCCTTCCCTGCGGCAGGTGACCGGGTGTTTGAGACCCGGAGGCTGGCTCTACTGGGAGATCCAACGCCAGGGCGTCGCCCTTCTCCATCGGACGGCAGGGAGCGTCTTGAAAGATCTCCGCATGGCGGGACTTTCGCCGACCGGGCTCTACTGGGTCCGGCCGCAATCAGGGCCCCCAACGGTCTTCGTCCCGCTCGATGCCCGAGGAGCGGTCGCCTGGTACCTGGACACGTTTGGCTCCGTGTCGATCGGAGCGATCGCGGCGCGTTTTCCACGATCGAGCCGGGCATTGGCCAGAGCCACCGTCGGCCGAATCGCTGTCACCGCCGTCGCGCAAGAGGGAGCCGCTCCCAAGCCATCCCTGCTCGGCCATTCCGGTTTGCCCGAGCCCCTCCGATCGTCTCCGTCGCATCCTCTCGTCTTTTTCCGCGAGCACTCGAGACGGGCGGTGATTTTTCCGTTCGCCGCCGGCGGAACCGTTCCCGAAGCAGTGCTCAAGTTCTCGCCCGTGCGCGAGCGCGGCCCACGAACCGGTCAGGAGCAGCAAACGCTCTCCGAAATTCGGGCGCGGCTCGACCCGGCGATGCGGCGCAGCGTTCCCGAGCCGCTCGCCCTTCTCGAGTGGTCGGGCCTGACCGTCGGGGTGGAGAGCTTTCTGACCGGCCGCTCGATCGGACGCGCCGTGTCGCTGCCGGGCGTACCTCTCTCGAGGAAGCTCGCCGATCTCGACCGTGTCACGGCCTGGCTCTGTCGGTTTCAGCTCGAGAATTCGTTTGGCCGCCCCGCCTGGGGCAGTGAAGTATGGTCGCTCGACGAATGGGTCGAGGAGCCTTTCCGGCTCTTCGAACGCGAGTTCGTCTTGAGGCCGGAAGAAGAGCGTCTGTTCGCGGCAGCCCGGCGGGCCGCGCGAGCGCTCGTCGGAACGCCGCTGCCGCTCGTTCTGTCCAACTGGAGCTTCAGCACCGGCAACGTCTGCCGGTCCGCCGAAGGAATCGGCGTTTATGATTGGGAGACCATCACCCGCGGGCTTCCTCTGGCCGATCTGCTCTATTTCCTGATCGATTGGAGCCGGCTGATGAGGAGAGATCTGGCTTCGAGCTGGCGGAAGACATTCGTCGGTCTCTTGATCGAGCCACCGAGAGGCCGCGTCATCCGGGCCGTGCAACGTTCGATCGCGCGCTATCTCGCCGAGCTCGAGATCGATCCGCGCTTTCACCCGCTCCTCTACGTTCTGACGTGGGTTCAGCGAGCCGAGCGGCGGTTTCGCAAAGACGGGCTCGTCCGTCGATCTCTCGACCCGAGACTCCGCGCGCTCGCCGAGGCCGCGGATGGGCTGTTCGCGGGGGACCAGAACGCGTACTGAGTTTCTTTCCGGTTTGCCGCCGCCGAATCTCTTGATGCTGCTCTCGAGCTTCGGGCTCCGGGTGCTCGACTACTTCTCCTTGGCCGCGTCCGCGATCTCCTGCTCGCTGATCGGCTGCAGCTCGGCTTCCGCCTTCGCGGCCTCCGGTATGGTGATCTCGCGCCGGGCGAATTGCCCCGCCACCCTCGCCACTTCCCGACCGAGCGTGCGCAACTGTTCCGCGAGCTGCGAATCGCGCGTCCGGCCCTCCGGATCGAAGACCCGCCATGCCTGCGGAATCCGGATCACCAGAGGCACCGCCCATCCCCGCAGCGCCCGCACGACGAACTCCATCGTATTGACCGCCTGGAGTCCCTGGCTGCCGCCCGCCGTGCTGATCAGTCCGACGACCTTGTCCGTGAGATATGGCGGTTGACGATCGCTCAAGAGCTGCAGCCAATCGAGAGCGTTCTTGAACGACCCGCTGATCGTGCCGTGATACAGAGGACTGCTCCAGAGTAGTCCCTCGGCCTCGTGGACCGCGTCGCACAGCCGCAGGACCGAGTCCGGAACGGCGGTCGCGCCCGGCGCGTACATCGGCAGATTCAGGGCGCGGACGTCGAAGAGCTGCGTCTCGGCGCCAGCCTGCTCCGCGCCTTCCAGAGCGATCTTCAGCGCGGCCAGGCTGTTGGACGGCACGGCCAGCGAACCGCCGAGACCGGCGACTTTGACCCTTTGATCCATTCCAGCGCCAGCGGCCCGGTTCGTCGAGCTAGGTCCCCTCGAGGAGCCCGTCTTTGGCCATCCGTTTCGCGACCGCCTCGGCCAACTCGCCGATGAAGCTATCGATCCTCGTGGGGTCCACGGTCCTGCTGATGCCGGCCCACACGAGAAGGTCCTGCTCGAGCGAATAGACGAGGGTCTCGACCTTGACGATCTTGTCGGCCGTCAGATATCCGGGCGCCCATACCGTCTCCCAGCCCCATCGCCAGTAGCCACCCCAGAAGCTCCGATAGTAAGGGCGGACCCAGACGTCGGGCTGGTATGTGTATTGCGTTTCCTGTCCGACGACCCGCATCACGACGGCGCCCGAGAAGCCGAGGCTCTCGAGCTTGGCCTTGGCGCGCTCCTGGTCTTTGATCTCCTCGTCCGAAAGAACCGAGTACGCGGGCACTCCCTGCGCTCCTCGGGCGGTGATCTTTCGGGCCATCGCGTCCTCGGCCGCGTGGCGGATCGACGGACTCTTGCTCAAGAACAGGCCCACGACCTTGCGTCCCGTAAGCCGGAGCGGCCGCGCCTTGGGATCACGCCAGGTCGATTCGAAGGTCGTCGTCGCGCAGGCGAGTGCCGCCAAGGCGATTGCCAAGAGGGTTGGAGGAATCCAGGTTCGCGCCTTGTTCATGTCGTCATCCTTTCATGACCGCTCGTCTGCGACAGCGGTTGGTGAACCACGCAGCTTGTTGCGCGGCACACCGCCCTTATACCGCGATTCGAATCCGATCCTCGATCTGCGCGACGCTTCGGGGCCTCCTCACGCTCCGCCCAACTGCGGACGTCGCTCTTCAGGACGACTTTGCCTGTTCCTCGCTTCCATAACGGGCAGGCATCCTGCATGGGTCTTAATCCGTCCATGGGCTTGGAGGTTCATTCATGTCTATTGGCGACCTCTTCTGGCTCTTCTTCGTGCTGACGACGCTCCAGCCCCTCATCAAGCAGCGGCTCCTCGAGAGTGCGCGCCGGCGTCTAATTGGCCAGATCGAGCGCCGTCGTAAGTCCCGGGTCATCCTCCTGGTCCATCGCCAGGAGACGATGAGCCTCCTCGGGTTTCCGGTGATGCGCTACATCGACATCAACGACGCCGAGGAGGTCATGCGTGCCTCCGAGCTGACCGATCCTGAAATTCCGCTCGACCTCGTGCTCCATACGCCCGGCGGCCTCGCTATCGCCGCGGTGCAGATTGCCCGGGCGGTTCGCCAGCATAAGGGCCGGGTCACGGTCTTCGTGCCCCACTACACGATGTCGGGCGGCTCGCTGATCGCGCTCGCCGCCGACGAGATCATCATGTCGCCGCACGCCGTGCTCGGGCCCGTCGATCCGCAGCTTGGACAGTACCCGGCCGCCTCCCTGCTCAAGGTCATTGCGAAGAAGCCGATCGCGGAAGTCGACGACAACACGCTCATCCTGGCCGACGTCGCGGAGAAGGCCATCGCCTAGCTTCGCGAAAGCGTCAAGGAGCTCTTGACCCGAAGCCAGTCGCCGGAGGAGGCCGAGAGGCTGGCCGGAGTGCTCGCGACGGGAACCTGGACGCACGACTACCCGATCACATTCTCGGAGGCCGAGCGGTTGGGACTGAAGGTGCGGTCGGACATGCCACCCGAGTTTCTCCAGCTGATGAGCCTCTATCCGCAGCCCCTCCGGCGGCAGCCGGGTGTCGAGTACTTACCGGTTCCGCGCCGGGTAGAGCGAAAAGAGTCCGAACGTGCATCTGCTTGATCGAAGGAAACGGCAATGGAACGAGACGCGAAAAAAGGCGCCGCGGGAATGAAGCCACCGTGGGGGAGTCGGCGTTCGATGGCCGAGCGATGGCCGGCGCTGACCTTGTATCAACGATTCGAGTACGTGGTGGCCTTTGCGCTGACGATCCTCGTGACCTTCGTCATCGTCGTGGCGCTATTCCGGCTGAGTGTCGAGATTGTCGGAGGGCTCATCTTCGGTGCCCTCAATCCGCTCGAGCACCGGGTCTTCCAGGCCGTCTTTGGCGAGATCATGACGGTTCTGATCGCGCTGGAGTTCAACCACACGCTCCGATACGTCGTCGCTCGGGAACAGAGCGTCATCCAGACCAAGACTGTCCTTCTGATTTCCCTCCTGGCCCTGGCTCGCCGGTTCATCATCCTGGATTTCACGGCGGCGACCAGCACGGAGTTGTTGGGGCTGGCAGCCGTCACGCTGGCGCTCGGCGGTACCTATTGGTTGATGCGCGAGCGAGACGACCGTCCCCTGCCCACGGAGGCGCCCCAGGAGAACCGGACGCAGCCTCGACCGATTCGGGATCCTGACGGCAGCCGCCGCCGAGCGTCCTGACCTCGAGGTGCCGCGATCCCTCTCGGCCGCAAAGACATTCTCGAGATAGGCGCCGATGACGCGAGAAACCGCATGAGAGCCGATCGAGAAAGGGATCGACGCGATCCACCTGCTCTATAGAAGGCTCCGCCTCTCTCGAGAGAGCGCTCAGAATCCGAACAGCGAGCAGAAGAACCTTGCTCGCCTTTCGAAACCGAACTCCAGCGGCGCCACGCCCCATATGTGGAGAAGGCTGAAGAAAAGCCAGACGCCGGCGATTGCGCGAAGCCGCCGCAATGCCGGCCACCGGCCATGAGGCGGCGATGGCTTTCCCCGGCGTTCCCTCTCCCGGAGCATGGAGACAAAGATGCCCAGCCCGAGCAGGAGCGAGTAAAAGGCGCGAGTGGCCGCAGCCGAGGCGGCCTCGGCCGGTGGCATCAGAAACACCAAATGTCGAATGTCTCGCATGACGTGGAAATAGAGATTCCCGGCGCCGGCGGCTGCCATCGTGGCGGCGAAGATCCGCAAACGCGGCCGGCTCTTGAAGGCCTTCAAGTAGGTCGGGAAGAAGAAGAACTCGACCAGCAGCTCCTTGAAGTAGAAGTAGAAACGGTTCCAGAAGTCGACGAGCGTCGTCGCCAGCAGTGGCCTGTAGGTGTTCCGAAATGCCCGGAAGCCAAATAGACGGATGATGCCGACGGCAAAGTGTCCGGAAATCGCCCAGCGTAGGGTGCTGGAGATGAGCTCGATCCCGAGACACGCCCAGAGCGTTCCTGTAGACCACCCTCTCGTGCCCGTGGCGGCAATGGCCCCGCCGAGCGTCGGTAACCCGAGATTCCACCCTCCCAGGAATGCGGTTACGCCAGGAGAAGCCTTGCCGTGGACGAGAGCGAAAAAAAGCTCTCGGAAGCCCATCAAGATCCAGGCCAACCCGAGGAGCTTGATACCGCTCAACCGCGCCGCAGCGAGCTCCTCCGGCGCGTCGGCACGGGTTTGCCGGAAGTAATCGTACCCCTTGCCGATGGGCGTGCCCGTCCCTCCCCAGATCGGCAGACAGTAGAAGAAGTGATCGCGAAATCGGCTCTTCGCGGCGGAGCCTCGCTTTCCCGCGAGCATCACATAGGAGCAGCGCCAGACCAGGAACGGCACAACGTGTCGGTAGGTTGTCACCAGAGCTCCGAGAAAGGTGCCCCGCTCCGCCGGGAGCGCATGGGCCAACAACAGACTTCCATAGAGCATCGCGTGGAGGAGCAGGAAGGGGTGATGCTGCGCCCATCGAGGAAGCTTTCGGAAATCGCGCGCGGCCCGGAACACCAGCGCGATCACGACAAACATGAGCAGCATCCCTCCCAGCTTTGGGAGGAGACCTGCGCGCGCGCTTTGCGGCAGGAAATTGTATGCCACGGCGAGAGATCCCAGCGCGAGCAGCTCGATGCGCCGCGCTGGAAAGACTAACGCGAGCACCATAAGCGATAGCACCAGCAGCGCGAACAGCCGCAGCCTGGGCGTCAGCAGCAGCACCGCCGCCGCCCAGAGAGCGAGCCGGCCGAGCGGCGTTGCGGCCCAGGCGATGAGTCGGGGATCCTCATGCCAGTTGAGTATTCGCCGCAACCGGCCCGCTCGGTTCATGTCGTGTGCTGCTCGATCAGATCGAGGATGCTCGGGATGGTCGTGAGGCGGCCGGGGTCGACGCCCGTCGCCGCGAAGTCGATGGCGAACTCCGACTCGAGGAAGGTGACGATTTCCAGCAAGGCAAGCGAGTCGATCAGACCGGCCTGCACCAGATTCTCGTTCGGATCGATGTCCTCGACTCGCTTGTCGGGCCGGCGGATGGTCTCTAGGAATCGCAGAAGGCGAGCTTGGTGCTGCTCGCGGCTCACGACGTTCGGCTCAGGATCGCGCGAAGATCGAGAACGGGAGAGGTCCGGCAAACCTCCGCGATCCGATCCCGGTTGACCTTGCCGCGCGAGGTCCGCGGCAGCGTCTGGAGCAGGTGCCAGCGGACGGGCATCTGGTGCTCGGCCAGGTGCACCCTCAGCCATTCGTAGAGCTTCCGGATGGAATCGTCGTTTCCGTCAGGCATCACGAGGGCGAGCCCCACGTTCTGGCCGTAGTGCGGATCTTCCACGGCGAAGCAGCAGAAGTCCGCGACGCCCGAGAATTGCTCGACCACGGCCTCGACGTCGGCCGGATAGACCTTGGTGCCCCCCTTGTTGATCTCGTCCCGAATCCGGCCGCGAAGGTAGAGGTAACCCCGCGGATCGATGAAGCCCAGGTCGCCGGTGAGAAACCAGCCCGCGCGAACGCATTGCGCGGTCAGGTCGTCGCGATCGAGATAACCCTTCATCAAGGCCGGAGTGTTGAGCCATATGAAGCCCGATTGGCCCGTCGCACAGAGCTCGCCCACGCCCGGCGGCCGATCGGCGAGGCCCTCCACGGTCACCGCGACCACGGCGCCCCAAGGCACCCCAATCAAGCCGTCCTCCGGCTCGAGGTCGGGAACGGTGGTTCCCGCCACCCAGCTTCCCGTTTCCGTTATTCCGTAGGCGTTACATACGTCACGCGTGCCGGACCACTGCTGAATCTGGCGCCAGAGGTGGCTCGAGAGCGGCGCCGAGCCGACGAAGACGCGCTCGAGGGTCCCCGCCCGCGGAGGGCGCGCGAGCTTGACCGCGA
Organism: Thermoanaerobaculia bacterium; assembly: GCA_036505535.1. Classification (GTDB taxonomy): domain Bacteria; phylum Acidobacteriota; class Thermoanaerobaculia; order UBA5066; family Gp7-AA6; genus DAHUXD01. The sequence continues at coordinate 19,727 of DASXTI010000228.1, forward strand.
GCCGCCATACGGATGGCACCGAGGAGAGGAACGTGATGCGATGTTCGTCCAGGATCGCGCCGAGGTGCATGACCGCCTCCGGCGTGAAAGGCGGGAGAATGAAGAGCTCCTGCCCAAAGAGCCAGGGGAAAAGCGAATTACAGATCAGGCCGTGTCCGAAGTGCGTGGGCAGCAGGCAGAGTGTCCTGCGGTACTTCTCCAGCCCCAGGCTCTGGCGCAACGCAACCCACCGGGCCCGTAGCGTCCGATGGGTGTGCACGACCCCTTTCGGATTCCCCGTGGTGCCCGAGGTGAAGAGGATGAGGGCGTCGTCCTCCAATGCCAGAGTCGAGGCGCCACCGTTCTCCGTTTGGCCCGGCCGGCCTGCTTCGGCCGAGTCGATGACTTCGGCTCCGAGATCTCGCAGCGTGGCGGCCAGCCCGGAATCGACGTCGCCGAGCGCGATGTATGCCTTGGGCCTCGCGGTCCTCGCCAACGTCTCGATCTCGAAGCGCGTGAGCCGCGCGTCGAGCGGCACGGCGCATCCCCCGAATTGCCAGATCGCGAGCAGGTCCGCAAAGAATTCGAGCCGGTTTCCGAAGCCGAGGAGGACACGGTCTCCCCGGCGGAGGCCGCGCGACCGGTAGGAGGCGGCCCGCCTGCGAACCTGCCGCTCGATCTCCTCGGGCTGCCACCGGCGGCCGGCGAGCGGTTCGATCAGCGGGCCAGGGCTCGGCGCGAGGAACACAGGACGACTTGCGTGATTCGCTTAGGAGAGCCCCGTGGAGCGGGCATCGAGATTTTCCCGAAGCCGGGCGTTGGCCAGCGCGAGGCTCACGCGCGGCGGGACGGGCTCTGGAAGTCGTCCATCTTCGTTGCGCAGCATTACCAGCTCCTGCTCGATCGCCTGGTGCGCCGCGAAGAGACAGGGCGTGCTATAGATGATGATCGAGACTCCGGCCTCGCGCAGCTCGGTCCAGCTTCGGGCCGGCGATTTCCCGCCCGCGATCTGATTGAAGGCGAGCGGCTTTCTCACCTCCCTTCGCATCTGACGTAGGAACTCCAAGTCTGCGATTCCGTCGACCAAGATCGCGTCGGCCGCCGTCCGATCAAAGGCCCTGGCGCGCCGGAGCCGCTCGTCGGGGTCCGCGGCGTCCGTGCGGGCGATCACCACCAGATCGCGCCTCACCGCGAGCACCCGCTCGAGCTTCTGCACGTAGCCGTCGAGATCCATGACTTGCTTGTCGTCCAAGTGGCCGCACTTCTTCGGGCGGAGCTGGTCCTCGAGAACGATCGCCGACGCGCCTACGGACTCGAGCATCGCCGCGGCGTGCGTCGCGACTCCGGGGTCCCCGTATCCGTCGTCCATGTCCACCAGCAAGTGCGCGGCGGGCGCGACGGCGCGGATCCGCTGAGCGCAGGCGACGATGTCGGGCCAGGCGATGAAGCCTTCGTCGGGCAGACCGTAGTAGCTGGCCGAGAAGCTGAATCCGCTCAGAAAGAGCGTGTCGAACTGTCTGACGGCGAGCGACGCGGAATAGGCGTCATAGACCCCGATGAACGGAAGCGTGGGACGACGCGCGAGCTCATCGCGCAATCGACGCCCGTGCGAGAGGAATTTGTCGGACATGATGGATGGCGAAGTGTCTCCCAAGTCTGAGGATAACCGCAAGCCGCGTGCCTCCATATTTCACGAGCGCACGCCGGACAAGTCGCAAATGGCGAAGGGATCCTCGGCGGCGTGGTCCATGATCTCGGAGGTTGCCTTCGCGAACACGGAGAGGTCGTCGAGCAGAGAAGAAGATACGGAGATCCCGATTCGGTACGGTCGGACACAGCGTCATGAAGGGCCATCAGCTTTCGCCTGCCTCTGAGGCGTTTCTGGCTCTTCCTACTGCTCCTTGCCACAGCCGGCGAAGCGTTCGCGGCGGGCAGGGCGACTTCCGCCGCAACGCCCGTCCCATCCAAGGACCACTGCATCGTGGTCTTGAGTCCCACCGTCACGGATATCCCGTCGGCGGTCACGGCGCTCGCGCGGGAGAACGGGATCTGGCCCGAGTTCGTTTATCAGAGCGCGCTTTCGGGCTTCTCGGCGGTGATGTCCGAGGCGCAGGCGCTGGCCCTCGCGAAGCACCCGCTCGTCGAGTGGGTCGAAGAGGACGGCGTCATGGAGGCCTCCACCACGCAGACGGGAGCGACCTGGGGCCTCGACCGCATCGATCAGCGGGATCTCCCGCTGAACTCGACTTATGTCTATGACTTCGACGGCTCGGGCGTGAACGCCTACATCATCGACACCGGCATCCGAGCCTCGCACCAGCAATTCTCCGGACGCGTCGGCAACGGTTACACCGCCATCAGCGACGGCAACGGCACCAACGACTGCAATGGCCACGGGACCCACGTTTCGGGAACCGTCGGTGGAACCACTTGCGGCGTCTCCAAGGGAGTCACCCTTCACATGACGACCCCCCTTCCAAAGAGCAGCAGCGAGAATGCTGCCGTTCAGATTGAGGGGATTCTCGACCGCATCGTCGATCTCCGTCAACTGCCTAGTGCCTGGGGTCAGGTCTCCAGATTCCGGTCGGCTAACAATAAAGTGGAAAATGGAGACCTGACCCCGGCTAGTTTCATCCGCGGCCCCTGTAGTTCGATTGCTCGGCGACGGTCGGGTCGACGATTCCGGTCGCCTCCCCTGGAGGGATCCCGAAGAGTCGCTCGTATTCCGCCGGCGTCAGAATCTGAGCGGCCTGACGCAGGTGCTGATTGACCAGCTCGTTGACGCCGTCGGCGAATCGGCGGGGAGTGATCGTGCCGCGACGGACCGCCTGATCGAGCTCCGCCTTCTTCTGGAGCAGGCTCGCGCGGATCTGCCGGATCCTCGTCACCTTGGTTCTCGAGAATTCGGGACCCAGCCGCTCGCGGAGCATCGCCGCGAGGTCGGCGTCGAGCGTGGCCGCGGGCGCTATCGCCATGGCCATCGGCACCGGCGTGCCCGGCGCGGCGGTCGGCGACGGGGGAAGGGCGGCGCACCGGGTCTTGCGCGTGGCCCATTCGGAGACGTTGGTGCCGTACGTTCCGTAGACGAACCGCGAGACCCCGTAGGCGTGTGCATTGCTGACCGTCAGGGGCGTGCCGCCCCGCCGGCGGTGGCGAAGAGAATTCGGTTGGAGAGCTGATGGCAGACGCCGGTGATGCCGTAGATGTCGATGCCGCCGTGAGCCGGGTTTCCGGGACTCGGGAGATAGTCCTCGACGTCGGGCTGGCAGATGCAGCGCGCGACGGGAAGATCGGCCTCGTGGCTTGCGAGAGCGGTAGCGGTGGTGCCCGACCCGGTCGCATGGCAGCCACCCCACGAATACCAGTACGCCGGCACGGGAGGGCACATGGATGGCGCGTCGTACGCCGTGACCCAGGTGTGGTCGGCGAATCGAATTCCAGCGATGGTGATGGGGTTGGCCCAGGCGTGAAGCGTCGGCGTCGGGTTCGGCGTCGGCGCCGCGGTCACGGGCGGCGCTGTAGGAGTCGCTTTTCCCTGGGTCAGCGAGCCGCTCTCCTTACAGCCCGAGGAGTTTATCGCTCCAAATAGGAGGGCGGCGAGAAACGGCGCTCCCTGACGAAGCGGGAAACCGACCTTGGGCATGGCGTTCCTCCTGTCGTCGGAAGGTTACGGCCTTCCCGTCTCGACGTATCGCTTGTAGCGCTGGAGCTGAGACCGGAGGACGGAGTCGACCCGAGGCGCCAGATCCTTGAACCCTCCGGGATTGTAGCCACCGACGACGTAGCGCAGCTCGACGCTCGTGGCCTTCTCCTCCGGCTGGAAGGTCCACGTCATGCTTCCGGCGAGCGCCATGGCCTGCAGTGGGCCCAGCCCTCCCTCCAGACGAAGCGTCTTGCCCGGGACGGCGGAGACGACCGTCAAGTGCCGCACGCCGCCGCCTCCGGCAAGCCGCTCGCAGAAGCAGCCCTGCGGCTTGGCGTCGATCGAGAGATTGGCGGCATCGTGAGAAAACGTGTGGTCGGGATCCCACCACTTGCCGATTCCGTCCGTCAGCGCCGTGTAGGCCTTCGCCGGATCGGCCGATACGGTGACCGCGTTCCGGATGGTGAACCCGTTCTCTGCCAGGTCGATGACTTCACCCAACGCGTTACCGGCGAAGACGCCGAAAACGAGAGTGGCGAGCGCCCGGAAGGAGCAGCGCACGAGCATGGGTGCCTCCTTTCGCGTGTAAGAGGTTATATACGATGTGAAACGCTCATCGAAGCGAGGCCGCCTTCACAGAAGGAGCGAAGATGAGAATCCTCCGTCGATTCTTCCCGATCCTCGGGATCGCTTTTTTGGCGCCGGCCGTGTCCGCGCTGCCGCAGACGGAGCCGAGTCTCGCGCCGGAACAGCGCGCCGAGGTCGATCGCGCCGCCCGGGAGGTCCTCGCCGCGACGGGCGTGCCCAGCGCATCGGTCGCCATCGTTCAGAATGGGCAGATCGCGTACGTCCAGGCCTACGGCAACGCGCGGCTCGAGCCGCCGACGCCTGCCCGGCCGGAGATGCGCTACAGCATCGGATCGATCAGCAAGCAATTCACGGCGACCGCCATCCTGATGCTCGCCGAAGAGCACAAACTTTCTCTGGACGATCCGGTCGCGCGTTTTCTGCCCGAGCTGACGCGGGCCAAGGACGTCACGATCCGCGAGCTTCTGTCGCACACCTCCGGTTATCAGGATTACTGGCCTCAGGACTACGTGCCGCCGTTCATGCTTCAGGAGACGACCCCCGACCAGATTCTCAATCGATGGGCGAAGAAGCCGCTCGACTTCGAGCCGGGCACTCAATACCAGTACAGCAATACCGGTTATGTCATCGCGGGATTGATCGTGGAGAAGGCGGGCCGGATGCCTCTCCTGCAATTCCTGGCGAAACGTGTCTTCGCTCCGCTCGGAATGGAAAGGGTCGCCAACATTGACCCGGAGCGAATGCCGGACACCGAGCCGATCGGCTATCTGCGCTATGCACTGGGTCCGCCGCGCGCCGCGCCGAAGGAAGGGAAGGGGTGGCTCTTCGCCGCGGGGGAGCTCGCCATGACGGCGCAGGATCTCGCCCGGTGGAACATCGGCATGCTCGACCGGCGCCTGATGACGCCGGCCTCTTACGCCGAGATGGAAACCGAGGTCCGGCTCAAGAACGGCCTCGGTACCCAGTATGCGCTGGGGCTCGGCGTCATCGCCGTGGACGCCCACCGCCTTCTCGAGCACGGCGGGGAGGTCTCCGGCTTCACGGCCTCGAACATGGTTTTTCCCGACGACCGCGCTGCCGTCTCCGTGCTGACGAACCAGGACTCGACCGACGCGAGCTCGGCGATCGCCAAACGCATCGTCACCCTTCTCTTCGAAAAGCGGGACTCCAGGGCCTCGAGCGAATCCCGAGCCCGCAGGGTCTTCGAAGCCCTTCAGAATGGAAAGATCGATCGCTCCCTCTTCACGGAGAACGCGAATAGCTACTTCACCAGTCAGGCACTCCAGGATTTTGCAAGCAGCCTCGCTCCGCTGGGTACGCCGACGGAGCTCAAGCAGATCCGCCAGAGGGACCGGGGCGGGATGACGTTCCGGCTCTTCGAGCTGAAGTTTCCCAAGAAGACGCTGGAAATCTGGGAGCGCGACATGCCCGACGGCAAGATCGAGCAGTATCAGGTGGTGGCCCGGGACTGA
>DASXTI010000229.1:0-6925 GCA_036505535.1 Thermoanaerobaculia bacterium
AGAGCTTGATCCGGCGGGCCGGCGGCAGAGAGACGAGCGCCTGTCTGAGTTGCTCGGGGATCGCGCCCTGCTCGGTCGTTTCGGTCAGCGTGTTCTGCCACAGATCGCACATCAGGCAGCGCCAGGGGCACTCCCGATTCGCCAGAAGGAGAGTTGCGACCGACACCGGCGTGCCCGCCTCCGAGGCTTCCTTCTCGACGAAGCTTCCATACGGCCGCCGCGGGTCGAGGCGGTTGCGCGGCCCCCGGAGCGCGAGGATCCATCGATCCCGCTCACCGGGCCGGTCCGGATAGGGAGCGATCACGCGACCTTCACGCGTAGAGCGAGAGGAATCGCGTTCGGTAGTCCGCCTCGCGGAATGGGAATCGGCGATGCGCCGCGCCGTCCGCGACCGCGCCGTGCTGGAAGCGGCGCTTGGGAAAGACCGGCATCGGGATGCCGGTGACCGCCCGGACGCCCCGGGAGACGATCTCCCCCTTGAGGCCGTAGAGCCGCTGTACGTCGTAAGTAGTCAGATCGGCAAACGGAATCCCTTCGGCGATTTCGACGAGTTGCGGCCGCGTGAACGGGCTGAAGCCCTCGAGTCCATAGCGCCTGAGTGGGGCATACGTGCGGGTGTAAGAGCGGCTCTGTCCTCCCGAATACGTCGCCGAGTGCTTGAGCTTGCCGACGCCCCAACCCTCCTGGTAGAGGAGAGGATTGTTGAGCACGCTGACGATCGTGAGCTCGGGATTCTCCTCGATCGGATAGTCCTTTAGGTTCTCGTCCCCGCCGTCCCCGTCCAGGAGGTATCGCCAATCCGGATATCGCTCTCGTATTCCGCTGCAGAGCGCGAGCGCCATCGCGGCCGACTCGACGTCGAGTGGTTTGTAGTCCTCGACGACCCGAACGGCTTCGAAGGGATCGACCCGGTCGGGTGGCAGCTCGATCGGCTCGAGGAAGAGCTCCAGATCGATGGTTTGCAGGAATCGGCGGGCCTGTGCGAGATCGGCGCCGCCTTCGATGGAGAGCGTGAACGCCTTCAGGCGGCCGAGATTCATTCCCAGGCTCCTCAGGACGTGATGGGTCACCAGGAAGACGGCGCCGCTGTCGACCCCTCCGGAGAAAGAGACGCCGATCGGCTCGCCGCCCGGGAGAATCCGGATCCATTTTGAGATCTCCTCGGCAAGGGCACCGACGTATCGACACCCGATCTCTTCCAAGTCGGCCGGCGATTTCGCCGTCGCGGTTGGGAGGAAGCGCGTGTAGGTGGCGTCGGGATCCGGGCAACCCACGAGCCGGATTTCCACGACGTAGTGTGCCGGAACCATCCTCGTGTAGGTCGGATGGAACTGGCCGTCGAGGCCTTCCGAAACGAGGAAGGCGTGGATTGAGTCGATCCGATCCGAAATGACCAGGGCCGGCCCTTCGCTCTGTTTGGCAAGAAAGTAGCGCAGCGGGCGGTCGAGGGACCGCGCCAGCCGGACCACCTGCCCGTCGCGGGCCACGAGGGAGAAGGACCCGTCGATCTCGCGGATGGCAGAGGGGCTGCCACGCGCGACGCGCTCACGCGCCTGCTCAATCGTCATGTTGTGAATCCGATTCACGGAGGGGTCGGTCAAGTCGATGACACGGTGGAGATGCCGATCGATCATGTGCTCGTTCTCCTCGGGTTGCCCAGAATCCTATAGCCGCGCGATCTCCAGAAGAGTAGCGGAGAGATCCTCGAGCAGGGTGAGCCTGCTAAAATGAAGAAAATGGCAGTGACTTCCTCGGGCGAGTCGACGCCGGCTGAGAGTCTGGCTGCCTCGAGCATCCTGGCGGCCCTCGCCGCCTCCATCCGACCCGCGCAGTGGATCAAGAACCTGGTCCTGCCTCTGCCTTTTCTCTTCGGCGCGGCGCTCGGATCGGCTCGCGGATGGTGGCTCGCGGCGGCGGGCGTCCTCGTCTTCTGTGCGGTCTCGAGCGGCGTCTATCTGGTCAACGACGTCGTAGACCGGGAGCGGGACCGGGCCCACCCAGTCAAGAGGCAAAGGCCTCTCGCGTCGGGACAGGTGGCGGTGTCGACGGCCCTGAGCGTCGCCGCGGTGCTCCTCGCCGTGGGTCTGGCCGCGGCATTCCTTCTGCAAACGAGCTTCGGGTACTGGTGCGCCCTCTACGCCGGCTTGATGCTGGCGTATTCGCTGCTCTTGAAAAGGATCCCCTTCCTGGAGGCTCTCATCGTCGCCGCCGGACTTCCGCTGCGGGCTCTGGCCGGAGCGGCGCTGGCGGAGCTGCCGCCTTCCGGCTTCCTCATGGGGTGCGCCTATCTGCTGGCTCTCTTTCTGGTTCTGGGAAAGCGTCAGTGGGAGTTTCATCACGCCGGCTGGGAGTCCTCGGCCGATCACAGGCCGGTGCTCGCCGCCTACCGCGCGGAGGGGCTCGACTATCTCTTCATCGTCACGGCAATGACCACCGTGGCGGCCTACTCGGCCTACAGCGTCGCCCCGCTAACTTTCGTCCGCTACGGGGGCCGCTCGCTCGCGCCGACGGTGCCGTTCGTCGTCCTCGGGATCGCCCGGTACGTCCGGCTCGCCTACCGGCGCGGCGGCGGAGGAAATCCCACGCGCGCCCTTCTCGTCGACGACCCGTGGCTGCTTCTGATCGTGCTCGGATGGGTCGTCACCGCGGGGTGGATCATCTATGGCCGCTGACCGGGGGCTCGGGGGACCGCAAGGTCCCTCGCCTGAGAATCCCCAGGTTCGCCTCGGCGTCGGCTTCCTCGCGTACAACGAGGAGGAGCTGATCGCCAAGACCGTCGCCGAGGCGGTCTCCTCCCTTTCCGCCATTCCGAACCTCACGTGGCACGTGGTCGTCGTCAACGACGGGAGCCGCGACAAGACCGGCGAGATCGCCGAGGAGCTCGCAAAGAAAGACGCCCGTGTTTCGGTCGTGCATCACGACGGCAACAAGGGATACGCCGTCGCGACCGAGACCGCGCTGCGCAACGTGCCGGGCGAGGTCGTCATGGTCGTGGACGGCGACGGCCAGCACACGATGGCGGATGCGTCGCGGTTCCTCGAGGCGATCGATCGGGGCGCCGACGTCGTCTTCTGCTGGAAGAAGCAGCGGCACGATCCCTTCGTGCGGCTGGTCCTGTCCAAAGGCTTGAACACGCTGTCCCACCTGATCCTCGGCTCGCCGCTCCACGACATCAATGCCGGCTGCCGCGCCTTCCGCCGGGAGGTCGCGCGGCGCATCGAGATAAAGCACCGCATCAATTTCGTCGGCGACGAGATCTTCGCCCGGTGCCGCATCGCGGGCTGGAAGGTCGCGGAAGTCGTCGTGCGCCACTTTCCGCGGGAGGCGGGGCAGTCGATTCATCGGCCTCTCAAGATGGCCGGGACGATCCTTCGGGTGATCCGCTATCTCTTCGACCTGCGCGGCGAGATCCATCAGGCCGAAGGCCTGCGGCGCCTGGCCGTGAAGGCCCGGTGAGCGGCGGCATCGTCATCCTGGGGGCGGGGCCCACGGGCCTCGGCGCCGCGTACCATCTCGTCGAGCGAGGGGAGAAGGACTTCGAGATCTACGAGCGCTCGGGCCAGGTGGGCGGCCTGGCGACGAGCTTCACTGATCCGAAGGGTTGGACCTGGGACATCTCGGGCCACATCATCTTCTCGGGATACAAGTATTTCAACGACTTCCTCGAGAGAGTCCTCGGGCAGAAGGTTCGCCGCATCGATCGGGAGAGCTGGATCAAGTACGATGACCGTTACGTCCGCTATCCGTTCCAGAACCATCTCTCCTCCCTTCCCGAAGAAGCGATGCTCGAGTGCTTAATCGGCCTCGTCGAGTCGCAGACGATCGACAAGGACCGCGGCTTCGAGAACTTCGAGGAATGGATCTACGCGAAGTTCGGAGCGGGTGTGGCGAAGCACTTCATGATCCCGTACAACCTGAAGGTTTGGGCGACGCCGCTTTCGAAGATGGGCTTCTACTGGATCGCCGAGCGTGTCGCCGTCGTCGACTGGAGGAAGGCGATCGAGACGACGCTGCGCCCCAAGGTGACCGATTGGGGGCCTAACGCGACCTTCGGCTATCCGCTCGAAGGCGGCACGCAGGGTCTGTGGCTCGCGACCGTCCCGCACGTCGGGGAGGATCGAATCCACTTCCACAAGCGGGCCGTCGCGGTCGACGAACAGAAGCACGAGATCGCCTTCGCCGACGGGACCACGGTCCGCTACGAGAAGCTCCTGACGGCTCTCCCTCTCGAGGCCTTCGTCGCGCGCTTGAAGCACGCGCCCGACGCCGTGCGCGCCGCCTCGAAGAAGCTCCTCTTCAACCACCTTTTCTCGGCCGGCATCGGCCTCAAGCGCCCCTGCCCCTCGCCGAAGAACTGGATCTACTTTCCGAACTCGAAGACCCCCTTCTACCGGATGACGTACCTCTCGAACTACTCGCCCGGCATCGTGCCGGGCGGCGACACCTCGCGCTATTTCTCGATCCTGACCGAGACGGCCTACTCGCGCTTCCGGCCGCTGCCGGACGGAGACTTCGGAAAGGCCACGATCGACGGCCTCGTCGCCGAGGGAATTCTTCAGAAGGAAGACGTGCCTCTGGTCGAGTCGGTCTTCGTCATGCACGCGGGGCATGCGTACCCGATTCCGTCGGTCGACCGCGACGAGGCGCTCGAGACGATCCACGCCTATCTCGAGCCGCGCGAGATCTACTCCCGCGGCCGCTTCGGCTCCTGGAAGTACGAGATCGGGAACCAGGACCACTCGCTGATGCAGGGCGTCGAGCTCGTGGACCGGTGGCTGGACGGGAGCGAGGAGAAGGTGTTTCGGAGCTGAGAGGCTCCGGTGCGGCCGCAAGCTGGTAGAATAGCTAACGTATTCCATGGACAGCTCCAATCGCGCGGACGGTTCGAGAGCCGTAGGTTTCCCGGAGGTGTGTCCTAACTTTTGTGAAGGAGGTCTCATGAAGCGAACGAACTCGGTTCTACTGGCAGTTCTCATCGCGTGCGCGACCGGTGTCGCGCTAGCCCAGGACGTCCCGAACAAGGCCGGAAGCGGGCCGGCGCTCAAGGCTCAGCCAAAGAAGGCCACGCAGCAGGGCCCGAATACCTACGGGACGACCTACTCGAGCTTCTACCGGATGGGGGCGAATGAATTCACGGGGGTCCAGGTGCCCGGTTTCGACACTTGGAATGACACCTTTTATACGGACGGCACGAAATTGCGCCGCTACGGGCAGGTTGCCAACGGCTATTTCATCGGAACGCCGCATCTCCCGTCGGGCGCCAAACTGCTCAGGGTCTACGTCGAGGACTGCGTCAACACGTCCAACTCGGTATATGGATGGATTTACTCGTGCCTCAGCTACGGTGACGGCTGCTCCGTGCTCTTGGCAATCTCCACAGCCCCCGGATGCGGGTACGACACGGAAGACGTTTCAGGCTCGGGATACGTCGTTGACAACAGTCCCAGTGGAAACTATCTGGTCATCTTGCTCGCGACGACGGCCACGGATGGCTCAGACAGCTTCGCCGGCGTCTCGGTAGAGTACCAGCTCCAGGTCAGCCCGGCGCCGGGGTCGGCAACGTTCAACGACGTACCGACGAGCGACTTCGCCTTCCAGTACATCGAAGCCCTCGCGGCCTCCGGCATTACGGGGGGCTGCCAGGTGAGTCCGCCGCTCTACTGCCCGGACAACTTCGTAACGCGGCGCCAGATGGCGATCTTCATCGCGAAGGCACTCGGCCTGCACTTCAACTAGACCGGGCCTCTCGAGATCTATTCTCGGCTGCCGGCCTTCGGGCCGGCAGTTCTGTTTCTGCCGGAATCAGCGCGGGACGTAGTAGACGTCGTAGTCGCGGTCCCGGAAGCGCTGGGGAACCAGCCGCTCCTCGCCTTGCGGGAACCGCTCCTTCAACTGCAAACGGCGCTCCTCGTCGTTCGGATGGACGATGAAGAGCAGCGGCCGGTCGAGGATCGGAGGCACCGGCTCGTCGGGCGCGACCCGGTGTATATCGGACCATGAGAGGTCGCCGATCTCGAAGCCGATGCAGCGGCCGTCGATCCAGTACATGGTGTCCAGCAAGTAGACGTTTTCGAACGGGACGCCGCGGGCCCGGTAATCCTTCATGACGCGAACGACGTCCATGACCGGCGGCAGCAGCCTGGCTTGCTGTTTCTCGTAGCGAACAAAGTAACTCTCGAAGTTCTGCTGCAGGGAGACCGCGGCCATGGCGCCGAGTGAGAAGCCCACGGCCAGGCGCATGCGGAATTCCCTCTTGCGGCTCTCCGTGACGAGCCAGGCCGCCGGAAGCGCCGCGAGGACGAAGATCGATGGAGCAGCCACCGCCGCGCGATTGGTGCCCGGGTTCTCGATCGGGAATGCAAGACTCAGGGTCGAGGCCAAAGTGAGGATGGGAATCGAGATCAGCACCAGTGTCCAGCGTCGCGAGCCGCGAATGGCGCGTACGAGCGCGACCATCGCTCCCGCCAGCAGCAGCCCTCCGCCGACGGGATCCAGGAATGGCTCCCCCGTGACGGTATCGATCCACGAGTGGTCTCCTCTCCAGTGGAAGGCGAGGAGCATGTTCTTCAGATTCGAGAGAAAGACGGCCGCCGGCGGACCGGGAAGGGGGCGTTCCAGGCTGGTTGCGCGCGTCAACGCGCGAAAGAAGAATTCCTCTGGGCTTCCCAGCATGAACTGGAAGAGCGGAAGGAAAAGCAGAAGCGCCGTCGCCGCGATCAAGAGACCGTCGGCGATGAGCCGGCCGCGGCGCTCCCTCCACCGAGGGTCGAAGAGGGCGAGTAATACGGCGGCCGGGACGATCAGCGGAACGACCTTGAACGCGTTGTAGCCATACAGGCCAATGCCGAGCCAGAGTCCCGCGAGGAGCGCGCTCTTGCGGTCGCCGCGGCGCAGGTACCGAAGCATCATTCCGAGAGCGATAGCG
>DASXTI010000230.1:0-26186 GCA_036505535.1 Thermoanaerobaculia bacterium
CGCAGATCGGCCTTCCCGAAGTGCGCCTCGGCATCTTTCCCGCCTGGGGGGGCTGCACGCGATTGCCCCGCGTCGTGGGCCTGGCGGCGGCGCTCGACCTGATTCTGACCGGCAAGTCTCTGGACGCACGCCGGGCCAGGAGGGTCGGCCTGGTCGATGAAGCCGTTCCGGCGGCCATCTTCGAGGATTGGTCGCGCCGATTCGTCAGGTCGAAGCTCGGAACGCGGAAACCGGGGAGGCGCCGAAAGCCGAGGTCGATTGCCGACTACGCTCTGGAAGGGACGCCTCTCGGGCGCAAGCTCATCTTCGCGAAGGCCCGCGAGCGCGTCATGAAGCAGACCGGCGGGCACTATCCGGCGCCGCTCGAAGCCCTCGAGGTCATCGAGGAAGGCTTTGGAAAACCGGTCGAGCAGGGCCTCGCGGCGGAGGCACGCCATATCGGCTTGATCTTCGGCGACGAGGTGCAGCGCAACCTCCTCGCTCTCTTTTTCCTGACGGAGGAGGTCAAGAAAGAGACCGGCGTCGACGATCCCTCCGTTCGCACCCGCCCGGTGACGCGAATCGGAGTGCTCGGAGCCGGCGTGATGGGCGGAGGAATCGCGCAGCTCGCGGCGGACAAAGGGCTCTCCGCGCGGATGAAAGACATTCAGCCGGCGGCGCTCGCGCACGGCTACGCCGCCGCCGCCGCGGTCTGGCGCGAGGCGCTCCAGAGGGGGCGCCTCAGCACGCGCGAAATGGCCCGGAAGATGGACCTTCTCTCCGGAACGCTCGATTACTCGGGCTTCTCACGCTGCGAGGTCACGATCGAGGCCGTCGTCGAAAAGCTCGCCGTCAAACGCGCGGTCTTGAAGGAGTGGGAGGAGGCCGTTCCGCGCTCCGCCATTTTCGCCTCGAATACCTCCACGCTTCCGATCACGGAGATTGCCGTGGGCTCTATCGAGCCGGGACGTGTCGCCGGCATGCACTTCTTCAATCCCGTGCATCGGATGCCGCTCGTCGAGGTGATCCGGGGGGAGCGGACGAGCGATGAGACGGTGGCGACCATTTTCGCCCTGGCCAAAACGCTCGGAAAGACCCCCGTCGTCGTCCGCGACGCGCCGGGCTTTCTGGTCAACCGCATCCTGGCGCCGTACCTGTCCGAGGCGGTGCGGCTGGTGCTCGAGGGCTGTCGGATCGAAGACGTGGACGCCGCGATGACCCAGTTCGGCATGCCGGTCGGCCCCCTGGCCCTGTTGGATGACGTCGGGCTCGACGTCGCGGCGAAGGCCGGAGAGGTGCTGGAGGCGGCGTTTCCGGAACGGATGAAGATGGGGGGCGAGGAGGCGCTGGCGGCCGCGGGGCGCTTGGGGCGGAAAAACGGAAAGGGTTTCTACGAGTACGAGAACGGGAAGCGCGGCGCACCGGCCAAGGAAGCCTACGAGGCGCTGCGCGTCGAACGGACAAAGGAGTCGCCGATCCCCCGCGGCGTCATCGAGGCGCGCCTCGTGCTGCCGATGGTGAACGAGGCCGCCTTCTGCCTCGAGGATCGCATCGTCACCGATCCCGCCAAGCTCGACCTCGCGATGATCTTCGGAACCGGTTTTCCCCCGTTCCGCGGCGGGCTTCTGCGCTATGCGGATTCCCTCGGCCTCGACCGCGTGTTCACCCGTCTGGACGATCTGGCGGAACGGCTCGGACCGAGGTTTGCGCCGGCGGCCAGGATCCAGGAGCTGGCCAACGCGCGCGCCGGCTTCTACTCGAGCTCTCCCCGCGTCGTCTCGGAACAAGCCTCGTGAGCCAGCGGGCCGCCGCCGAATTCCCGCGAATCTCGCGCCGGATTCCCGTCGTCAAGTCGCTCTTCGCGGGAGAGATCCCGGAGGATACGGTCTTCCCCTTTCCCGAGATCGCGGCGTCCGAGAAGGAGATGGTTTCCTCCTTCCTCGATTCCTTCCGCGGTTTCGCGAGAGATCACATCGATCCCGAAAGGATCGAGCGGGAGCATCGCATCCCGCCGGAAGTGATCAAGGGCTTAGCCGAACTCGGCGCCTTCGGAATGACGATTCCGGAGGAACACGGAGGCTACGGATTCTCCGCATCCGCCTACTGCCGGGTCACCGAGGAAATTGGCGGGACCGACGCTTCGCTGGGAATCTTGATCGGCGGCCACCAGTCGATCGGGCTGAAGGGCCTGATTCTCTTCGGCACCGAAGAGCAGAAGAGGAGATGGCTACCGCGGCTCGCGTCGGGCGAGATGATCGCGGCGTTCGCGTTGACCGAGCCGGAAGCCGGCTCGGACGCCGCGTCGATCAAGACGACCGCGGTCTACGACGAAAAGACGAACGAGTTCATCCTGAACGGCTCGAAGCACTGGGTCTCCAATGGGGGCCTGGCCGAGTTTTTTACGGTCTTCGCGAAAGACGTCGGGCTTCCGGAAAAAGACGCGCATCGACGCATCACGGCCTTCGTCGTCACCAAGGGCCTCGGCGGCGTGAAGCCGGGAAAGGAGGAGCGCAAGCTCGGCCTGAAGGGCTCCTCGACCGTTCCGATCGAGCTCGAGAACGTGCGCGTGCCGGCCGGGAATGTCCTCGGGGAGCGCGGCCAGGGTTTCAAGATCGCGGTCGAGATTCTCAATACCGGAAGGACTTCGCTGGGGGCGGGCTGCATCGGAGGGTCCAAGGCGATGATCCGAGAGGCGGCGCGCCATGCTATGCAGCGCAGGCAATTCGGAACGAGAATCGCCGACTTCGAGATGATCCGGGCGAAGTTCGCCCGCATGGTGATCTCGACCTACGCGCTGGAGTCGATGGTCTATCTGACGGCCGGCTTGATCGACCGAGGTCTCGAGGATTATTCGCTGGAGGGGGCCTGCTGCAAGGTCTTCGGCACCGAAACCGTCTGGCGGAACATCAACGACGCCCTCCAGATCGCGGGCGGCAACGGCTTTATGGAGGACTATCCGTACGGGCGGGCGCTGCGCGATTCCCGCATCAACATGATCTTCGAGGGGACCAACGAGATTCTTCGCGTGCTCGTGGCTCTCTCGGGGATGCGCGAGGTGGGCGAGGACTTAAAAGAGGTCGGCCGAGCCATGAAAGCGCCGCTCTCCTCGCTCGGGATCCTCTCCGACTATGCCGCGCGAAAGATCCGGGGAGTGGTCGCGCCCGGGAGGTTGACGAAGATCACACCCGCGCTGGCCGCCGAGGGGGAGATCGTCGCGAAATACGCGCGTGCAACGGGCGGCGCCGTGGAGACGCTCCTGAAGAAATACGGCAAGGGCGTCATCGAGAAGGAGTATCACCAGGAACGCCTGGCGAACGTGGCCATCGACCTCTATGCCTCCCTCGCCGTGCTTTCGCGCGCGACGGCCGCGGTCGAGCGGCAAGGCGCGGCAGACGCCTTGGAAGAGCTCCGAGTCGCGAAGGCCTTCGTCGAAGGCGCCAAGTATCGGATGGTGGGAAACCTGAAGGAGATGGACAAGAACCGCGACGCCGAGCAGACGGCGATCTCCGAAACGGCGTACTCGTCGCTCGGGTACGCATTTTCCCTGTGGGAGTAGCGATGAAGAAGCGACTCAATCTCCTTCCCATTGTAGTCGTCGCCATGTTCTGTCTCGCCCCCCGTGTGCCGGCCGACGAATCCTCGGTAAAGGGGGCGCAGGCGGCGGCGGAAGCGTGGCTCGCGATCGTCGATTCGGGCAGGTACTCGGAGAGCTGGGACGAGGCGGCCGCCTTCTTCAAGCAGTCCGTGACCCGCTTGCACTGGGAGGAGGCCGTGAAGAAGGTGCGCACGCCTCTGGGGAAGCTGGTCTCGCGGGCGCTGCGCGACGCGCAGTATACGGCCAGCATCCCCAACGCGCCGGCGGGCGAGTACGTCGTGATTCGGTACGACACCAACTTCGAGAACGCGAAGTCGGCGGTCGAGACCGTGACGCCTATGAAGGACAAGGACGGTGTGTGGCGCGTCTCGGGGTATTACATTCGGTAAAGGAAACTCTCGCGCCAGGACGCCGGGAGGTCGGCTATCGATTCCGGGACGGCCGTAGCGCGAAGTGATCGGGGACCCCATACCCCCGCCCCGGAAATAGGCCACCTGCCAGGCCCGCGCGGAGGTACCGGATGGCGCGCGCGACGGACTCCTCGAGATCGAAGCCGAGCGCGAGATTGGCGGCGATGGCCGAGGAGAGCGCGCAGCCGGTGCCGTGCGTCGCGCGGGTACGAATTCGGGGCGCGACGAACTCAGTGAAGAACCGCCCGTCGAAGAGCAGGTCTCGCACCTCGTTTCCGCGCGAGTGCCCCCCGGTGATGAGCACGGCTCGAGCGCCGAGGTCGGCGATCAACCCCGCCGCCAGCCTTCGGTCGGCGCCTCCGCGGATTCGGATTCTCGCCAATGCCGCGGCCTCGGGCAGGTTCGGCGTAACGAGATCGCAAAGGGGGAGGAGATGGTTCCGGAGGCTCGCGACCGAATCCTTCGAGAGCAGGCGGGCTCCGGTCTTCGACGCCATGACCGGGTCCAGAACCACGTTGGCGGCGCGATGGGCTCGAAGCCGTGCCGCGACGGTCCGGATCCGGGGGCCGTCGAAGAGGGCGCCGATCTTCACGGCGCGGGGTCGGTAGTCGGCGAACACGGCGTCGATTTGCCTCGCCAGGAAACCCGTCGAGAAACGCTCCGTCGCCGTCACACCCATGCTGTTCTGCGCCGTGCCGCCGGTCAGAACGGTCGTGCCATAGACGCCGTGGGCGGCAAACGTCAGCAGATCCGCCTGAATCCCCGCTCCGGCGCCGGAGTCCGATGCCGCGATCGACACGGCGCAGACGACGCGATTCGGCCGCGCCGGGGCACTCTTCCTCATAGAATGGCGATCTTATGTCCGCCGACGCGCCTCCCTTGACGATCACCCCCGAGGCCGCGGAGCGCCTCAAGGCGGAGGCCGATTTCTCGCGGTCCGTCCTCTGTGTCCGGCACCTCCTCGGTTGCGGCGGGGCGGGCTTCCGCATCTCGGTCGAGGAAAACGCCCCCGACGAAGGGCACCGCTTCGAAGCGGCCGGCATTCCGGTCGTGATGGACGACTACGCATATCGTCGCTTGCGGGGCGCCATCCTCGAGATCGACCCGGATCCCGCCGGCGAGGGTTTCCGACTGAATCACCCCGACGCTGTCCTGACCACGTTCTGTTGAGGGGAGGAAGCGTGCGAAGCACCCGACGTGCGGTCCTGGCCCTGCTCGCGGCTACTTCGAGGTGCGATTCCCCTTGAGAGGGCGGATTCGAAACGCCTCGTTGAGGAGAAAGGCCGGACCCACCGCAAGGTGTACGAGGTTGCGGAAGAAGGCCGGGGAGTTCTTCTCGTACACCGCGTGTCCGATCGCCTGAAAGATCCAGCCCACGACGAACGCCGCGGCCCCGAGGCGCCAGCTCGAAACCGCACGGACCGCGAGATCGAGGATCACGGCCGCCCCGAAAACGGCCGCCGCCAGCAGGACGTCGAGCGTCAAGTAGTAGAGAACTCCGACGGCGAGGAGAATCTCGCTCGCGGTCCAGAACCCGGCGATCGGAATCGCGTGGAGCATCGAGAGACAGCCGAAGATGATCAGCGTGATCCCGACGGTATGGGAGATGAGGTTGCCGCGCGTCCGGTGGCAAGACCCGTAGTCGGCCAGAAGAGCGTCGATCCGCCTCATCGCGGGCGATTATAGTTTTCGCCATGCGGGCCATGCGCCTCGACCGGCCGGCTGCAGCCGAGAGCCAGCCCCTCCACCCGGTGGATGCGAGTCTGCCGCCGCCGGCTCCGGGAGAAGTTCGCATCGCCGTGGAGGCGTGCGGCGTCTGCCGGACGGATCTCCACATCCTGGAAGGTGAGGTTGGTGCGAGGCTCCCGATCGTTCCCGGGCACCAGGCGGCGGGCCGAATCGAGGCCGTTGGATCGGGAGTGGCGAACTTCTCCTCCGGCGACCTCGTCGGCGTGGGCTGGCTGGCGTCCACGTGCGGTGAGTGTCGGTTCTGCCGCTCGAACCGAGAGAACCTCTGCGAGCGGGCGACCTTTACCGGCCGCGATCGGGACGGCGGCTATGCGGAAGAAATGAACGCCTCCGCGAAGTGGGTCTATCGGCTGCCGGCAGGATTCGAGGCTCGGGACGCCGCGCCACTGCTCTGTGCGGGCATCATCGGATACCGATCTCTCCATTTGAGCGGGATCGGTCCACGAGGACGCCTCGGCCTCTTCGGGTTCGGCGCGTCGGCGCATCTGACGATTCAGGTGGCCCGGCATTGGGGCTGCGAGGTCTTTGTCTTCACCCGGGAGGTTCACCATCGGGATCTCGCCCTTCGCATGGGCGCCGTGTGGGCCGGCGACGCGGAAGAGGACCCCGGCGTCCCGCTCGACGCCGCAATCACCTTCGCGCCGGCCGGCGAACTGATTCCCAAAGCGCTCGCGCGGCTCGACCGCGGCGGCACGGTCGCCGTCAATGCGATTCACATGAGCCCGATCCCCTCCTTCGAGTACGAGTCCATCTATGGCGAGCGCGGCGTGAGAAGCGTGATGAACTACACGCGCCGCGACGCCGAAGAATTTCTGGAACTGGCGGCCCGGATTCCGGTCCGAGCCCAGGTCGACCTCTATCCGCTCGAGGAGGCCAACGCGGCGCTCCTGGGCGTCAAGCGCGGCGAGATTCGCGGAGCGGCGGTCCTGGAAGTGCCGTAGCGGCGCCCCTGCGCGATGAGCGGGACAAGCCCGCCGCTACTCGATTCTTACCAGAAGCCTTCGCGGGCGGTCGCCGGGCTGGAACCGCAGTTCGCGGAGGATCTCGGACTCATCAGCGATCTTCTCTTCATCCGAGCCGAGTGTCTTCTGTTTCGAGATGGTTCGTTGCGGCGATCGCGCGCGGGTGACTTCGCGGACGCGGCCGCCGCTCTCGACCAGAAGCATGAACTCGTTTCCGCGCAATGCGGTGAGGCGGTCCTCCGGCGGTCGGATGGCCACGGAGGGCACGGTGGCCAGACCGTCGACCGGGACGACCGTCAGACGGACCGGCGCCGGTTCGGTGGTGTTCGCTGCCTCCGACTCGCCACCGGATCGATCCGAGGCGGTCGCTTCGCGGCGAAATGCCGGTGCGACACTCTTCTTTTCGGGCGCCGGGGCGGCGAGGTTGTCCCGAGCCGCCTCGGGAGCTGCAGATTGGGGCTCGGGCGCCGCCGCCGGCTGCTCGGCGGCGAGCTTCCCGGACGCTTCGACCCGGGGAGGCTCGGCTTTTTCGCGCCGCGGCGCCGGAGCCCGCCCGGACGACGAGTCCTTCTCGCGGGGAATCGCTCGAGTGTCCGCGGCGGCTTCCTCGCGGGCCGCCTCGCTCTCCACCAGATGGGCAGGAATCGAACTTTCGGGCGCGGCCACCTGTTTCGGCATCTCCCGACGGAGCCACAGGGGCGCGCCCAGGATCACGACGAGAATAGCCGCCACCAGTGCGCCCGCCCAGCGGACATCGATTCCAAAGCTCACGCCGAACGGCCGGCGCGCGGGCGACTGCGTTCGAATCTTGCGAAGGATCCGCGCCGAGAGATCCGACGCGGGCGGATGCGTCGGCGCGGCTCGATAGAGCGACAGGGTCCGTTCGAACTCCTCCACGGCCGCGCGGCAGTCGGAGCACGACTCCCGGTGAGCATCGAAGGCGGCGCGCTCGTCGGCGGTCAGGTCGCCATCATGATGTCGCGACAGGAACTCGGCGGATTGGCCGGGATGCTGGGTTTCGGTCATGGCAACCTTTTGGTCAGCAAGGGCGTGAGGATCTCTTTCAACTGTCCGCGCCCGCGCGCGATCCGTGACTTCACGGTCCCGATGGGAAGAGCGAGCGACACGGCGATCTCTTCGTAACTCCATTCTTCGATGTCCCGCAGGACGACGGGCATGCGGAACTCGGGCGGCAGAAGCTTCAAGGCCTCCGTGACGAAGCGCCGCGACTCGCCAGCCTGCGCGTCATCCTCGGGATCGCGGTCCCGGGCCGGCGGATCGAGCCCGGGATTGACATCGGTGCTTCCCGCGAAGACGCGTCGGAAGCGCATTCGCGACCGATAGCGGTTCTTCACCGCGTTGTCCGCGATCGAGGCGAGCCAGGCGCGGGCCGGCGCCTCCCCCCGGAAGCTCGCCAGTCCGCGATAGGCCTTGACGAATACCTCCTGAGTCATGTCGTCCGCATCCTCCTCGCCCACGGCCCGGACCATCCAGCGGTGGACGGTCGTCGTGTGCCGCCGCACGAAAGCGCCGAAGGCATCCCCGTCGCCCGTCCGGGACGAGGCGAGAAGCTCTTCGTCGGTTCGTTCCGGTTGGCTCAAGGGCGAATCGCGCCGCGCGCTCGGCGACGGCGCGATTCTAAGGCGAATCCGGCCCGGTCTATCGGTGCCGGTACGGATCGGGCGCGTAGTCGTGTTCAAATCCACCGGCGCGGTCCCGCGCAAACAACTCATTCTCCCGAGGCAGGACTCCGAGCCGGACGAGCTCGGGCCGAAACTCGTAACGCAGCGCGATGCGCGCAACGGGGGTGGGATCTTCTTCGAAATCGACCCATTGCACCGGGAAGCCGGTCTTCTCGCCGATTCCGGTCGCCGCGTAAGAGTCGGCATCCCGAGTCTTCGATGGCCGCGCCGACTTCGGTTCGGCGGCTCCGGCCTCACGCCTCGAGTCCTTCGATCCGGCCGGCGCCTGCATCTCCTCCGTCCCCGACTCCGATACCGGTGCCTCCTTCCAGATGAGCAACGGCTCCCGCCTCTTCTCGCGGAAGAAGACCGCCTCGATCGTGCCGACCTGGGAGGTGTCGCCGAGCCACTTCGCGTAGGAGCTGCGCGTCTCGGTGAAGAAGAACCGGCGCGCCGTCTGACCCGAGATCTGCCAGCCCGGAATATCGACCGTCTGGCCGGGCGCCAGGACCCACTTGGTGGCGCGAAGCTCCGTGGTCCGCTTGGCGTCGACCGCGTTTCGGCCGTCGACCGAGAGGGCGACGGCCACGCGCTCGGGCGTTGGATTGGAGAGCCGGATCGAGAACTCCTTGCCCTTCAAGGCCTCGATGTATATCCGCCCCCGGCCCTCATACTCGGGTGCCGGGACCCCGTCCACGAGCACCGAGACCGCGAAGCGCTGGCACTCCATGGCGTGGAGAGGAGGCGCCGCGGCCGAGGCGCAAAGCGCGAGAAGACCGAGCCGAAGAAAGCGTGTCATGGCGTACCCTCCGGCAAGGAAGGACACCGGGAGTCGGAATCGGTTCCCGGGCGGCGAGACCTCGCTCCGGCGCTCTCCCGCGAGAAGAGGACAGGAGGCCTAGACCGGCAGCCCCTTCCGCAGGACCTGCTCCATCCGGTCGGCGAAGGTATCGAGCTCGTCCATCATCGTGTAGACGTTGGGCGTGATGCGCAGACCGTTGAACTCCTTGTGCACGATCGGGGTCGTCATGATGAGGTGCTTTTCCCAAAGGTGGACCTGAAGCTTCTCGGTATCGATGCCCTCGACATGGATGAAACCGATGCCGCAGGACTCGGTATCGTTTAAGGGCGTCAGGATCTTGACGCGCGGGTCGGCCGCCGCGAGACGCCTCGCCCATCGGTCCCGCAGCGCCCGCAGCCGCGCCGCCTTTCGCTCCGCGCCGATGCCGCGATGAAACGCGATCGCGGCGGCGATCGCATTGTGATTGGCGGCCGGATGTGTGCCGATCTCCTCGTACTTGCGAATGTTCTCGTCCATTGACTCCGGCGCGGCCATCAGCGGCCAGATCTTCCTCTGCTTTTCCTTGCGCACGTAGAGGAAGCCCGTGCCGATCGGCGCGAAGAGCCACTTATGAAGGCTGGTTCCGTAGTAGTCGCACTCCAGATCGTCGCGCTTGAAAGGGAAATGGGCGAAGGCGTGGGCGCCGTCCACGAAGACTTCGATTCCTCTCTCGCGGCCCATCCGGACGATGTCGCGGACCGGAAGGATCTGCCCGGTGAGATTCGTGATGTGCGTGACCTCGATCACGCGAGTGCGGGGCGTCACCGCGTTCCGGAAGCGCGCCACGATGTCCGCCGCGGACCGGGGCGGCACCGGAAACGAGATCTGCTTGACGACGATGCCATCACGGCGGGCGCGCTGCTCCCAGGTCGTGATCATGCGTCCATAGTTCTGATTGGTGAGGACGACCTCGTCGCCGCTCTTCAAGTCGATTCCCAGGGTAAGCGTCTCGAGAGACTCCGAGGCGTTTCGGGTGATTGCCATCTCTTCCGGATCGCAGCCGAACTCGGCAGCGAGCTCCCGGCGGACCGACTCGATCCGCGGCTCCAGCAGCGTCCACATGTGGTAGACCGGAATCTCGTTGGAGAAGCGTAAATCCTGGATCATGGCGTCCATCACGTGGGCGGGGGCGGGGCTGCACCCGCCGTTGTTCAGATTGATGATCGTGCGGTCGATGTCGAAGGCGCGGGAGATCTCGGACCAGTAGGTTTCATCCGCAGCGAGCTCGGACGGCTTCTTCCCGGCCGCCGCGCGGCCGGCTTCCGCGATTCGGGCGATGGCATCGGCGCGAAACACCGCCAGAGCGGCGGCCCCCCCGAGGCGACCGAGCCAGGCCCGACGGTCGAGAGTCATGGCGAGTCCTCCAATCCGCGGTCCGCGATCAATTCAATCCAAGCCGCCAGAAGACGAAGGTGCAGACGTCGGCTTCTTCGTCGATGCGCTTCGAGGTCGGTTTTCCGCTCCCGTGGCCGGCCTTCGTCTCGATGCGGATGAGGATCGGATTTTCTCCGGCGTCGGCCTGCTGGAGGCGTGCGGCGAGCTTCTTCGCATGGCCGGGCGCCACGCGGTCGTCGGTGTCGGCGGTCGTAATGAGCGTAGAAGGATAGACCACGAAATCCTTCACGCGGTGGTACGGAGAGTACCGGTAGAGGAATGGAAAATTCTCTCTGACATCGGGATCGCCGTATTCCGGGATCCAGTAACGGCCGACGGTGAACCTGTGGTAGCGGAGCATGTCGGCCACGGGAACGCGGCAGACGACGACGCCGAACAAGTCCGGCCGTTGCGTCAGAGCGGCCGAGACCAACAGTCCGCCGTTGGAAGCTCCCTCGATGGCGATGCGCTCGGGCCTCGTCCAACCGTTCGCCGACAGCCACTCGGCCGCCGCGATGAAGTCGTCGAAGACGTTCTGCTTATTTTCGCGCATCCCTGCCTTGTGCCATTCCTCCCCATACTCTGCGCCGCCACGGAGGTTCGGGACGGCGACCAGACCGTCTTTGTCGAGAAACACGAGGTCGGTCCGGAGGAAATAAGGGGTGATATTGACTCGAAAGCCGCCGTAGGCGGTCAGAAGCACCGGCCGGTTGCCGTCCTTCGGGAGACCCTTCCGGTGAACCAGGAACATCGAGATCTTCGTGCCGTCCTTGGATGGATACCAGACCTGCTCGGTCTCATACCTCGTCGTATCGGCGGGGAACTCCGTCTGATAGAAGACCCGAAGCCGGCGGCGGGCGAGGTCATAGCGGAAGTTCGTTTGCGGGTTCGTGAAGGAGACAAAGGAAAAGAACATGTCGCGATCGTCCGGCCTTCCTGAGGAGGCGGATACCGTACCGATTCCGGGCAGCGCGATTTCGTTCTCAAACCTTCCGTCGAGCCCGTGCGCTTCCAGCGCGCTCGAAGCGTTCCTGAGATAGTGGAGCACGAGTCGGCGATTGACGACCAGGAGATCCTGGAGGTTCTCCTTCGCCGGCGCGACGACCTCCCGGAAAGGCGGCTCCGTCGCCCCGCCGGACTCGATCTTCGTCAGATCGACCGAAACCACCCGTCCCAGGGGGGCATCCCGGTCCGTCCACGCGTACAGGCGGCCTGCAACGACCTCGGCGACGCGGTAACCGTGGTCGTAGCCCTTGAAAACCAAGGCGCTCCTGAATCCCGGCTTCGTCAGGTCGACGATCTGTACCTCAGTCTTGTTGCTCGCACCCCGGTTGGCGAGGAGAACGAGCCAGTGTCCATCCCATGAGACGTCCGCTCCGACGCCGACCTCCTTCTCGGCCGGCTTGTCGAAGATCACCGGATCCTTCTCCTGCGGATCTCCGATGCGGTGGTAGTAGACCTTCGGAAAGTAGTGCTCGTCGCCCGCAGGGACCGTACCGGGTTGCGGGTATCGCGTGTAATAGAAACCGCGGTTGTCGCGGGTCCAGGCGATTTCCGAGAACTTCGCCCAGAGGAGCTTGTCCGGCAGATCCTTGCCCGTCGCGACATCGCGAACGTAAAGAACCTGCCGGTCACTGCCGTTTCGCGACAGGGCATAGCCGAGAAGACGTCCATCATGACTCGGCGAGGTGTTCGTCGACGCCACCGTGCCATCTTCGGAGAGGACGTTCGGATCGAGCAGAACGCGGGCCGTTCCGGCCAGGCCCTGCTGAACGTAATAGACCGACTGATTTTGCAGTCCCGTGTTCTTTGAGAAGAAGTAGAAGGCGCCGTATTTTTTCGGAATCGTGACTCGTGGATAGTCGTAGAGCCAGGTCAGGCGCGCCTTGATCGCCGCACGATCGGGCCGATCGAGAAGACTTCGCGTTAGCCTGTTCTCGGCATCCACCCACGCGACGGTCGCCGGGTCATCGGCATCCTCGAGCGTGCGGAAGGGGTCGGCAACTCGGGTCCCCTGGTAGTCGTCGACCGTGTCGCTCCTCGGAGCCGGCGAATAATTGTAGGTACGAGGAACCGGCGTCGGAGACGCCGGGACGGGAACCTCCGTCGGCGGTGGCGGCGGAGGAGGGACGGCCTTTGAGGCCGGCAACGCGCAGGAGAGAACCAGCCCCGTGGCGGCCATTGCTCGGCCTCGAAGCCAGCGCGAAGACCTCATTTGTGGCGTCCTCCCGAGCTCTCGGACGATCCTATCTCTTCCGCTGTTCGTCGATGTTGCCCGTGATCAGCCGCGCTCCGCGCTGATAGCTGAAGTAAGCCCATGCCCATTCGAACATGACGAGAAACCGATTGCGAAACCCGATCAAGTAGAAGATGTGAATGAAGCACCAGATCAGCCACGCCAGAAATCCCGACATCTTCAGACCGGCGAGCTCGGCGATGGCGGCCGCGCGGCCGATGACGGCCATGCTTCCCTTGTCCACGTAGCGGAAGGGCTTGCGGGGGGCGCCGGCGATGTCTCGCGCGATGTTCGCGGCGACGCTGCGCCCCTGCTGCATGGCCACCGGAGCGATTCCCGGAAGGGGTCGACCCGTCTGGTGAAGGAAAACCGCCAGATCGCCGATGACGAACACCTCCGGATGGCCCGGAATCGTCAAATCCGGCTCGACCGCCACCCGTCCCGCTTTATCGAGAGGAACGCCGAGAGATTTCGCCAGCGGCGAGGCCGCGACTCCGGCCGCCCAGAAAATTGTTCCTGCGCAAAGCCGTTCCCCGCCGAGCAAGACGCCTTCGTCATCAACGGCCGTCACGGCGACGCCGACGCGCAGATCGACGCCGCGGTCCCGCAACGCCTTCGCGGCTCGGAAGGAGCTCTTCGACGCATACGCGGGAAGGATCCGCGGCCCCGCTTCCACGAGAACGATTTGCGCCTCGCGCGGGTCGATCGCTCGGAAGTCGCTGACCAGCACGTGCCGCGATATCTCGGCGATGGCGCCGGCGAGCTCGACGCCGGTGGGACCGCCTCCGACGATCACGAAGGTGAGAAGCGCCCGGCGCTTCGCCGGATCGGTTTCACGCTCGGCCTTCTCGAAAGCGAGAAGGATGCGCCGCCGGATCTCGAGAGCATCCTCGAGGGTCTTCAGGCCCGGAGCCCGTGACTCCCAGTCGTCGTGGCCAAAGTACGCATGACGGGCGCCGGTGGCCACGACGAGATAATCGTAGGAGACCGTCTCGTCCGCAAGCATCAGCTCGCGGCGCCCCACGTCGACCGAGACGGCATCGGCGAGCAAGACGCGCGTGTTGTCCTGATGACGCAGGATCGCGCGAATTGGATAGGCGATGTCGCCGGGGGAGAGGGCGGCGGTGGCGACCTGGTAGAGAAGCGGTTGAAACAGATGGTGGTTTCGTCGATCGACGACGGTGATGCGGGCCTTCGCGTGGCGCAGCTTCCGAGCCGCGCTGAGGCCTCCAAAGCCGGCGCCGACGATGACGACGTGACGCTCGGGGACGGCGCTGGCCATGGCTGCCAATACTCTATCTGTCTGAATCATCAGGAGAAGACGCCGATACGCCGCACCAATCGCGGGCTCCGGCAGAAAACTTGACACCCTCATCACTCAGTTGTGGTGAAATACCCTCGATTCACCTTCGGCTCGCATCGGCGAGCTCTCGCGGAAGGAGTTGAGACCCTATGTCTATGTCCAATGTTCCCGTCCCGATCCCCGAGCGTCAGCCCGAGTCGCCGGAAAACGGCACGTTGCGTCCGGCCGAGTGGCGGCGGGAGAAGAAGCCGACGCGGTTTGTCATCAAGGTTTCGGGTTCTATCCCGATGTGATCGCGCTTCTTTACCAAAGGTTCTGATCCTTCACAGCTTGCCGAGGTCGGACTCGCGGCGCGCTTTGACGCATCAGACCCCGTGGTATACGCTTTGAGGGAAGTTGGAGACTGTGGAGAGACCATCCTCTCGCAAGCCTGATGAGGTGGAGTCGGTTTTCAACCAGGCTCTTGATGTCATTCATTCTGCGCTCGTCTCCTATTACCGGCTAACAGAAGAAGAAGCCAGGGGTGCGGAAGAAGATCTCCTCACCTGGTTTCAACGCCTGGCGCGGCGCGGAGGAACGGGACAGATGCCGGTGAAGCTGCTTCGCATATCGCTCTTGTCCGCCGCCTGCCAGTACGGCCGCTCTTTCCAACTCTGGAAGCTGGGCGGTGAGCAATCGGCCGATCAGGATCTCAACGACATTCTTTCCCGGGAGCCCGATGACGTGGCGAACGACCTCGAACACCGATTCCAGGAGGATCGGTCGTGACGGGTCGCGTCATTCGTTTCCCGCATCGCCCGCTTTCCAGCGATGCCGGACGGAGGGCCGCCGAGCGCGTTCTTTCAACCCCTTTCGAGGAGCGACTCCACAGGGTCGCCGCGCTGCACCTCGAGGATCCCGAAACCCTTCTCGCACTCTGCGGCATTCTTCGAGACCGAATCACGACCTCGCCGTCGTCGGTTCGGGATGAGGCCGTATTCATCTATCGATTCATCGAGACCCCCAAACGGGAGATTGGTCTGTTTGACGAACGGGAGTACTTCCTGGGCGAAACCGCCCTCATCGCAGGGGCCGCCTGCCGTTATCTCTCCGAGAGGGAAGAGTCCTGGGTCTGGTTCGATCGGTCCGAAGCCGGCTTCCGCCATACGATGAACGCGGTCGGTGAGCTCTCGCGCCTGGCCTATCAGCGTTTGGCGGAACGATTCGAGGAGCGACAGCTCGAGATCGTTCTCGAGTTTCTACCCCCTCTCGTCGAGAGCTTCCAGAAGCTCGGTATGCCCGAGGATGCGCTCAAGTGCCGGTTTCTCGAGGGGCTGGCCTTGTTCGAACGCGACGAGCCGGCGGCCGCGGTGCGTGTTTTCGACGAGATCCGCCGTGACGCCGAAGCATTGGGCAGTCAGAAACTCGTGGCCGAGGCGTATGTCAACCTCATCCAGGCACACGGCGTTCTGGGTGAAGCCGAGGAAGCGATCGAGGCGTCCCGACGCGCGATCCCTCTGCTTCAACAGCTGAACAATCGGATTTCGTTGGCCAAGGTTCACTGGGGTCTCGGCACGCTCCTTCGTGAAGGGGGGCATGTTTTCGGCGCGATCGAATCGTTTCGGAAGGCGCAAGCGGAGTTCGAATCCATCGGCCTGCGCGCCGACATCGCCGCTCTCAACCTCGTCGTCGCGGACCTGCTCCTCGAGAAGGGCCAGGACCGCGAGGCGCTGCGTGAGATCTCCAGCGCCCTGCCCGTCATCTCGGAGCTCAAGATGGCTCCGGAGGGGATGGCCGCCCTCTCGCTCCTGCGGGAATCGGCCCGCCGCCAGGAGATCAACCGCCAGGCCCTCCGCGAGCTGCACGGTTACTTCCCGCAGCTCCAGTCCTAAGCTCCCTCTCCCGCCGCGGGCTTTTCTTATCCCTCTTTCGAGTGACGCATGATCGGTTTGCGTCTCGACGAGGTCTTGCGTCGCGGAGATCTTTTTGGGGTCGTGGTCTTCTTTCCCTTTCGTCCTTTCTTCATGGGGTGATCCTAACCCCGGATACGATCTCGGCGTGGCGCGGGTTCTTCTCCTTCTGCCGACGACGAGCTATCGGACTCCCGACTTTCTGAAAGCCGCCGAGAAGCTCGGCGTCGCGGTGACGGTCGCCTCCGAAGAGGCCAGCACTCTCGAGGAACGGAATCCCGAAGGGCTCCTGACTCTGGATTTCAAGTCTCCCGAGGCGTGTGCGGACCGGGTCGCCGCATTCGCGAAGCGGTATCCGCTGTCTGCGGTGATCGGCGTCGACGAGGATACCGCGGTTGTGGCTTCGGTCATTGCGGCGCGGCTCGGACTTCCGCACAACCCCGTCTCCGCCGTCGAGGCCGCTCGGAACAAGGCGCGAATGCGCGAGTTGTTGGCGAGAAACGGCCTGCCGTCGCCGCCCCATCGTCTGTTTCGAATCGGCGAGGATCCGGGATCCGCGGCGCGCGGAGTGACGTATCCATGCGTTCTGAAGCCGACTTTCCTGGCGGCCAGCCGAGGAGTCATTCGCGCCGACGATGCGGCGGCGTTCGTGGAGGCGTGGCGCCGAATCGCCGCGATCCTGCAGTCGCCCGAGATCGTGCGGCGGGATACGGAGGCGGCAAGAGAGATCCTCGTCGAGGGCTTCGTTCCCGGCGCCGAGGTGGCGCTCGAAGGACTGCTCCGCGACGGGATGCTCCGCGTCCTTGCGCTCTTCGACAAACCGGATCCCCTCGAAGGGCCTTACTTCGAAGAGACCATCTACGTGACGCCCTCGCGGCTCACCGCGGATGTGCAGAACGGGGTCGCGCAGACGGCCGGCCGCGCGGCAGATGCTCTGGGACTCAGGGACGGTCCGGTCCACGGGGAGTTCCGTATCAACGCCGGCGGTATCTGGACGGTCGAGATGGCGGCTCGTTCGATCGGAGGGCTCTGTTCCCGCACGCTTCGCTTCGGAACCGGAATTTCCCTCGAGGAGCTGATTCTCCGCCACGCGCTCGGACTCGATGTGACGAGCTTCGGCCGGGAGCCGCGCGCGGCGGGCGTGATGATGATTCCGATACCGCGAGCGGGCGTCCTGGAAGAAGTGCTCGGCCTGGAAGAGGCGCGAAGGATCCCACAGATCGAAGAGATCGCCATCTCGGCCCATCTCGGCCAGTCTCTCGTTCCACTGCCGGAAGGCTCCCGTTATCTGGGCTTTCTCTTTTCCCGGGCCGAAACGCCTGAGCGAGCCGAGGCCGCGCTTCGCGAGGCGCACGCGAGACTGCAGTTCGTGATTTCAGGATCGAACGCGCAAGGCAGGAATCCCTCGCTACGCTCGGGATGACCATGCGGCTTGAGCCGCATGGTCATTTCGCGGGCGCGTAGTAGGGATTGCGTCCGGCGGCGTGGTCGGTCGTGTCGAGGATCTCCCCGACCGACGGCGCCAGGCTCCGGATCGCCTTCTCGATGCCCTGCTTGAGCGTGACGTCGGCCGCGCCGCAGCCCTGACAGCCTCCGCCCAGACGCAGGTAGACGTTGTTGCGCTTGACGTCGATGAGCTCGACGTATCCGCCGTGCTGGGCGACCGCCGGGTTGATCTCACGGTCGAGAAGATCCCGAATGGCCCACTTCAGGTCCCCCTCGGACGGAAGATCTTCGAAGTAATCCGGCGCGAGGATGGGGACGCCGCTCCTCATGTGCTTGCGGATGATGTTCCCGATGCCGAGCGCGGGCCAGTCGACGGCGTAGGCCGCCGAGACGGTGACGATGTTGTCCGCGATGAGAACCGATTCGACGGCGGGAGTGCCCAGAAGCTCAGCGGCCAGAGGCGACTTCGCGGCGGCGTCGGCGTCCGCGAAATGGGCGGACTGATCCGGAAGAACGGGACGATCGACGGTGAAGACGCAACGCTCCCCGGTCCCCGAAGGCTCCCCGGTGATCTTGATCTCGGCATCCATACGCCATTTGAGTATAGCTCCCGCGGCGCCTGTCCGGCTCCCGATTGACGGCCTTTCCACCCCTCGGCCATAATGCCCGTTTTCGGAGAACCACACGCATGAGTCCGAAGATCACTCGCCGGGACCTGAAGCGTAACGAGCTCGCCGAAACGGTCGGCAAGACGGTCGATTACGTCAGCGAGCACCGCCGAGGAGTCACGGAAGGCATGGCGATCGCCATCGGGGCGGCCGTGCTGGTTGGCGGGTTCTTTCTCTACCGCGCCTGGGTGGACCGATCCGCGGGCAGGGCGCTCTCGGAAGCGCTCGCCATCCTGGATACGCCGCTCGCCTCGGAGCAGCCGGGTGCGGCCAAGACTTTTGCGACGGCGGCGGAGCGGCGGGCCCAGGCCGACCGGCTGCTGCAGAAGGCAGCCTCGCACGGTTCGACCCCTTCGGGCCGTGCGGCGCAGGTGATCCTCGCCGCCGGTTCGGAGAAGCCTGGCCAACCGGTGGAGGTTTTCGAGAAGGCCGCCCGTCAGGGCCAATCCGAGACGGCCGCCGCCGCCGAGATCGACGCCGCGAAACTGCTCGCCGCGCAGGGCAAGACCACCGAGGCCATCGATCGTCTGAAACGCGCCATCGAATCACCCGGTTCCCCCGCGCCGAAAGATGCGCTGCTTTTCACCCTCGCCGGAATCTACGAGCAGAGCGGCTCGCCGGCGGATGCGCGCGCGACGTATCAGCGGCTCATCACCGATTATCCGAATTCACCGTATCGCGCGGACGCAAGGCAAAAGGTGCCGCTCTCCTAGCGCCCTCGGACCCAACGTCGCCGGAGTTTATGGATCTGCAGCACGGCGCGCTTTTAGCCGCGCTCGGGATGGGCGTCTTCGTGGCCGTCGTGTTCCCCTTGAACCTCTTGACCATTCGGCGCCTTTCGGCACGCTCGCACCCTGTTCTCGGGGCCGCGCCTCGCGTCTCCGTGATCATTCCGGCTCGAAACGAGGAGCGGGAGATTTCCGAAGCCGTCCGTTCGCACCTCTCGCAGGACTACCCGAACTTCGAAGTGATCGTGGTCGACGACCAGTCGACCGACGGAACGAGGGAAATTCTGGACGGACTGCGGCGCGGAGACTCTCGACTGCGGATCGCGCGCGGGAAGGAGCCTCCCGAGGGCTGGCTCGGAAAACCCCACGCGCTTTACCTCGGGGCGCGCGAGGCCACAGGCGAGATTCTCCTGTTCGTGGACGCGGACGTCCGGTACGATCCGCGGACCCTTCGCGAGGCCGTCGGTTTCCTCGAGAGAAGGCGGATCGATTTTCTGGCGCTCTTTCCGGGCTTCAAAATGGAAGGCTTCTGGGAAAGAGTGCTGATGCCGTACATCGCAGTTTCTTACTTCTTCGGCCTGGGATTCCTGGCGAACTCGGACCGGCACCGGTGGGTCGCGGCGGGGGGAGGCGCGGGCAACATGGTGCGCCGGAGGGCATACGAGGCCGCCGGGGGGCACGCGGCGATCCGCACGTCGGTCATCGATGACGTCCGGCTGGCGATGAGCGTCAAGCGCGCCGGCTTCCGCTGCCGGATCGTGGAAGCCGATGATCGAGTCCGAGTCCGGATGTACCGGGGGTTCGGCGAGATCTTCGACGGGTTCACCAAGAACATCGCATACATCTTCCAGGGACTGTTCGGTCATCTCCTGATCGCGTTCATGACGCTTTTCGTGTTCGCCTCCCTCGCTCCGGTCGCGACCCTGCTGGAGGCAATCATCGGGTTCCGGGTGCCGCGAGCCGACCTCCTGCTCGCCGGAGGGATCTTCGCTTTCGGGATCCTGATGCGCGCGATCCTGGCGCTTTACCTCCGGTATCCGCTTTGGACCGCTCTGACCCAGCCGCTCATGGCCGCCGTCTGGGGCGCGATCATGCTGCGCTCGCTGTACTGGAGGTTCGTACGCCGCGAGGTTCTCTGGCGCGGGCGCCGCTACGACGCGGCGGGAGCCCGCTTCTGAGCCCATAGGGCCGTCGCGGGTCGAGCCGTAGCACCGTTTAGAATCGCGACGTGCTGTACCGATTCGACCGCGTCCGCAAGAGTTACGGCCCAAAGGAAGTGTTGCAGGAAGTGTCCTGGCAGCACAACCCGGGGGAGAAGGTCGGCCTCGTCGGCCGCAACGGCGCCGGGAAGACGACCCTTCTGCGCATCGCGCTCGGCCGGGAAGAGCCCGACGGGGGCGAGTTCATCAAGGCCAACGCCGTTCGTATCGCGACGGTCGATCAGGCCATCGCGGCCGACCTCGATGAAAAGCTCCACGACTTTGCGGCAGGGGCATTCGCGTCTCTTCACGAGATCGAGTCGGAGATGCGCCGATGGGAGCATGAGATGGCGGAAGGGGACGGCTCGAACGCGACCCATGACCGTTACGACGCGCTGTCGCACCGGTTCGAGAATGAAGGCGGCTACGAGATGGTGGCGGAAGTCGACAAGGCGCTGTCGGGCCTCGGATTCGACAAGGCGGACTTCGAGAGGCGTCTGTCCGAGCTCTCGGGCGGCCAAAAGAATCGAGCGATGCTGGCCAGAGCGATTCTGTCCTCTCCCGACGTTCTGCTCCTAGACGAGCCCACGAATCATCTCGACTTCCAGGCCGTCGAGTTCCTCGAGGATTACCTCGCGAAATCGCGCCGGGCTTATCTCGTGGTCACGCACGACCGCCGTCTTCTGGACCGCGCGGCCGAGGAGATCATCGATCTGGAGAACGGGAGACTGACGGCCTACTCGGGCGGCTACACCTCCTACCGGAGCCAGAAGGCGGAACGGATCCTGTCAGCGACGCGCGCCTTCGAGAGGCAGCAGGAGTTCATCGACAAGGAGCAGGAGTACATCCGGCGGAACATCGCGGGTGTGAACTCCCGCCAGGCGAAGGGGCGCCGCACCCGGCTGGCGCGGCTCGACCGGCTCGAAAAGCCGACCGACGACGTGACCTCCGTGACGTTTCGCTTCGACGCCGCGCGCATCGGAGGCCGAAGCTTCCTGCGCGCGAAGGAGCTCGAAGCCGGCTATCAGGCCGGCGTTCCCGTCGTCTCTGCCGTCAGCTTCGAGCTGCTTCGCGGCGAGCGGATGGCGATTCTGGGCGAAAACGGAACGGGCAAGACGACCCTCTTGAAGACGCTGGCGGGAAGGCTTCCGGCCCTATCGGGGAGCGTCGCCACGGGGCACGATGTGTCGATCGGCTACTACGACCAGGAGCTGCGCGACCTCGACCCGCGCCGCCGGGCGATCGACGCCGTCTGGGATCAGCATCCGGAAGAGACCGAGGAGGCGATGCGCTCGTACCTAGCGCGATTTGCGTTTCGAGGCGACGATGTCTTCTCTCGCATCGAGGGCCTATCCGGCGGCGAGAAAGGAAGGCTGACCCTCGCCATCGTCATGAGGCAGCGGCACAATCTGCTTCTCCTGGATGAGCCGACGAATCATCTCGACCTCGATTCGCGCGAAGCCCTCGAGGAGTCTCTCGAGGAGTTCGAAGGCTCAATCGTATTCGTGTCACACGACCGAGCGTTCATCGACCGGCTGGCGACGCGCGTCATCGACTTGAGAGACGGGCGGGCGCTGCTGCTCGCCGGCAACTACTCGGAAACCGCGCAAGCACGGGCCGCGCGCCGGCGCCGTCCGGAACCTCAGGAGACTCGCTCGGCTCCGACGCCTGCCGCGGGGTCGCGACCCCGCCCCTCCCGGCGCGCGGAGTCCGCCGAGGAGAAGGAGGCCTCCCGCCGGCGGCGCCGCATCAAGACGCTGGAGGAGAAGATCACCGCACTCGAATCGGAGGTCGAGGCGATCGAGGCACGGCTCTGGGAGGAAGCGCTGACCCTTGGTCCCGTGGCCGCCCACGAGCTCGCGAAACAGAGGACCGCGCGCAAGGAAGAGATCGACGCATTGGTCGAAGAGTGGGCGCGGCTCTCCGAAACATCCGAGCGAGGGGCGCCGAGAACATCATGACCGGGGCACCACGGGCGGATGCCGCCGCCATCATCGCGATTGGCACCGAGATGCTCGGGCCGCTTCGTCAGGACACGAACTCGCTGTGGCTGACGGCCCAGCTCGAAGAGGTGGGGTTGACCGTCGTGCGCAAGTCGATCGTGGGCGACGATCCCGAAGCCATCCGCGGAGAGCTGGATCACGCGGCGCGCTCCGCGAAGCTTCTCTTCACGACGGGCGGCCTCGGCCCGACGGCGGACGACGTGACGGTCGAGGCGGTCGCCGCCTGGCTCGGTGCGGCTCTGCAGCGGGACGAGGCCTTTCTCGAGAAGATGCGACAGCGGTTCGCGCGGCGCGGCTTCGCGATGCCCCCGTGCAACGAGAAGCAAGCCAACTTCATCGCCGGGGCGAAGGTTCTGGAGAACCCGCGCGGTACGGCGCCGGGCTTCTGGGCCGAAAAGGACGGCAGCGAGATCGTGGTTCTTCCCGGCGTCCCTTCGGAGATGCGCGAGATCGTCGAGGACCGGGTGTTGCCGGTCCTGCGGGAACGCGCTCGCGGAATCATCGGCCGAAGACGCGTCCTTCGCATTGCGGGAATGGGCGAGTCGGCCGTCGAGGAGCTCATTGCCCCCATCTACGCGAAGTGGAAGGACGATCCCGTCACGATCCTGGCTTCCCCCGGCGAGGTTCAACTTCATCTGGCCGTTCGCGGTCAACCGGCGGAGGCCGGCGCGCGGCTGACCGCAATGGAGGCCGACTTCCGCGCGATCCTCGGAAACCGGGTCTTCGGCCAGGACGCCGAAGACCTCGCCGCAGTCGTCGGGCGGCTTTTGGTCGAGCGCCGAAAGACGATTGCGCTGGCGGAGTCGTGCACGGGCGGGATGATCTCCTCGATGCTGACGGATGTGCCGGGCTCCAGCGCGTACTTTCTGGGGTCGCTCGTCTCCTATGCCAACACCGTCAAGCAGAGCCTTCTCGGCGTCGAAGAAGAGACACTCCGCCGGTACGGAGCGGTCTCGGACGAGGCGGCCCGGCAGATGGCTCGCGGCGCGCGCGAGCGGTTCGACGCCGACCTCGCGGTGTCGGTGACCGGAATCGCCGGCCCGGAAGGCGGCTCGCCGGAGAAGCCGGTTGGGACCGTCTTCTTCGGACTGGCCGAGCGAGACGGGGGCGGTCTGACGAAGAAGAGACACTTCGTCGGCGACCGCATGACGGTGCGCCGCGCGGCATCCGTTCACGCCCTGGAGCTGTTGCGGAGGCATCTGGCGGGAGACTCCGAGTGAGGGTATTCCTCGCCGTGCCGGCCGATCCGCCATGGGTCGAGAGCGCCCGCGAACTCGTCACCCGGCTCAAACCAACCCTTCCGCGCGCCTCTTGGACGCGGCCCGAGGCATGGCATCTGACCCTGGCGTTCCTGGGGGAGATCGACGCCAAGACGACCGACGACTTCGCCGCCGCGATGAGCCCGAGCTTCCCGGCGGCGGCGGGGGGCGAGCTGACGGAGACCGTCGCAGTCCTGTTTCCCCCGCGGGGTCGGCCACGGGTCCTGGGCATCGGCTTCCAGGGCTCCGCCGTGCTCGAGTCCCTCCGCCGCCTTGCGGATGCGGCCGGCGCGGCAGCCCGAGTGCTTGGCATTCCATTCCGGAATCGCGCCTTTCATCCTCACGTGACCCTCGCGAGAGTTCGCGATCCCTGGCCGAAAGAGCCCGTGGAGAAGTTTCGGACGGAAGCGCAAGCCTGGCCGTTTCCTCCCTGGCTCGTGCGTTCATGCGTGCTGTACGGAAGCCGGCTCGATCCTGCCGGCGCCGTCCACACACCGCTGCGCCAATGGGAGCTCGGCGTCCGTCATCCGGAGGTCGGCGCGTGAACGTGATGGCGGCGGCTCTCGTTTGCGTCGGCTACCTTCTCGGCTCGATTTCCTTTGCGATCCTGATCGTCCGATGGCGCACGGGGCGAGACATCCGTACCGAAGGATCGGGGAACGCCGGCGCGAGCAATGTCTTGCGCGCGCATGGAAAGGCGCTCGGGCTCCTCGTCGCCGCGCTCGACGTCGCGAAGGGGTCCGCGGCCGTCCTGCTCGTGCGCCAGGCCACGGCGGATCCGTGGTACGCGGCCGCCGCCGGGTTCGCCGCGATTCTGGGGCACGTCTTCCCCATCTACTACCGCTTTCGCGGCGGGAAGGGGGTCGCCACGGCGGTGGGCGCCTTTCTCGTCTTGGCGCCGCTGCCCACGATCGTCTGCGTCGGGATCTTCGTCTCGGTCGTCGCGGCCACTCGCTACGTATCGCTCGGCTCGGTCGTCGCGATGGTGTTGCTGCCGCCGCTCGCCGGGATCCTGTTTCGTGCGCCACAACCGACTCTGCTCGCGGCCGCCGCGACGGCGGTGTTGATCGTTCTCAAGCACGTGGAGAACCTCAAGCGCCTCGCGCACGGGCAGGAGCGCAAGCTGGGGCGGAAGTGAGAGTCGCGATCCTCGGCGCCGGGTCCTGGGGAACGGCTCTGTCCATCGAGTTCGCCCGTTCCGGCCACGAGGTCATGTTGTGGGGACGCGACCCGGAAGTGGCGGCGCGCATTCTGGCCGACGGACGGCACCCGCGGCGCCTGGTCGACTTTCGAATTCCGCCGTCGGTTCGAGCGAGCGTGAACCTTCCCGAGGCCTTCGCCTTCGCGGAGACGATCCTCATTTCCGTGCCCTGTGCGTCTCTGCGGCCGCTGCTCCAGCGGCTGCCCGCTTCGGACGGCCGGGTGCTGCGTTTCGTCTCGACGTGCAAGGGGATCGAGCCCGAGACCTTGAAGAGGATGACGGAGATCATCGGCGAGCGATACTCAGGGTCCTCCGTCGCGGCGCTCTCGGGCCCAACCTTCGCGGAAGGCGTGGCGAGAGGGGATCCGACGGCTGCGGTCATCGCCTCCGGCGACGCGGCGTTCGCGGAGGGCCTCCAGTCTTCACTGTCGAGTCCCGACTTTCGCCTCTACCGCTCCAGCGACGTGGTGGGCGTCGAGCTCGCCGGAGCGCTCAAGAACGTCGTGGCAATCGCCGCCGGCGTCATTTCCGGTCTCGGGTTCGGCCACAACACGCTGGCGGCGCTGGTCACGCGCGGATTGGCCGAGATCGGCCGCATCGTGCGCTCGAAGGGGGGACAGGACCGCACGGTTCACGGCCTGGCCGGAATCGGCGATCTGATGTTGACCTGCACGGGACGGCAGTCGCGCAACCGGTTTTTAGGCGAGCAGATCGGCCGCGGGCGCAGGCTTGCGGAGGTGCTGGTCGAAATGCCGGAGGTCGCCGAGGGGGCGAGGACATGCCTTGCGGTGCCGACGCTGGCCGCGGCCGCCGGCGTCGAGGCGCCAATCGCGGACGCAGTGGTCCAGGTCCTCTATGAAGAGGTTCCGCCCCGGGAGGCCGTCGACCGGCTGATGACGCGCGCGCTGCGGTCCGAATAGCGCCGGCTTACTCCGGCTAGAGTGTCAGTTGTACGTCAGCGTGCGCGACGGCGTCGCCCGGCGAAATCCTGTCCGCCGTCAGTGAGCCCTCGACCCGAACCGTCCGAGACGCTTCCCCCGGCGGCAGAACTCCCCGCGTGTTGATGTGCAGCGAGGACTGCGAGTTGGAGTCGAGCGTGTTCAGCGTCCAGTTCACCGTCGAGACCGCAGCACCATTGCTGAAAGTCGCGGACGTGCCCGATGACGCGTCGAGCGAGCCGACAGTCAGGGGAGAGGCGAGCGTGACGTTCACCCGCGCGTTGTGGATGTTGTTGACACCTACATTCGTCACTCGGATCGTGACGTCGAAGCTCTCTCCGGAGCGGGCCGAGGCGGGCGCGTCGACGAAGACGTTGGCGATCGCGCCGGGAGCCGTCGTGGTATCCGAGTGTTCGTGGCAGGCGAGCAAGCCGAGAGCCGCCGCGGCGATGATCGCGGGACCAGCAAACCGGGACGGTTGCATGGAACCTCCCTCCGGCACACACGAGAAGTGCCGGGGAGGCTTCCCCAAGCAATCAGGATGCCAAGCGGGCTCGACGGCGGCGCAGGGCGCCGCTAGGAGGCCTTCTTGAGTCTCTTCTTCGGTTCGAGAACGCGGATCGGCAAGACGACTGCCTGCAGACCCGCAAACTGGAGTCGTCGCTGGATGGCGAAGGCGGTCTCGTTGTGCAGCAGCCGGTAGTAGAACCGGTCGTTCTCGAAG